>CAZCXZ010000059.1:15769-21395 GCA_964502705.1 Uncultured Candidatus Berkiella sp. | reverse complement strand
TTTTGCCAGGAAAACTCTATTTATGAAATGTGTCTTTTTAGGGGGAGTCTACGATAACACTAGACCTTTGGTCTATTATTTTATCGGATTCTATTAAAATAATTTGATAAATTGTTGAAAATGTACAATAATTGATATTATTTTATTAAAAATGGTACTTATTGATGCTGTTAGAATTCACTGTAAAGAATTTTAGATCCATCCAGGATGCTCAGACATTTAGTATGGTGGCTAATAAAGATTCGTCTTTACAAGAACCTAATTGCTTTGATAGCGGGTTACCATCTATACCAAAGCTCATTCGTTCCGCAGTTATATATGGGCCTAATGCTAGTGGCAAAAGCAATTTAATTTTAGCAATGGGTATGATGAAAGATGTTGTAATCAACTCTGCTGTACGCATTCGTGAGGGGGACAAATTTGTCAATGTGACTCCTTTTCTTTTTGACAAGACAAGCAGAGAAGAACCCACAGAATTTGAAATCACTTATCTAGAAGATGGTGTCAGATATCAGTATGGCTTTGCATTAAATGCCACACGCATTGTTAAGGAGTGGTTGCTTGCTTATAAGGCTAGTAAGCCTCAACGTTGGTTCGAACGTAACTATAATAATGAAACTCAAAACTACGAATGGTACTTTGGATCTTATTTACTTGAAAGCCAGAAGCACAAGCTATGGGAAGAATCCACTAGAGATAACGGACTATTTTTGTCAACAGCAGTAAACTTAAATAGTGATCAATTGCGACCTATTTATAATTGGTTCTATTACAAACTAATTATAATCCTAGGTGGAACACCTCTCGGTCTGAATCCTGAATATTTAAAAAACCATGAAAATAAATTAAATGTTATTAAATTTTTGCAAGCAGCGGACCTAAACATTACAGATATTGAACATAAACGCCAAAAGGTAAAAAGATTTGGGTTTAGACATGATTTTAGTGGTTCTACGACAATAGAGCCCCCTCAAGATGATGAGATCTCTATTATTAACTTTTGTCATAAAGATAATAATAACGAAGATATCCAGTTACCTTTTGAACATGAGTCCCATGGCACTCAAAAATTATCTTCATACGCTGAAACAATACTTACTGCACTAAGTAATGGCTGTGTTTTTGTAGTAGATGAGCTTGAAGCTGGTCTACACCCTAAAATGGTTAAGTTTATTATTGGCCTATTTCAAGATAGAGAACTTAATGCTAAAAATGCTCAGCTTATTTTCTCCACTCATCAAACATCATTGTTAGATACAGATTTATTAAGAAGAGATCAAATTTGGTTTATGGAAAAAAATAATAAAGATGCTTCTGTTTTATACCCATTGACAGATTATAGTCCACGAGCATCTGAAAATATTGAAAAAGGATACTTACAAGGGAGATATGGTGCTATTCCATTTTTAGGTGATTTGAAGTTTTAAAAGGGAAGTTATGTGGGCAGTAACAAACGTTTTCAAAAAAGAAAAGTAAAAGCTGAAGCTAGACTACAACGAAAAGAAGCTAAGCGATTAAAAAAATTAACAATATTAATCATGGGTGAAGGTGTAACTGAGTATAATTACTTCAATGATATGCGCAAGTTATTTAGAGGAATGGGGATTAATGTAATTTTGGAAAAGCCAAAAGGCTCCGCACCTATCAGCATAGTAGATTCTCTTTTAAATTTTTGTGAAAATAATGAAGACATTGATTATGCATACCCTGTTTTTGATCGAGATGAACACCCATCTTTTGATGCTGCATTGGATAAGTTAAGAAGATATAAACCATCTGCATCCGCTAAGAGTAATCCAGTATTTAAAGCCATTACCTCTGAGCCTTGTTTTGAAATATGGCTAATAATTCATTTTATTTATAGCACTAAAAGTTATGCAAGAATTGGGACTAAATCACCTGCAGATAATGTTCTTGAAGATTTACTTAAAGAATTTCCAAAGTATTCCAAATCAATGACTAATTTGTTTACTGTGCTAAATCCTAAGTTGAGTACAGCAGTAACTAATTCAACAAGATTATCAACTTATAATTCAAAAACTAGCAATTCAAATCCTTCAACCAATATGCATGAGTTGATAGATTTCATACATAAAGAACTTGGTATTTGAATCGACTTTAATTTCTGAGTAGTAACAATGCAAGGATGTAATGAGTATCAAGCCAATAAAATTTTCAGAACATTTTGAAATTGACAAAGAAGCACTTAAAAAACTTGGTGTATTCGATCCCATTTTAAATCATGATACTAGGCTATTTACTGACCCATTATTGTTAAAAGACAGCAAAAGTACCCTAATGAAAGATGCCTTCAAAGGGTTCCAAAAATATTTTTCAAACCTTTTACTGCTGTTAAAATCATCTGAGCAAATTGGAGATAAACCTTGGCGAGCTGCTGCGAAGATGGTTAAATTTCCGGAGTATAAATATACATGCATTGGTTATGGAACTGGTACTATTAATGGGGCAGGCTCAGGTTCTGTACTGAACGAAAAAATATTATCAAGTGCAAAAGAAATAACTTTATTTGCAAGAAATGATCCAGATGTTTTTTTGTTGCTTCCTTTGCTGGAGGAAGGAGTCGGCTCAGATATTATTAGTGATATGACGCAGAATATTATTGATGATTTTATTTGTGAGTTCACTTGTGAAGTAATGCAGCTGCTTGGGATAAAAGGAACTCATGAGCATTTCTCAAAGAGTAACAAACTATTTCTTTTGCCATATAATCCTTATCATAAATGTGTCATAAAGCTACTACCGTTAGATATTTTATCTAACTTACCACTTGCAGAAACATTAAATACTTGGTTAGTAAATTTATCAGAAAGAAACCAAGCACTGAGAACAAAAATTAATAATTTAATTGGCATCACTTGGCTTGAAACCACTAAAAAAGAACAAAAAGAAACAATTTTAAGTCTTATTAAAAAAGATAAAGGTTTTTTTCTTTCAGTACTTGAGCAGCTACAGAGTGAAATTTTTGAGCACTACGATCTTGAAAAAGATTTTGATGGCTTATATCGCTGGCTGGAAGATGGCAAAAAATTTATTCAGCCCAGTACTATTAGATTTGATAGCCTCCAAGATGACCCGTCTTTACATGAAACGGTTGAGGCACTTATACAAAATTTCAAGAAACAAATTGAAATGCATGAATTATGGCGCTTATTCTGGACTGAATTGTATAAAAGACATAAACATGTAAAAGAATTTTATTCGCAAATGTTATTTTATATGGTTAGTAATACTTGGATCGCTGCACAAGGATATAAAGTTACTATTGATCGAGTATTCAATAAGGATACCAAGCAATTAGAAATATTATTTACGGTGCCAGGTCAACAACGTATTAGCGTGCTGTTAAAACATAGTGATAATTATTCCGGTTTGAAAAAATGCTATGAGTCTCAAGTTGAGATGTGCACTATGACTGGCATTAAAAGTTATTATGTTATTCTTGATTTTCTTGACATTAAAGCTAAACAACATAAGCATGTACTCGATAATGAGGCACAATCATGTAAGGTCGTGGATATAGATGCTTCCTTAAGACTTTATAATGTAACTGGAATTTCTAATTCCCTAATTAAACCAGACTTTCAAAGCATGACAACTGAGTATGAAGATATAGATGACGACCATTATTTGCTTGAAAAGCGAAAAGGAGGCGCAAGTTCTTATAAAGAATATAAGCCATTACGTAAGAAAGTAGAAGCTATATGTATGTTTGAGTTACAGAATGGTTCTTTTAATTCAGCTCGTAGCTTATGTAGTCGTGTTGCTGCTCAAATTGAGAATGAGTATCCTAAATTATTATCTTCATTTCTGCCGTATATAAATGCCAAAAATACAGGTAGTGATTGGCGGTTTCCAACTTTTTATGGTTGGTGCAATGGAAATTATAAAAGGTATTTAAAAAGTAAATCTTCAAATATTTTGCAATTCTCTAATCATTAAATTTCCAAAAATGCATTTATTTCGTGCTATATCTCTTGATGACCATAAAGAGTTTTTTAGTTGGAAATATATATATGACTGATCATAATGCTGTGATTGAAATCGGGAATTTTATTGTTAACATACTCGTTGCTATTGGTACCATTGGTGCGGTTGTAGTTTCACTTTATTTAGCGCTAAGTACAAGAAAAATACGTGCTAAAGCATCAATTTCTTTTAATACGCTTTATCTGCCTAGTCCTACAGAAGATGGTTATGTGCCTAGTGATAAACTTGTTGTTATATCAGTCACAAATATTGGTGAAAAACCATTTAAAATAGACAGTATCGCTGCAGGAGATAATAAGACAAAAAATTATTTAGTTATGACACCTGATTATCGTAACCCACATACTACTGAGGCGGGCCATTTTTATTTAGAATCACAAACTGGACAATATGTCTTTCAGCAAATGGATTTTGTTCGAAATTTGAACAAGGCACTTGAAGTGTCAATGGTAAAGGATGTAGAAAAAAGGATCAAAAATCTTAACTTCGTTTTTGCCACCAATATAGGACAACTGGTTAAGATAAAAGCTGATAAAAACTTTATAGATATGTATGTAAAAGTTAGCAAAAATTTAATTGAATATAAGAGCTCCCCTCAAATAAATGAAAATAAGTGATTTTTAATCATTTTTTTTGTAAAACAGTTTCAAATATCTTTTTATGCTTTTCACATTGTTCGATTAATTCTAAATACCCTTGAATGCCAGTATTACTATGTGCCTCTCGAAGCTTCTCAATAATATCATTTAAAGCATCTATGCTATTTTGAGCTATTCTTTTTGAACTAAATTGTTCGGTGTCACTATTTTCCATGATACAGCCTCTCTATTACTTTTCTAAGTGTAGTCTATTTCTGTTAATTCTAAGGTGAATACCAAGCGGTCAATCTATTACACAAGTTTATAATCACTAGTGGTTATAAACAGTCACTAGTGGTTGGTTATTTACCTCACACTGATTCGCATATACTTAGCACAAATGTAACAACACCTATGTGCTATGAACACCCTACAAAATTTAATCAAAGGTCTTTACGATGAAATTCCAGATAGCGAAGCAATTCTGGCTGAAGGCAATTTGATTGGATTTTTTAGAAAATTAGAAGCGATAGAACAGCGATTATCTAAAGAAGAATTAGTTTCTGATTTAAATCAAATATGTGATGAGGAGCAGCATGAAAATTTCGGAAGTTGAAGTGGTATTTGTTAAGCCACATAACGGCTTAATTGCTTTTGCAAGTTGTGTGGTGGATGACAGCCTCTATTTATCCAATATTGCTATTCATAAAAAGCTTAGTGCCGATAGCTATCGTTTGACTTACCCCACTAAAGGCCATTACACAATTTTTCACCCCATCAACAAAATAGCAAGCCATGAAATCGAACTAGAAATTTTTAACAAGCTTAAAAATGTAATGAAAAAGGCAAATGGCAATGTTCAAGAAATACAATCATAGCCTTGTTAAAAGCTATAAGTCTTATACCTTATCTGAAATATCTCGTCTTTATAAGGCAGATCAACTTCATATTCAAACCATCAGGTCTTGGATAAATAGTGGACAATTGAGCTTTATTAAAGATGGAAATAAATATCTTATTTATGGGGCCATACTCAAGCA
>CAZCXZ010000059.1:0-15759 GCA_964502705.1 Uncultured Candidatus Berkiella sp. | reverse complement strand
AATAAACACGCCATTGGAGGGTACCATCATATCCGCAGCTATAAATAAAAACGGCAGCATTCTTGCAACTGCATTGTGTCCTAACTGTACTTTTGAAATGAGGCGACTATATAAAGGCTCCGAAGTAGAGAAAATTATTGCGATTTTCCATATTGAAGCAGAAGCCTTGAAGGTATTATCTGATATCTCAAGCAGCGCCTCCAAGACTCACCTAGAACCCCATCATAAAATACATAGTTCTGAGTCCAGTGCCATTGAACAATTCACAGACAAACCAATTTCAAGTTTATCAATTGAATTTAGGGAAGAAACAGCATGAGCAGAATCGATACGCGTCATAACCAAAATAATGAAATAGTTAAAAGGAAATTCTTTGAACAGTTAGAGCATGCTAAAAACGGTAAAGATCCAAAGACAGTAGATCAGTATATTAAAGCGATACATGAATTTGAAATGGCTACAGGCTTTAAGGATTTTAAAATGTTTAGTTCAGATTGGGCTATAGAATTTAAAAATCACTTACAGGACAAGCTTAATGAGCGAACTGGTGAACCAGTATCAAAGTCATTTTATTTTCATTATTTGTCTCATGTAAGAGAGTTTTTTGAATGGTTGGTATCTAATGAAAAATACTATAGGAAAATAAAGTTAAGAGATGTTGAATATCTTCATTCTACAAGAAACGATAAAAATATAGCCAAGGCTACTGGATACCAAGAAAGCCATTTGTTGCCAGATATTTTAGCAACCATCAGAAATATGCCCAGTGATACCGAAATTGAGCTTAGAAATAGAGCTATGATTAGCTTGTGTTTATTAACAACCCCTCGAATCAGCGCACTCCAAACAGCGCGGTTGCAGAGTATTAAATACTTTAAGCAATATGAGTCTTGGGCGTTTGTGCAGGACCCCCGATTGCTAAACACAAAGTTTGCCAAAAAAATAACAGCGTTTTTTATTGGGCAGATTCCAGATCTTATTAACAATGTGATTTCTTGGCGTGAGCATTTGTTGGCCAAGGGCTTCACAGATAAAGATTATCTATTTCCAAAGATCTCTAATAACTTCACTTCCGATTGTGTGCCAGGCAGTGAACTAACCCGTGAGCGAATCAAATCACAGAATGTCATAAGAGATATATTCAAAGCGGCTTTTGTGAGTAATGGTTTGCCATACTATAAGCCTCATTCTTTTCGACATAGTCTCGCTAGAGCCGTTAAAAAGGAGCCAAATGCGGTAGAATTGTCGATCGCACTAGCCGAGAACATGGGCCATAAAGGGGGCTTAAGCACGCTACACGCTAGTTATGGGGGCGATTATGAGCAACAGCAGTCAGCAATTTTAAAAGCCTTCAAATTAGAGTAGAATCTCATTGTATTTAGTCGACTTAGAAAGAAGTAGTGAATGATGAAAGCAGTAATTTTCGCCAGAGTTTCAACATTAGAGCAAGAACAAGATGGTCATTCCATAGACGCGCAAATCAACAAATTGCGTGATTACTGCGCCCGGCATGATCTTGAGATAATTAAAGAATTCGAGGTGATTGAAAGTTCCACAAAGGGCGAAAGACCAGAATTCTATAAAATGATCGATTTTGTTAAAAAGCAAAAGACCACTATTGCGGTGGTATGTGACAAGGTAGATAGGCTACAACGTAGTTTTACTGAGCTTCCAGTCCTTGATAAGTTACGGCGAGATAACAAAATAAGTCTACATTTTCTTGATATTGGCAAACTTGATAGCGAAGCCAACAGCCAGCAGATTTCCTTTTATCAAATGTCAGTTGTTATGGCTAATGCATACACAAATGCTATATCTGATAACGTTAAACGAAGTGTAATGCATAAGCTTAATAACGGTGAATGTATTCTAAGGGCTCCCGTAGGCTATCTAAATGTTAGAGATGAAAGTGGTAGATCTAATGTTATCGTGGATAAATCACGAGCTCTTCTCATGCAAGAAATCTTTAGAAAATATGCGACCGGTACTGTCTCATTAAGTGATCTCGCAAATTTTGCAAAAGAAAAAGGACTTACAAATACATTTGGTAAAAGTATTAAGCCATTAGCTAAAAATGTAATTGCAACATTATTAAAAAACCCATTCTATTACGGCGAAATGTACGTAAAAAAATATAATAAATTTTACCCGCATAAGTATGAGCCTTTAATTACTAAAGTACTGTTTGATGAATGTCAAAGAGTCACCTATTCTAGGGGGCAAGCGACTAATCGACAGCAAGCAGTAAAAACTAATAAGGATTTTATATTTAAGGGGCTTATAAAGTGCGCTGTAACTGGCAAGGCAGTGTCATCAGACAGAAAAGAAGACAAAACTAATAAAAATACTTATCTAATAACGTGGGATCCAGAAAACACATCAAAGAAAATTTACGTACCTGAAAACTTAGTATTGGATGAGGTGACAAGTATATTTGAATCCATCTCTGTTCCTCATGATGTCCTTTTAAAAGTGACTGAACGCTTGCAACAATCTCATCAAGCCGAGAAAGAGTACCATGCCAACAAAATTGCACAGTTGAAGAAAGAAGAAGAATCTTTAAAGACTAAAATTAATCGGTTACTTGACGTTTATCTAGAAAACAGCATTTCTGAAAAAATGTATGCAGAAAATAGTGCGAGGCTTGAGGCGCAATTAGCTGCTGCGCGTGCTGATATTGAGTCTCATGAAGAGGCAGATACCAACTTTAAGCAAACACTCGTTACAGCATTCAAGTTGGCTAACAAAGCTAGTCAATTATTCGCAAGTTCGAAAACGCATGAAAAAAGGGAGTTGGTGAATTTCTTATTTTCGAACTTAGCATTAAGAGGCCGGAAGCTAGAGTACACCTTGCGTAAACCCTTTGACGCTATGGTCAATTTACGTAGGTGTTCAAGTTGGCTCCCCGAACAGGACTCGAACCTGTGACCCAATGATTAACAGTCATTTGCTCTACCAACTGAGCTATCGGGGAATTGCTGGTAACTTTTGATAACAATCGCTATCAACGTTTAGGGCCACGATACTACTTTTACCCTAAGCGTAAGTCAAGCCAATGTTTCGCTTGGCTGCAAGTCGTAGCAGCCAAGCGAACATGTTGTTAACCCATTGCACAGCCGCGCTGTAAGCGTTCTACTGCTTTCTCAAGGGTTTCCATACTGGTGGCAAAAGATAAACGCACATAGCCTTCACTACCGAACGCAGAGCCAGGTACTAATGCCAGCCCGACGGCGCTGATTAGGTGTTCTGAAAGTTGTATATCTGAATTAATTAAAGGCATACGATCTATGACATCTTGGACGCGTGCAAAGGCATAGAAAGTACCATCGCCAGGCGCGCATTGGATGCCCTCGATTTCGTTTAACGCTTTCACCAAGTAGTCGTGACGCTTTTTGAAAGTCTCTACCATCATATGAACCGACTCCATACCACCGCGCAGAGCCGCATCGGCAGCGTATTGGGAAATAGAAGTGGGGTTCGAGGTGCTTTGGCTTTGAATTTTATTCATGGCTTTAATGATGGGGGTAGGGCCGCTGGCGTAACCAATGCGCCATCCAGTCATTGAATAAACTTTTGAGACACCACTTAACACAATGGTGCGGTCGTAAAGCTCTGGGCACACCATCACGAGGTTCGCGAAAGGCTCTTTGGTCCACAGGATATGCTCATACATATCGTCGGTGGCGATCAAAATATTGGGGTGCTTTAACAGAACCTGCGCCAGTGCTTTTAATTCTGCATGGCTATAGGACATGCCGCTGGGGTTAGAAGGGCTGTTAATGATTAGCATGCGTGTTTTAGGGGTGATAGCGGCTTCTAATTGCTCTGGCGTGATTTTAAAACGCTGCGCCATATCGGTAGGGATGAAGACCGGCACACCGTCTGCGAGCAACACCATATCAGGGTAAGACACCCAGTAAGGCGCAGGGATAATGACTTCATCGCCATGATCAATGACGGCCTGCAATAAATTGTAAATGCATTGCTTGCCACCGGTAGAAACAATCACTTGCTCAGGTTTATAGGTCAAGTGATTAAAATTCTGCAATTTGTCGACAATCGCTTGTTTGAGGCTTGGAATACCATCAACCGCGGTATATTTGGTTTTGCCATCTTTGATTGCCTTCATTGCTGCATCTTTAATGTGCTGCGGGGTATCAAAATCTGGCTCGCCTGCGCCTAAACTAACGATGTCCTGCCCTGCGGCTTGTAATTCAGCAGCACGTTGGGTGACAGCTAGCGTGGGGGATGGCTTAATTCGCTTGACGCGGCTTGCAAGTTGGATGTCCAATCGAGTACCCTCTAATGTAGATAGGAAAAGGCGATAATATGCCATAATTGAGTCGTTTTTATAAGATTTTTAAGAAAATGAGCAAAAAACTAAAAATGCAAACGGACTATAGTCCGGCTGGTGACCAACCTCAGGCAATTCAAGCGCTACTTGAAGGCATCGAAGAAGGTGTGCTTCACCAGACGCTATTAGGGGTAACTGGCTCCGGCAAAACGTTTACTGTTGCCAAGGTGATTGAAACATTACAACGCCCCACGATGATCTTAGCGCCCAATAAAACCTTGGCGGCGCAATTATATGGTGAAATGAAATCGTTCTTTCCGAAGAATGCCGTTGAGTATTTTGTTTCGTATTACGATTATTACCAGCCAGAAGCCTATGTTCCTTCGTCTGATACTTACATTGAAAAAGATGCATCGGTAAATGAACATATTGAACAAATGCGTTTATCAGCAACCAAGGCATTATTAGAACGCAAAGATGTGATCATTGTGGCTACCGTTTCCGCGATTTATGGTTTAGGCGATCCGCAATCTTATTTAACCATGATGATGCATCTGAGCCGTGGTGAAAAAATCGATCAGCGGGCGATTCTGCGACGATTATCAGAATTACAATATACGCGTAATGATGTCGAACTCCGGCGCGCGACTTTTCGTGTGCGAGGTGATGTGATTGATGTGTTTCCTGCAGAATCTGATCAGTTTGCCGTTCGAATTGAATTATTTGGAGATGAAGTCGATAGCATTGCCATTTTTGATCCACTCACAGGCAGTGTGGAGAAAACCGTTCCCCGTATTACAATTTATCCGAAATCACATTATGTAACGCCGCGTCAGCAAGTGTTAGATGCCGTTGAGAACATTAAAGCTGAACTTAAACTGCGTTTAGACGAGCTGCGTGACAACAATAAATTATTGGAAGCACAACGCCTGCAAGAGCGCACCCAATATGACATCGAGATGTTATTGGAATTAGGTTACTGCAACGGGATTGAAAATTATTCACGACATCTGTCAGGTCGTAAACCGGGTGAGCCACCACCAACGTTAATCGATTACTTACCAAAAGAATCGCTATTAATATTAGACGAGTCGCATGTGATGGTTCCACAGTTAGGCGCCATGTATAAAGGCGATCGTTCACGCAAATCAACCTTAGTGGAATATGGCTTTCGCCTTCCATCAGCAATGGATAATCGCCCGTTACAATTTCATGAATTTGAAGCCATGGCCAAGCAAACCATCTATGTTTCTGCAACGCCTGGTGAATATGAGTTACAACACTCCGGTAAGCCTATTGAACAAATTGTAAGACCAACCGGGCTGATTGACCCACAAGTGGTGATTAGACCAGTGGGGCATCAAGTCGATGATGTGTTATCTGAAATTCATGAACGGGTTAAAAAGAATGAACGCGTTTTAATTACCACGTTAACCAAACGAATGGCAGAAGACTTATCTGATTATTTAACCGAGCATGGTATTAAAGTTCGCTATTTACACTCTGAAGTTGAAACCGTAGAGCGTGTGGAAATCATTCGTGATTTACGATTAGGCGTATTCGATGTGTTGGTGGGTATTAACTTATTGCGTGAAGGCTTGGATATGCCAGAAGTTTCACTGGTCGCGATTTTAGATGCTGATAAAGAAGGCTTTTTGCGTTCAACGCGCTCTTTGATCCAAACCATCGGGCGAGCTGCAAGACATATCAACGGTATGGCCATTTTATATGCTGATAAAATGACTGGCAGTATGAAACAAGCCATCGAAGAAACTGACAGGCGCCGTGCTAAACAAGTGGCTCATAATAAAGCTCATGGCATAACCCCTAAAGGCGTGCAAAAAGCCATTACGGATATTATGGAAGGTGCTTACTTCACGCGGCAATCGCAACAAAAGGCGGCTAAGAAATCACGCAAAGATGCAGCGCCTGAAAATGCCGTGGTTAAAGAAATTCGTGAATTCAGAGAAACGCATGCAGCGTTCACTCCCGATGAAATTATGAAGCGCATCAAGAAGTGGGATGCGAAAATGTATGAATGTGCGAAGAATCTGGAGTTTGAACAAGCAGCCGCTATTCGTGATGAGCTTAAAGCACTAAAAGATATCGCGTTTAAAACGTTTTAGTCACTAAAAAGTAGCTGTAGTAAAAACGCCCCAATAGGGGCGTTTTTTTATTCGTTTAGTCAATCGGAATCATTTAGGTTTAATGGCTTTTAAGTTTGCTTCCCATTCTTTCTTTTTGTCATCAGGCATGGGAGACTTCTTAATTCCATAATGAAAGACAAAAACACCCTTATCTGTTTTTAAAATCCTTGTTAAATCAGATTGATCAGCCGCTGCTTTGCAGTCTTTAACATTCCATTCCCAAATGCGTTCATCTTCCGTGTTGGATAGTGAGCGCCAATTAACAGACGGACAGGTTTTTGAAAGCTCTTTTTTATTGAGTGCTTCAAAATTTTCAAGAGTTGTCTTTTTATTCAAGTCAGGGAAAAATTGGATTGTTACTAGTTCTGACCAATTCTGAACAGTTTCGCCTTTTAAAACGTACTCTTCATATACCTGGCCGTTTTTAGGCGCGTTGGGTTCTTGTGCGATTGTCCATCCCAATTCCCATTCTCGATTATCAAAAACCGGTTTGGCTGATTGATTTGCAACGGCAGTAAATGAAGACAGTGTTAGGGCAAAGATAAGAAGATATCGCAACATGGGTATATTCTCCAGTTTGCACAAATGTAAAATATCTGACAATCATAGTACATATTCACGCAAAGGAAGTATGTCATTTGAGAGCATTTTTCATTTAGGTTGTTTCTGCTTTGTGCTCAACCTGACGCTTTGTAACTAAATAATTTAAAAGATTTTCATATCGATTGTAAAAATACCAATTGAAAATATCATGTTAAACATTGCGAAATTAAAAATTCAAGATTATTTCTTCATATTGATCGTTGCATTGCGTATCATGCGCCGTAAGGAAGATGCATAATTTTAAATCTTTTAAAATCAGTAGCGGAGAAGTTTATGCCACACTCAGAAAAATCTCACAAAGATCCAGTTGCCACAAAGGCAAACGAAACACTTCATGAAGCTAAAAATGAACTAATCATCGCCATCGAAAAAGGCGATCTGAAACAAATTAAGACGTTGCTTAGAGACACTAACTTTTTTACTCAAAGTTACAAAGATAGTGAAGGCAATACACCATTACATTATGTGGGTAAAATTAAAGACGAAAAATTGCGTGGTGCTATAGCAAGGTCGCTTATTTTTGCAGGCATGGATATTGACCTTTGTAATGACAATGATGAAAAACCGGAAAACCATGAAGACTTTGATGATATACTAAAAGAAAGGAAAGGCCGCTTCTTAACTGGGTTCCATAATTGGATGCTGATTAAGCCTACGTTTAGCGGGCAACGAGTAAAATTACTTGCTGCATTTATTTTGCAAATTTGCGTTGCTGTTTTCATTCCTGAGTTCACTTTATTTTTCATGGCACTCTTTCTATGTCGATTGTTCATAGGAGCATTATCTGAGTGGAGGGATAACAACATCTTCCAAAAACGCCATGCGCAGCAAATTGAAGCAGATTTTTGTCGTGCGATTGCTGATAATAAGTTAAATGCTGTTAAATTAGTTCAATATATTGAACAAGGTGTAAATATCCATCAATTAGGCAATATAAATAGTCAATCTTCGGCTTTAGCGGAAGCTGCCTATTTAAATAATTTTGATCAAGTGAAATTCTTACTTCCGTTCTCAAAACCCACTGATTTAGTCGATCTGATACCCATCAGCGATTCAATCAATACTGATATTTTAAATTATATATGCTCTGAGATATCAAACAGCTCATTATATTACATGCTTAGAGTAAGCGTGATAGCGAATAACCTTGAAATGGTTAAACTATGTAATTTTCATGCAGAGGGTAGAAAATTAAGCCCAGCGATTCGCTATTTACTAAACGACATCGAAAATCCCACATTAAAACAATTAATGATAGAGGCATTAGTTAATCCTGATAAAAATCATGATAAGGAAAATAAAGTCGTGACGCCTCATTTTGAATCAAAATTAAGTGCTAAAGTTGCTAATGATGAACGACGCACAGAAGAGGCGGATGTGCTTAAAAAAACATTACGTTCGCAATAAAAAATGAGTAGATATAAATAACGCCCCGAAAGGGGCGTTATTTATTTGGTCGCTTTAGTCGCTGCTTATTTATTTGCTAATCTTGCGCTATATCGGCGACCATTTTCAAAAACACTGCCTAATTCAGTTGGTGCTAATTGTTGGCTTGTATTCGCGGTATCATCTCTTAATATTCTAACGTTGAATAAATCCCTTTTTTCTTCTTTGGTAGTAAAGGCTATTTCGGCATCTAATGAATCAGCCTCGGCTGGCATAAAATCTCCCAATGCATCTATGAGATTATCTACTGTAGTAGGGGTTGTAACTGGAGCTGCAGCACTGGGTTTGAATCTTTTTGAATTATACGTAATAGTTTCTTCATGAGGCCCTTTGATTGATATTTTTGACTCATAATTGCCACCTGGTGAGGTGGTGTTATATAAAAAATTAAATAATCTGATAACTTTACTCGGGATTCGGTTCATGGCATTTTTCTCACTATGAAAAAAACGCAGGCTATCTTAGCTATTCTAATTAGTAAATAAGAAAAAGGCCTAGATTAAAAAAACGCCCCATTTAGGGGCGTTTTTATTTATGCCGTTTCAGCTTTTGGCTTAGGTGGTGGAGGCATTTTCACTTCAATGTGCAATTCTTTTAATTGTTTAGGCATCACATTAGAAGGCGCTTGCATTAATACGTCCTGTGCTTGTTGGTTCATTGGGAATGCAACCACTTCACGAATGTTAGGTTCATTCGCAAGCAACATCACAATACGATCGATACCAGGCGCACAACCGCCATGAGGAGGTGCACCATATTTGAAGGCATTTAACATACCGCCAAATTTATCTTCGACGACTTTAGGTTCATAACCTGCGATAGCAAACGCTTTGTACATCACTTCGGGTAAGTGATTACGGATTGCGCCACTGGATAACTCAATACCATTACAAACGATATCGTATTGATAAGCTTTAATGGTGAGTGGGTCTTGTGTATTCAGTGCTTCTAAGCCGCCTTGTGGCATAGAGAACGGGTTGTGTGAAAAGTCGACTTTCTTATCGTCTTCGTTGTATTCATACATAGGGAAATCAACAACCCAGCAGAATTCAAAACGATTTTGATCGATTAAGTTTAAGTCTTCACCTAAGCGGGTACGTGCAAGGCCTGCAAGCTTGGCTGCTTGTGCTTTAGGCGCACACGCAAAGAAGACAGCATCGCCATCAACGCAGCCGGTGAGGGCTTTTAATTTATCGAGTCGGTCTTTATCTAAGAACTTCGCAATTGGGCCTTTGGCTTCGCCATCGGCAAATACCACATAACCTAAGCCAGGCGCACCTTGAGTTTTCGCCCAATCGTTCATCTTGTCAAAGAAACTACGTGATTGTGTTGAGGATTTAGGTGCAGGAATACCGCGAACCACAGAACCATTTTGAATGGCTTTAGCAAAGGCGTTAAATTCTGAACCGACAAACACTTCAGAAACATCTGCAATGATAATCGGATTACGAATATCAGGTTTATCATTACCAAACTTCAACATCGATTCGTCATAGGAAAAATGTGGGAAGGGCATTTGGCTAACCATTTTACCATGTGCAAATTCGTTGAATACGCCATGTAATACCGGTTCAATCGCTGCAAATACATCTTCTTGAGTCACAAACGACATTTCAAAGTCGAGTTGATAAAACTCACCAGGTGAACGGTCGGCTCTGGCATCTTCATCACGGAAGCAAGGTGCGATCTGGAAGTAGCGATCAAAACCGGCCACCATCAACATTTGTTTAAATTGTTGTGGCGCTTGGGGTAGTGCATAAAATTTACCGGGGTGGATACGGCTTGGGACCAAAAAGTCACGCGCACCTTCAGGTGAGCTAGAAGTCAGAATAGGGGTTTGGATTTCCAAAAACCCTTGTTCGATCATGCGTTGTCTTAGTGATGAAATAATTTTTGAACGCAGCACAATGTTGTTGTGCATTTTTTCGCGACGCAGATCTAAAAAGCGATAACGTAAACGGGTGTCTTCTGGGAACTCTTGGTCACCATTAACCTGGATAGGCAAGATATCGGCTTGTGAATCGAGAACGAATTCATCAACGGCAATTTCAATTTTGCCGGTAGGCATTTTGCTATTTACAGTTTCCGCAGTACGCTTGACCACACGACCGGTGATGGTCACAACGCTTTCGTTGCGTAGGGTTTGCACCAATGCAAAAGCCGGGGAGCTGGAATCGATGACGCACTGGGTGATCCCATAATGGTCTCGCAAGTCCACAAACAGTAAATTACCATGATCTCGTTGGCGGTGGATCCAGCCTGAGAGTCGAACGGTTTTGCCTTCTTCCGCTTCAGTAAGCGCGCCACAAGTGTAGGTTCGGTAACGGTGCATAATTTCAATCCACAAGTTCTAAAATTGTAATTTATATATAAAAGCTTAATCTAAATTAATATACCACTTATTTAGTCAGCAAAATAATAATATCCAAATGAATTATAATCATATAGATATAACTCATTTGGATATTATTATTTCAAAAACTAGAACTAAGATTTTAGATTCCTAATTCTCATTTAATTACTCTTGAAACCTAAATAAGATTAAGTTTAAGAGATTGCATCTTACTACGTTCAACTTTTTAACTTAAGCCCAGAATGGGCCCACGAGGACTTGAACCTAATGTTAGGGGCGTATTCTTGCACATTGCCATCTAAAGATGGTATCTTTTTACGTCTAAATTTTAGGCGCGTAGCTCAGTGGTAGAGCACCACCTTGACATGGTGGTGGTCGGTGGTTCGATCCCACTCGCGCCTACCAAGTTCTGTTCTTCGTAGACCAAACTATCGAAAGATTTCTCCTCTTTAGCGAAGTGTATTGTTCGTTGTGATTTCCATAATTTTCAAAATACTGCCAAACTCTCAAAACTCATAGACCATGAAATCTAACTAGCTTATATAAAAGTGGTTCACACCTTTTCATTTTGTAATTGGGCGATGTGTGAAAATGTCCGTGCTAGAATAAAAGTTACCTTAAAGAGTATTTATGACAAATATGCCTATTTGTTAAACATACGAAGAAAGCAGCTAAGTAGTAGTTAGGTAGAGAGGTTTATTCTATTAAAGAGAGGATGGATTTTGAATATCAAAGTGGCAGCTATAGCTATTTTAAAAAAGGCAAAAAGCCCTTTACATATAGAAGAGCTTACAAAGCGTATAATTTCTAGTGGTTTATGGAAGACTAATGGAAAAACACCAGCAAGAACTATAGGTGCAAAATTATATGCAGACATTAAAAAAAACGGCAGTAAATCACCTTTTGTCAAAATTTCTCCCCAAATTTTTTCTCTCAGCGAAAATAAAGTTATTAAAAAGCAGCTGTCTAGTATAACCAAGGGGCATTCTTTCAATGAATGTGCTCAAAAAGTCTTAGAAGAATTTAGTAACAAACAGCCGATGCATTATAGAAAGATTACAGAAATAGCATTAAATAAGAAATGGTTGATTACTGAAGGTAAAACACCAGAAGCAACAATGTATACTCAGATTATTACTGCCATTAACAGACAGCAAAAACGTGGAGAGCAACCCCGCTTTATCCAGTATGGACAGGGTTTGATTGGCTTAAGCACTTGGATGGGGCGTGGTTTAAATTTTCAGATTTCTGATCACAACAAGCAAATTAGAAAAGATCTTTTGAAAAATTTACATGAAATGAAACCTATTGAATTTGAGCAAATAGTTTCTCAGTTGCTCACTAAGATAGGTTTTGAAAGTGTAGAAGTGACAAAGTATTACCGAGATGGTGGCATAGATGTTCGTGGCACATTAGTAGTTGGTGAAGCAATTAGAATCATAATGGCTATCCAGGTAAAGAGATGGAAGAAGAATGTTCAAGCTCCTGTAGTTCAACAAGTACGTGGAAGTGTAGGTGCGCATGAGAAAGGATTAATAATTACTACAAGTGATTTTAGCGCAGGCGCTAAGGTAGAAGCTGAGCAATCACAAAAAGAGCCTGTAGCACTAATGAATGGTAGACAACTTGTTATGTTGCTTATGGAGAATGGAATAGGTGTACAGCGATCCACACCGGATCTATTTGAGATAGATGAAGGATTTTTTTTAAAAGCTAGTCAGAAATGATTAATATCAAATTACTATGTCATATTAATAAGCAACCCAAAGTTACAGGTCTAATTTAAAAGAAATAATCTTGATTGTCTGTAGACTTAATTAAGGTACGTGTTAATGGAAAAATTAATTCAAAATGACCAGGTAACCTACCGTTATTCTCCTTCAGATATGATCCTTTATATGCGCTCTCAATTTGCAACTTGGATGGAACGCTTTAAGATTGAGCAACCAGCAGAAGCAAATAAGATTTCACTTGATGATGATCCCATGATGTCGCTGTTAGCAAACAAAGGCACATTACATGAACAAAATTATTTATCCGTATTGAAAGCACAATATGGCGATGATCAGGTTGTTATCATTGATAGAAGCAAAGGCCAAGCTGAACAAGATACTCTTGACGCTATGAAGAAAGGATATAAAGTCATTTATCAAGGGTGCTTGAGTAGAGATAACTTTATTGGATACATTGATTTTCTCATTCGTCACGAGGGTCACTCTGCTTTAGGTGATTACTATTACCAACCCTGTGATACTAAATTAACGAAGACAGTACGACCATATTTCTTAATTCAACTTTGTGCTTATAGCTGGATCCTGGAAGCTGCTCAAGGTCGCTTACCTGATGAGTGTTCATTAGTTTTGGGCAATCAAGAAGTCGAAACCTTTAGAGTGCAACAATATTATGCCTATTTTAATTATTTAAAAGATGACTTTTTAAGCTTTCAGAGGAATTTTTCAGCTGACATGAGTCAATGTCCCGATCCTGCATTTTGCACAGACTTTGGGCGTTGGGAAACTCATGCGAAAACGCTGTTGAATGAAATGGATAGTTTAGCGTTAGTGGCTAATATTCGTAAAAACCAAATTAAGAAGTTAAACAAGGCAGGGATTGATACCCTCAGTGCGCTTGTTGAAACTGAAAAGGGTTATATAAGTGGCGTGAGCGAAGGCATTTTTAGCAAACTGAAAGCACAAGCTAAGATTCAAAAGCAATCAAAAGGAAAAGACAAACCTAATTTTGAAGTTATTGAACACGGAAAGGGTTTATCAGCATTACCGCTAGCATCACCATTAGATGTTTATTTTGATATAGAAGGGCATCCCTTAGTTGATGGTGGTTTAGAATACTTATGGGCAGTAAGTTATATCGATGCTGATACACCCAAAGGGAAGCAGTATGCTTATAAAGATTGGTGGGCACATACTGAGGAACAAGAAAAACACGCTTTTGAGTTATTCATTGATTGGGTATACGAGCGTTGGCAACAAGATAACAAAATGCATATCTATCACTATGCCAGTTATGAAGTGACTGCAATCCGCCGAATATCTAACCGTTATAACACCAAAACAGAGAAAGTGGACGAACTGCTTAGAAATAATGTTTTTGTTGATTTGTATAAAATCGTCAAAAATGGCCTTTTAATTGGCGAGCCAAGCTATTCCCTTAAAAATATTGAGCACTTGTATCGGGGCAAACGAGAAACTGCCGTAGCTTCGGGTGATGAGTCCATTGTATTTTACGAAAAATGGCGAGAATCAGGTGGTGTTGAAAAGTGGTGCCAAGACAAACAAGGTTATGCCTCTTGGCTTAGTGCTGATAGTTTCAATTGGGATAATTGGCCTGAGTTAATGCAGATCCGAGAATACAACATCGATGATTGCGAGTCGACACTAGAGCTTGTTGATTGGCTAAGAAAGCAAGCAAAAAAAAATAACATCGAATATGTTGATCCTAATGCCGGTAATGAAGAAAAAGAACGTACAGAGGCTCAAGAAAAATACTCTGAGAAAAAAGCGGCATTGCAAGCTCGTCAACAATTGTTATTAAAACGTTTTCAAGATACAGCCCAATTGCATGATGAACCAAAGGCGCAATTACTTAACGACTTAGTTGAATATTTTATCAGAGAGAGTAAAGCAAAAGCGTGGGAATATTATGATCGCTTAGAAAAATCCCATGCTGAACTGTTTGATGATGAA
Source organism: Uncultured Candidatus Berkiella sp. (assembly GCA_964502705.1). Lineage (GTDB taxonomy): Bacteria > Pseudomonadota > Gammaproteobacteria > Berkiellales > Berkiellaceae > Berkiella. The sequence continues at coordinate 1,212 of CAZCXZ010000059.1, read as the reverse complement.
TGTGTGATTGTTGATGTTAAAGCCATTCATCATTATGAAGAAAATGGCAAAGTGATCATTGAGTGCGATTTTGATAACACGCAGCCAATTAGAAAAGATAAGTTTAAAGCGGGAACTATCTTAGAGCACGATCTGAAAGTTGATGCACTTAAGTTTGAAGCCAAAGAAGATAAAACCATTCTGATTCTAACGATGCGAGGATCTGAAGCAAGTAAATTGCCAGACACGTTTGCTATTTTAGGTAAAGATCCTTTTATAGATACCGCTAAGCTTGAATATAAAATTTGTGATGTCGCTGAAAAATACTTTAATGAGAGCAAAGTAGCCGGGCCGCTTGAAGCTATCTTGTCTCAGTCTTCTCCTGTCTTTCAGGGAAGCCAAAGCTTACTACCGATTACTCGTTCTTTATATCCTGAAAATGAAACATATATTAACGCAATTATCGATGCAGTTAAAAACATGGATAACACTTGTCTTTGCATTCAAGGGCCACCTGGTGCGGGAAAAACCTATACGGCTGAGCACGTGATTAAAGCGTTGTTGGCGGAAGGTAAAAGAGTGGGAGTATTATCCAATAGCCATGCAGCTATTATGAATTTGATGGAACCGCTATTGGGAGAACAGGTTAATATTGTAAAAATTGCTGGTCTTGGAAGTAATCAAGCAGAATTTCAAGAAAAATATCCCAAAGAGCAATATGCTAATTTCACTTATCGAACAGCTTTTGACTTTACCAAGAAACAGCCTTATAGCACTTTTCATTTAGTGGGGGCGACAGCTTATGCTTTATGTGATGATGAAGCTTGGAGTAACCCATTAGATTATTTATTCATCGATGAAGCGAGCCAAGTCTCTTTGGCGCATTTGGTAGGCGTATCCGGTGCTGCTCGGAATATCATTTTAATGGGTGACCAAATGCAGCTTGAACAGCCAACACAAGGAGCTCATCCTGATAAAGCGGGTTTATCTTGCTTGCAATATTTCTTAGGTGATCACGCTGTTGTGCCAGAAGAGTTAGGCATTTTTCTAGAGCGTACCTTTCGCATGCATCCTGCCGTATGTGATCCACTTTCAAAGGTAGTTTATGAAGGCAAGCTGGTTTCAGATGCAGCAACTCAAAACCAGGCCATTATTATCCCTAAGCCTGAATTGATCGATCAGCAGAATGGCGTGATTTGGCTGCCTCTAGCCCATGAAGGCAACACGCAATGC
>CAZCXZ010000058.1:0-21600 GCA_964502705.1 Uncultured Candidatus Berkiella sp. | reverse complement strand
TGGGTAGATGGATATGATAAGATTCGAAATACTGTAATAGAATATTATGAGAGAGCTCATAAAAATAAAGTTAATAGAGATGAAAGTAGAAAACAAGAAATTGTTTCTTTACTCAATTGTAAATTTATAGAACTTAGAGAATGGGAGATAAGTGATGCATTACCTTAAATTTGCGCGTGTCGATACAACTATATATTCGGATCATCCCACACAGAATTGTGGTCGTGACGAAATTCTAGAAATTATTAAGACTTTTTCTTCGGCAAGTTATAGTTCAGCTATAGTGTCAACTATTAACTCGCGTGCGCTAGTTCAGTTTGATCTAACTGATATTTCTCAATCCATTGTTGACGGTACAATTGCTAATCCTAGATTTTATTTAAATATGTATATTTGTACTGCAAAAAATCAAGAACAAACTACTAATCTTTACATATACCCAATTTCATCAAGTTGGGTACAAGGTGTTGGTAAAAGATTTGACTATCCTATTAGAACTGCAGGTGCGAGCTGGACAGCTAGTGATGGTGATGTTCCAACTTATTGGGATGCAACTGGTTCAGATTATATTTTGGCTGATATTGTAACAACTTCTTTGTGGTCTAACGAAAATACATTTCAATCGTCTGGTCATTATACATATGAATTAGCAGATTTAAGGGCTGATGTTACAAGTATAGTAAATAATTGGTTTAATGAGTCTTATGTAAACAATGGATTTTTAATTAAGAGATCAGATTCAGAAGAAACTAATACTAAAGACTATGGTTATTTACAATTTTATTCTATAGATACTAATACAATATATAATCCTAAATTAGAAGTAGCATGGGATGATTCTTCATTTATAACTGGAAGTTTAACTTCTTCTAATATGACCGATATGTACATATATGCGAAGAACATGGACAGTGAATATAATAACGGAGAAAAAGTACAAATAAGACTTGGTGTTAGAAAAAAATATCCAAGGAGATCATATTCAATTAATAATGCATATGAAATGTTGCAATATTTACCATCATCTTCTTATTATTCGATTGTAGATGCTCAATCATTACACACTCTAATACCATTTGATACAGGGAGCACTAAAATCTCTTGTGATTCCAGTGGAAGTTTTTTCAATATCTGGATGAATTCGTTTCATCCCTCTAGATACTATAATATAAGGATTGAGGTTGTATCAGGATCATTGAAGAATATTTATGAACTTCCTGTTTCATTTAAGGTTGTAAGATAATAAATGATATATTATACATATGAGTTAGTTGATCCAAGAACTAATTTAATATTCTATGTTGGAAAAGGCAAAAATAATAGAATGCATCAGCATTTTAAAAAAGTAAAAAATAATAAAACTTTAATTAATAAACACTTAGAAAATAAATTAAAACAATTAATAGACGAAAAATTAGAACCAATATATAATAAAACTTTTGAATCAGAAAATGAACAAGAATGTTTTCAAAAAGAAATTAGTAGAATTAAAGAAATAGGAATTGACAACTTGTGTAATATGACACATGGTGGTGAAGGTGGATTATTATCAATAGAAGCAATACATAAATTATCTATATCTAAGATGTGTCCAAGATTTAATTATATATTAGAATGTTTAAAATGTAAAAATAAGTATACACTATGTTTAACATTAAATGAATTTAATAGAGGCTGGTATAAGAAACATTGTTCTAAAAAATGTGCATATAGTAGAATAAAGAGCGCATTAGAAAAATTAAAAATTTCCAACATAATGATAGTGCGGGGCACTTCTAAAGGAAAAAATAATTCAAGATATGGAAAAAATTTATATAACACATGGGTTGAAAAATATGGGAAAATAGAAGCAGATAATAAAATGAAAATATATAAAGAAAAACAAAGAAATTCTCTCACCAATAGAAAATTTTCTAATCAGACTATTAAAAAAATGTCAGATGCTGCAAAAACTAGGTGGAAAAATTTTAATAAACAGAAGATTAAGGTAATTTCTGGATCCTTAGAAAATATTTTTGAATTACCAACAGAATTTTTAGTCACATGAAGATAAAAAATGGCAGAAATAAATAGTCAAATATATAACACAATAGAAGGTGAATTAGTAACTAGTCGTTCTGATGATGGTAGTATACTGTCAATTTCGAGTTCAACTATTAAGGCAACCGATGAACACCAATTTGTAGAATTAGATTCTATGCTGTTTTATTATTCATCACCCTATTTAGATGATATAATGGATACAGAATTTAAAGAGTTGGTACCACCTCAAGATTTGATAGATGCTCAGCAATCTATAATACCTCCTGGTATGATATTGATTAGTCAGTCAGATTGGTTAGCAACAGAATCGTTAGTACTAAATTTACATGAAGACTTAATAGTATCTAAAAGCTACTTTGACAATGAAATTTATATATTAAAGGCAGAAAATACTTCATTGGATTCAATAGTAAAATATGTTGACCAAGCAGCAAGTACTATACTAGATAAACAGATTGTTAAATATTCAGACCCATTTAGTAAACACTTTCCCAATAATCTTTCACCAGAAAATGAGAAATCATTTAATGAATTTTGGGTAGTACTAAATGCAACAAGAGCAGTGTTTGATATTCCATTTTCAAGTATAATTGAAAGTAGGGTACCTATTGCAAGTAGAACATCTTCATACGTTGATTATACATATGAGGTAGTAGCATCTATGTCGGCTCAAAATGGAATTAAACCCTATGTTTCTAAAATTATTACACATGAAACAGATGTCAATTATAAAACTGCTTATAGTGATAAATATTTATTTGATTCATTTTATTATGGTGCATATATATTTGAAAATCCAGATACTGTAACAGCATTATTAGGAGAAAGGCAATATTTGTTAAACGTAACAAAATCTTTAAGAGAAGAAATTACACGATTACATGTTATATTATCAGGGGGGGGCGGAGGTGAAGGTATTACTGTAATTCCATCTATAGTGACAATAAACGAAAATCAAGAAATAAATTGTACATTAAAGTATGGAGCTTTACCATATAGAATAGATAATGCACCTGAATCAGAAATTGCAATTGCATCTATAAATGGTGAAACGCTTGTGATAAAAGGTATTAAAGAAGGAAATACCCATTTATTAATCAAAGATGCAACAGTTAAAAATTTTGCAACAGTTGGAATAATAGTTAGTAACAAAGAGGTCTATTTTGATGAAAATCAATTTGCTAAAATGAGTTTAACATTTGTAGATTATTCTGGAAAATTTGATGTTTCTGATTTAGGTGTTACCATAAGTCATGTTACATTTCCTTCTGGTAAATATACATGGACACATAAACCAATTTGGACTCCAGAACAAGCAGAATGGAAATACATACAAGAAGCGAAAATTCCTCCTGGATATATTAAGATAGATTTTAGTAAAAATATAGATCCTAATGATGTTGAAGAAATCTGGTATAATGAAAATGGTCCAACATTTCCATATGAAGATCGTAAATATGTTGATGTAAAACTAATTAATAATCTTAATGTTGCGAATATAGATGAAAAGATATTATATTTTGGACCACCTGGAAATGTTAGCTCAAATAAACAAATAAATATAACATTTAGACACTATGTAGAAAATATTAATACAGGTAATCTTATACTTATTCTAAAGCAAGACATAAACTCATCTTGGTGGTGGAGATATGATGATGTGACTATTACTGTTAGATCTAGATTGCATCCTGAGAAATTTAATAAACAAATTAGACCACCTTTATATAGTCAAAGTGATAGGTCTAATGAGATTCAATTCACTGAGGTACCTCCAGGACTTATAGATATTATATTTAGTGAAGAATTAAAACCTATTAATGTGACAAAACTTGAATGGTATCAGGATTTATTTTACTATCAACCAATTGATTTACCAATTCCAATTATACCATTCACTACTTTAACAGTGGAACACTTAACAAATGCAGATTCACAATTAAGCATATCGTTTAAAGGAGATTATTAATAAAATGCCTATAAACAACAATTTAAATAGAGATGTTAAAGTAGTTGATAAGAGATTAGAAAAACTTGAAAAGACTGGCGAAGGATATTTCTCACCAGGATATATTCAGGATATAGGGCTAGATGTTTATTTAGAATTATTTGTATATAATGTAGCTACTAATGAGTTAATTAACTATAATAAATTAAATTTTGAATCCGAATTAAATAAGAGTATATTTGTAACAAATGATTCTTTATTAATTAACCCTGGAATGCATTTACGGGTATTAGGATATTCATCTGGTGTATATAAGATAAAATATGAATTTTATAGGAAATTAATAGGTAACGAAATAGTTGATGATGTAGCTAATAAATTACTTATTAAACAAATTTCCCCATCTAGAAATGAAATAGAATATTTAATACCACTTTCTTATTCTAATGATGTTAATACTGTTATTGCAGGGATAAAAAAATTAAAAACATATGTGAATTTTGGAGAAGGTAACTCCAACTTAATCATTAATTCTAAATTATTAGAAAATAGACATTTTTTTAAATTTTATGAATATTTGAGTAGTACATTAGATATTAATAATACATTTTGGATAGTAGAAAAATTATTAGATACATATGAAGATAAAGTTACCTTGTATACAGAGATACCTGAGTATGAAGGAGAACTAAAAAAACTTCTAGGTCCAAAAATAGATTATAAATTACTAAATGTTACGCAGAGAACAACAAACTTAGAAAATTTTGATTCATTAACAGCACCATCAGGTTCAATAACAGATAAAGATGTAATTAGAACATTCTTAAGTGGTAGTATAGTTGAAGGAATGGAATTAAATACCGACTTTAGGGCATTTAGTAATTTTATTCATTTTAGCTCAGCAACGCAGAGGTTACAAAATTTTAAATATAAAGTCGGTCAAATTGAATTTTATGATTCTAAAATATTTACATTAACATCAGGAACAATTGGAAGTGCAAGTACAGGAACACCTGAAATATCTGCTAGTAAGATATATTACGATAATAAGAAATTTGAAACTTTAAATTCATTTGATTCTTATGAAAAATATATGTATTTTGAGAGTCATTCGGCTGAAAGCGGCTCAGAAGGAATATTTTCTGCTGCTACATGGCCCAAGTATAATTCTGCTGGTTCAGGTTCATTTTTATTATATTCATATTCTTCTAGTGCAGCAATAGATTGGTATAATTCTCAGATATATAGTGCAAGTGTATATGATAATGAAAACCCAAATAAGTTAACGAATTTTGTTCCATTGGAAATACAGTTAGATGTACAAAATGACAACTTTGTTAAATTTATTGATATGATTGCTCAAATTTTTGATATCAACTATATTTATATTAATAGTATAACTTCTAAAAATCAGACTGAACATCATGTATACAAAGGTATACCAAAAGAAATAATAAACATTCAAGTTGCTAGTAAGAATTTTGATATAAGAAGTACAGTATCAACTAAATTTTTAGCCAATATAATGGGAACTTCTAATTTAGATACAGAATATTATTTGTTAACAGAAAATGATTTAGTGTTATTAACAGAAGATGGTATACCACTAATATTATAACAACAGGAAAATGAAAACAATTAAACTTCCATATAAAACTAAAGAAGATTTAACTTCTATACTTAAACAAGTCATAAAAGCATGGTACTAAATTATGTTTTTATGATTAATTATTGAATTTTGTATTTTATAGACTTAAATAGGATATTGTTATGAAAAAATTTAAATACATATTATTTTTTACAATTTTACTTTCAACCATGATTATAGGTCAGGTAAAAATATCCGAATTGCCTACACTAAATTCACCTGATAGTACAGATTATACTATAATGGTAAGTGGCGGAATCACTAAGAAAATTGCACTTCATGTTCTTGTAAATAGTGCCGTTGCTCAAACAATGATATTTGATTATAATACTAGTGATCTTGCTAGAACAAAAACTTTAATAAATGACTCACTTATTCTTGAGCGCGCAGCAAGGAGTGCTGCTGACTTGTTGAAAATTAGTATTGCTGATAGTGCCATATACTTCTATAAACGTGCTTACATTGATGCTGTTGCTAATGGAAAATTGTCCATAGCTGATAGTGCTACTTATTTTTATAAAAGAGCCTATCTTGATGCTGCCTTAGCTGCTAAACAAGCAAGCTTAACTTTTGGAATTGCAAATACAAATAAAGTCCAAATTAACGCTGCTGATGTAGCTGAAGATGATTATGCAAAGTTCACGGCAACGGGATTATTAGGCAGAAGTTATGCAGAAGTATTAAGTGACATAGGTGCAGCGGCTTTGGCACAGACGATGTACATTGGAACTACTGCACATGCTATTAATCGGGCTTCGGCTGCGGAAGGGTTAATGGGCATTACAAGTCTAACTCCAGGGGCAGATTTCACTTTATCACAAAACTCTGTAAATGTTTTCACTTCAGAAAATTCTGGGGCAATAGTTAATACGCTTTATCTAAAGGCGGGCAATGTCGGCATCAGTACTGTTTTACCCTCGGCTAAATTAGATGTTGCTGGTTCTTTAGAATTTGAGACAGTACAATCACCGATAAGAAGTTTAACTTCTCTTAACATAGCTTGGGATTCAGCTTCAATATTTAGAGATACTATTGCGGTTAATTCTGAATATACATTTTCAAGTGAAGCAGATGCACAATGGATAACGGTTGAGATATTCAGTAACGGAAGTTACACGGCCACTTTTAGTGATGCTGCAATAGTATGGCAAGGTGGAGTAGCACCAACACAAACAGCAGATAAAACGGATATATATCAGTTCTTCAGGTCAGGTTCAAGAATATTTGGAATGGTAATGCAGAATTTTTAATGAAAATAATCTTAATAATATTACTCAGTTCGGTTAGTGTATTAGCACAACTCAAACCTTTTATTTTTGGGGTTGGTTCGAGTATAAACGATACCACAACGAATATTTATGTTGTTACTTCCTTAGCAAATGATAACGGAGATGGACTGACTTATGAAACAGCTAAAAAATATTTACCTTCGGCTTTAAGTTTAGTTGATGCACCAACAGATACGGTTTTTATTGTTGGAAATTTACCAGACTCCACTTATACCAATACAAAAAATTGTGTTATTACTGCTTATAACTTATCAAACCCGCCCTTATTGTATGGCGGTGATACTGTGGATTATTCACACAGTTATGCTTGGCAGCAAATTAATACTGTCTCCTCAGACACTAATGTTAATTACTTTAGTAGTACAAGTACAACGGTAACTTCGGCTGCTGCTGATAGGATATGGACATGGAGAGTGTACGTTGCTAATCCAGGTAAGCTTTGGGCTTATATGGTTTATCATGGTATTAATTCGGATGCAGACGTAGTGAAACTTTGTTTGAATACCAGAACAAACAGCGATATTACTATGATAACTGATAGCTGCCAAGTTATAGATACAACTGCCGCTAATACTTGGAATGTGTCTCGTTATTGGGGTGAAGGTAAGTATTTAAGTGATACTGTTTGGTTTTCTATTGTTGCTAATAGTACAATTAGCGTACCAATAGGAACGTCAACAGGAGAGACAGAAACAACGAGGGGATATAAGGATAGTGGGGTAGATGGATATGAAAATTTTCCAGCAGCAAGTTATTCAACCTTAACATTTGATAAACAAACCGATATAGCAGTTGGGATAATTACAAAAACTGAAACTGGTGGACTTGATTCAAATAAATACTATGCAATATTCCCAGATACAACGTATCAAGTATTTTTAAGTGGAATATTGGGTACAGAGGTTTCGGATGCTTCATTAGTCGATACTTTGAAAGAATGGCATTATAAAAACGATACTCTTTATGTTAATAGATACACCGATACTTCAGCAGTTGAAGCAACAACACGAGATGGTTTTTTAGTTACAAGTCAATCCACTATAAGCGGATTTAAAATTGAAAAAACAAGATATGGAATAACCGCAACTGGAACGATCGATTCATTAACATTATCAAGAAATGAATTTACAAATAATATACAAGCTATTTTAGATTCATCAGCTGGCGATGCTTTATATGCTAATAATTTATTTGATAATAACACTAGAGATATAAAATTAGTTAGCAAAGATTCTGCTTATGTTAGGAATAATAGTTTTTATAGTGCAGGTGATACAAGTTTACTTTCAATTAACACAAAATTATTCTATGAAAATAATTTAAGCTATACCGAAGCATATCCAAGGAAAGCATGGATTATTGATGACTTAGCAAATGTTAAAGCGTTAAATTTTAATGCCTATGCTTCTTCAAGCTTGTCTCTGGGCAGAATAGGCGCTGTCGAATATGATAGCTTACCTACCATAGTTTCAAATACTGATTTTGAGGATAATTCATTCCAGGTTAAAACTTGGAAAGCAGAACCATATAACAGTTTCACAAAAGTTTGGACAAATATGTTTGCCGGGGATTTTAGTTTACGTTTAGACAGCTTAATCACAAGTCCAGCAATAGATGCCGGAACTAATTTGGGATTAGAAACTGATATTATCGGCAATCCAATACCAGATGCTTTAACTGATTTGGCAGATATGGGGGCTTATGAAAAGGTATTATCTGATGAGCCGCCAGCATCGCCTTTTAATGTTTTAGCTTCAATGGTTGGAGATTCTGCTTATATCACGTATGAATACGATTTTGAGAATGATTTAGATTCTGCAAGAATACACATAGGAAGTACATGGATTGCTTCGGTTGGAATAGGTTCTTTTTATTATCATCATCCTACAAGAAGTTCAACGAGTTCGATCCCAGGATTAACCGCATTAAATGTTGTTGGAGTAAATGATGATTCGGCAACAGTAAGTTTTAGGATTAAGACAAATAATGACACGACTTCTTATCGTATTCGGTATGGGATAGGAAGTTTGTCAGATTCAACTGTATCAGCAGACACTTTTATTTTTATACCGCAAGCGACAACCTATGGGGTAAGGTTGCTTGATACTGCTGGGCAAACAAGTGGATTAGTTACATCTGCTTTAACTTGGATTGATAGCACAAGGATTTATGTTACTTTAATTGGGCTTACTGCTTCGTCAGGTTATATGTGGGATGTAACTGCTTTGAATGATAATGGATGGGTGAATAGTTCCGATGGTTCATTCACGACAACAAGCGGAGCAACTTTAACTGCTGATTTTTATGTTAGCCCATGGGGTGGCGGTGATACGCTTACTTACTCACAGATAGTTGATTTAACTTTTGCTGGCGGAGATACAATTTTATTTTTGAAAGGATATACTTATAAAGGTGCGTGGACTATCAGAAGGACTGCTGGCATAGATACTGTTTATATTGATTCTTATGGTATTGGATTAAAACCAATTTTAACTTTGAAAGATTCTGTAAACGGTGCTATGGATGGAAGCAACTGGTCAGCAGTAAGTGGACTAACTAATGTTTGGCGAATGACTTTATTATCAGACAGAGTTATTGACCGACTTTGGTTAAGTGGTTCAGAGGTTAAATTAGCTGGGTGGTATAAGTTTGAGCCTACGGTATGGATGGAGTATTTACAAAGGGGTGATAATGGAGATGGTACTTATGGTGTTTGTCCCGAACATCCATTCCATCATTATAAAGGGACTGGTTACTATCTTCACGTTTATGCTGCTTCTAATCCAGCGACTGTTTATAGTTCTTTTGAAATTCCAGCACCAGTAATAAGCGGAGCTTTAGTAAGAGAAACTATTTTAATAAAAGATGCAGATTATATTACTATTAATGGATTAGATATTCAAGGGGGAGGTTATGCTTCGCTGGGATTGGCAGGTGCTGATTATATTACAATTACTAACTGTAACATAGGTAAAAATAGTAATTATGCAGCCATAGCTGGTGATAGATTGAGCGGAACAGATAAGAAATCAAATTATGTAACTGTTTCAAATGATACAATTGACAGCCATTGGGACTATGATTATGTATTCTATACTCAAAGGACACCTTATGGGATGTATATTGATAACTCTAGTTATTGGGATATTCACGACAACTATATCAAAGATTGGTGGATGGGTATTTATATAATAGGTACGACTGGACTTACACAGTATCACAATTTTTATAATAATGAAGTAACCTCATCAGTGAGTTTATCGAAAGGCATGCAGATTGGTGGAGCCGCCCAATATGGACAATATTATACCAATGTGTATAACAACTATTTCCATAACTTAAAAGTGGGCGTACAAATGTCCTCTTCAATCGGTAATAAGGTTTACTATAATATCTTTGAAAATTTAGTTCCATCAACAAACTCTCATTCAACTGGGTCAAACTCTGGATGGGGCGTAAGCATGGGTGAGGAATATCCAGAGTTAACCTCAGATAGTAATACTGTATTCAATAATACGTTTTACGATTTCACAAATCAGGTTTGTATGTTTCCAGGAGAATGGGCTAAATTTTCCAATAATCTTATGTTATATACTAATCAACGCTATCCAAGTGGGGGTGTAACAAGAGCCACTGCCAATAGGAACCAGACATATAAAAATAATTTGTTCTTTTATCCGAGCAGGGGTTCATCAGATGATATGATAACACTTCAATTAGGCAGCATACCAGGAACATATACAACAAGTGAATTTAATGCTTTGAATGGACAAGAAGAACTTACAATTTCCGATAACTTACAGCATGTTGGAGTGATTGAGGATTTAATAAATACAAGCAACTTTACTTTACCAACTGGTAGTCCAGCTTTGAATGCAAGTGATACTACATCCGTTCTAAGATTAATACTTGATGCAGTAGCAGACGAGAATGGAGACTTTTTTGATAGACAAAATAATTTAATTCTTGATAACCATGACTGGTATAATTTTGAGAAGCCTCACATTGGTGCAATTAAAAATTGAAAAAACTAATCTTATTCGTCTTAGTCGGACTTTTATTCACAGCGATAGGATATTCGCAAAATCTCAATTATTCTTTTATTATTTCCGTACCAAATACAGGAATGGTTGATAATTAATATTTATTATTTAATATGTCTTATAGAGATGATTATATAACATTAAGAGATGCAACATTAGAAATATGGAAAAGAATTTTAAACAATCTACCATATTTGTACAAAACGAAGGGTACTATTCGTGGTCTTAGAGCAATGGTTACTTGTTATGGTATACCATCTACTCTTTTATATGTTAGAGAATTTGGAGGCCCAGATGTAAGTTCATCTATATGGAATGAATATAGATTTGATAATTATTCTTATGCATTAGATTTTATTCCAACTGCAAGTATGATGGGTGTATGGACAGGAAGTAATTCAATTTATAATAGGGTACCAAGTTGCATTGAATTTAGATTTATAACAACAGGCAGTGCATATACAAAAAATGCTACAATGTCTTTATTTGAATTAGATAAAATTACTAATGGGGCAGGTACACTTAATAGTTTATTCGGAATACATACAATATATACAAATGAAGACACAGGTCACCTACAATTTGTAATTCCAAACAGCAATGATACTAGTAGTTTATTTGTTGCTTCTACAAGTGAATTTCCAATTTATGATAATAATCCCATTCACGTTGTTTTTCAGAAAGATACTGCATCTGATGGGGATATATCAAATGAATATCATCTATATGCAAATAAATATTTATATGGTTCTATCCTATATGCAGTATCTGCATCACTAATAGTATCAGCTAGCCAGAACTTATATTTTTCATCTCATTCATATGTAAACGTTGGTGGAGTGGTAAGTGGTACTGATGTAGTTAATAGATTTTCAAATGTAAAAGCATTCTACGGTTCTATAGATGAATTTAGATTATGGGATACAGCTCTAGCAAGAACAACAATAAATACTCACACCAGATATCCTCAGTCATTTATAGGTGACACTATTACAGCCTCCTATAATGATTTATTGTTAAAATATTCGTTTAATAATCCATTAGATGTTGGTGATAATACTATGGTGAGTATTGGTTTACCAAATGAAGCACCATCTAATGGGTACGAGTTTCAAACTACATTTAGTCAATTTCCCAATATAACAGTATTTCCTTACCAATATAGCTTATATGAATATGAATCTGAAGCACATAGTATAAATTTAGGAAGCTCACGACAATCTTCTAATAAAGTTAGAATAGAAAATGGTACGCTTTTAGGACCACTTTCACCTACTGATAAGATGGAAATAGGTCAATATGATTTATCACAAATTGATTCAAATAGACTGGGAATATATTTTACTCCTTCAGATCCAGTAAACGAAGATATGATTAAAACGTTAGCAATATCTGATCCGGGAGACTTAATAGGTAACCCAATAGATTTATATAATGATACATATTCAGAATTAGACAAGTTAAAAAATATCTATTGGCACAATAGTTCAAGGAAAATTGGTGTAAATGATTATTTGAGATATATTAAATATTATGATCCAACATTGTTTGACCACCTAAGGTTAATGGTACCCGCAAGATGTCATATTAATTTTGGTATTGTCTATGAACAAACTTTGTTAGAAAGAGCGAAGACAAAATATATAAAACCTATAATTACTCCCCATCACTATGAACAATCAATTGATATGCCAGAACATTATAGGAATATTACAAGTAGTTATATATCAACTGATGTATACTATGATATAAATTCCATTGTAACAATGAGTAACTCTGGATATGATAATTTACCTGAGTTAATTTATTATATGAATGATGTTATGTACATAGTTAGTTCTAGTTATGCTAATTATAATTTACCTATGACTATAGAATTAACAGATTATTACAATGGTTTATCAGGAAGTATTGTAAACATTATAGGTCCAATTGTAGACTTTGATCATAATATTACCTATGAACATAAAGTTAAAATACCTCTGTCTCAGTCTTATATACCAACTAGTGGATATATTGGTTCTGCTACATGGATAGGATATCATCCTTCTCATTATAAATATTTTAATTGTTTCGGTACCTGGGAAAAGAGATTAAAGTGGATGGGTTGTTCTAATAATGAATCAATGACTACTGATAGGTTACCTGCAATTCAGACCTGGATCACAGATAAGAGGGTATTAAAATCAAAAGATGATGGAAAATCAAAATTGCAGATCATTAATTAAAAACTATTAAATTTTTAAAAAATCTGTATATTAATATAAAAATATGCCAAGCGGGGTTTATATAAGAACAGAAGAAATTAGAAAAAATATGTCTAAGTCACATATAGGAAAACACCATTCAGAAGAAACTAAGCAAAAAATATCTAAGACGGGGACAGGTAAAACTAGAAAACCATTTTCGGAAGAAACAAAAAGAAAGATGTCTGAAGCGAATAGAGGAATGTTAGGAAAACATCACTCTGAAAGAACAAAAAGAAAAATGAGACTGTCAGCTATAAAAAGAATAGAAACTAGACTTGGTACTGCTATTCCTAATTATAACATTGGTGCTTGCAAAATAATAGAAGATTATGGTATAGCTAATGGTTACAACTTCCAACGTGCAGAAAACGGTGGAGAATTTTATATTAAAACTCTGGGATATTACGTAGATGGATATGATAAAGATAAAAACGTAGTAGTTGAGGTTGATGAACAACACCATTTTGATAGAAATGGAAATTTAAAAGAAAAAGATATTACAAGACAGCGTGAAATACAAAATTTTTTAAGTTGTAATTTTATAAGAATTAAGATATAAGGAGAACAAACATGTCGTATTTAAATAATGATACAATTACTACAAACAATTACCTAAAATAATTAATTAAACTTAAAAATTCAATATATATTATTAATAAAGTAATTAGATAACCTCAAAGAATAAACACATAGATTAGAAATGGTAAACAAAGGAACAGTTCCTTGGAATAAAGGATTGACAAAATAAACTAGTAAATCTGTGGAACTCTATGCTAATTAGAAGGTCTAGGTTATAATTTTATAAGAATTAGAATTTAAAATTAAGGAGAACAAATATGTCGTATTTAAACAATGATCAAATTTCGGTTGACGCCATTCTAACAAAACGGGGTCGCGAATTATTTTCACAGGGAAAATTTTCTATAACTAAATTTGCTCTTTCAGATGATGAAATTGATTATGGTTTATATGATAGAACACATCCATCTGGTTCAGATTATTATTCTGTAGCAATAGAAAATTTACCTATGTTAGAAGCTATTCCAGATGGTAGTAAAATGATGAAACATAAATTGGTAACATTACCAAAAGGAACAACTACTATACCTATGGTTACAGTTGGTCTAACATCAATACATTTAACATCAAAAACTGCAACATATCCTGGGTCATCACAACAAGTCACTCCTTCTACTGTAAATGGGTTAAATGCAACACTGGGGTACACAGCAACTATATACAGTACAGCATATGTAACATTGAGTGTTCTAGCTAATGTTCAGGGAAATGCAACTACGCTGCCTACATCGACATATCAACCAGGATATTCAGTTGTTGGATTGTCATTCTTGCTTCAGGCAAAAACAATAAGGCCTGGTATAACAGCAACAACAACATTAATAATAACAGGAAATGAAACAGGTGGTACTGTTACTATTCCGATATATATAGTAGAAGGTGTTACTAATCAAAGTTAATATAATTAGGAGATAAAAATGGCAGATGACGTAATTCAAACAACAATGGCTAGACCTGTATCTGTATTTACACCGTTTAATTTAGACGATGACATTGTAACAGAGGTACCAAGTAGAGTAACATATGGACTTTGGTCAGATGGTAGTGGAATTTTAACGGGAATGTCTACATCTTCTGTAGCTGATGCTTCTATAAAGAAGTATTATCACGATGTATATGGATCAGGGGCAACAGGAAGTGCAGCAGTTGAATTTTCTATTGCATACGGACACGTATCAGGAAGTGGTTCTGATGTATCAGATAGGGACAATTCTACACAGGCAATTTATGGTCAATATAGATCTTTATTACTTGCAAATCCAAATGGCTCATTTATAACAATTGATGGTACTAAAACTTTAACTGATTTTATTGCAATAAATATTAAAAGATCTAATTTAAAACAAAAATTAGATGCAGGAAACTGGCAACTTAATCTAACTAGTACAGTATCGGGAACTCACTATTTAATTGACAATAGCGGAGGCGCAGAAGATACTAATATAAGTACAGTCGGTAATGTATTAGCAGTTGTTAGTGGAACAGTTGTAGGTGGAGAAGTTGCAGCTGGAGCATTGGCTAATAAAGAATACGGATTATGTTATCCAGAATATGGAATTATATTACTAGATCCTCGGAGAATCTCAGAGTCTTTGTGTCCATTTGATTATAATACCGCAAGTGATGCATATTATGATAATCATGGTAAACTCTTTGGTAAAATGTCAGGTTCAGCAGCTGTTTGTTATTTTGAAGCTCGTAGTGAAGAAATAATAAGTTCAACTCATTATTTTGTCAGACTGAAAAATAAACAATACAACTATACTACTAACCCAACATTTTATTCTGCATCAGATGGTACTATAATATATTCAGAATTTTATGATAATCCAGAGGTATATGTAACAAGTATAGGATTATATAATAATAGTAATGAATTGGTTGCAGTTGCAAAGACAAGTCAACCTATTAAGAAGTCGTTTTCACTTGAATCCCTATTTTCCGTCCGGCTCGATTTTTGAGAAATATTATTTAGTGTTTGGTTAGAAAATGTATATCTCCTATATTTATTAATAATGAAAATAAAATAGGAGATTTTTATGAGCAAAGAAATACTATGCAGAATATGTAATAAAATTTTTAAAGTAAGTTCTATGGCATCCCATCTAAGAGTTCATAACATTAAATACGAAGAATATGCAGAAAAAAATTTAGATCAATTTCCACAACTTAAAAATAAAACATGTATAAAATGTGGATCTAAAACAACAAATAACAAATTATGTAAACTATGTTACAAAGATTCTGATAAACAAGTTAAATGTAAACACTGTAATAGACAAATTAAGATTAAAGGGTTGGCTCATCACTTAAAAACAACGCATCACATTTTATTCGATGATTATGTACAAAATAGTATAGAACAATTTCCCAACTGGCATCCCTGTTTAATCTGTGGAAAATTAACTCCAAACAAAACAACCTGCTCTGGAAAATGTGAAGGAGAACACAAAAAAATTATTTATAAAGGTAGGGGACTTTTTAGTTTAATTTCAGAAGAACAAAAAATAATAGTTGGAAAAAAATAGGTGAATCTCAGAGAAAAAGATTTTCTATACCAGGAAACAGTGATTATTTAAAGGGTGATAATAATCCAGCTCACAGACCAGGGGTTGGAAAGAAAATATCGGAAACCCGTTTAGCTCGTGGCTGTGGAGTAGGTAGTAAAAATCCAATGTATGGTAAAACTCATACCCCAGAGGCAATTAAGAAAATATTCTCGTACCGAAAAATGAATAAAACTGAGAAAATAGTAGCTGATTTGTTAGATCAACAAAAAATTCCATATGAATTCCAATTCTTTATCACTGATAATAGTATCTGCAAATCATATGACTTTAAGCTTAAGGACAGACCTGTAATTATAGAGGTTGATGGAGATTTTTGGCACGGTGGTCCAGGTTCAAAAACATATTGGAAAGACGTTGATAAGGTAAAACTAAATGATGTATTAAAAGAATCCATTGCTAAAACTAAAGGTTATAAGTTGTTAAGGTTCTGGGAAAGTGATTTAAAAAAAGATGTAAATATTATTCTTCAATATTTATAATAGAATGAGACTTTTTATGACTTCTGGTGGTGTAAAGGTTATTCTTCTATTTTTATATTAAAATCAGGAAACAAGATGTCCGACGGATTTGTGTTTAAAGGTTTAGATTCTACAGATTTATCTTTAAAAATATTTAAGGTATTTAAAAATTGGAGTTGTGATGAATCTAATTATGATACTTTTGGTATATCTCTACAAAT
Organism: Uncultured Candidatus Berkiella sp.; assembly: GCA_964502705.1. GTDB lineage: Bacteria > Pseudomonadota > Gammaproteobacteria > Berkiellales > Berkiellaceae > Berkiella. Next base: position 4,552 of record CAZCXZ010000058.1, on the reverse strand, counting down.
TGGAATCTCAGGAAGTAAACGATTTTATCCAGAAACAGATGTACAAAACTCTGATGGTAGTTATCAGAAATTAGTCTGGAAATCTATTAAATATTTATACTATCCAAGTTCGAGTGTACATCTTCGCACAAATCCATTGGATATAACCCAAAATTATATAGACATGGATAAGATTCATTTAGTTAGTAGAAGTTTAGAAGATAGTATATGTGTTGTAAATATTCCACATAGGGTATTTGGAGAAAGAATCAAACCAACGTCAGTATATTTATCAGATGAGAATCTAGGGTATGTATATATTGATGACGGTAATTATAATTTATATATTAGTGGTACTGATAATCCTAGAGTATTGGTAGGGAATGTGTTTTATGAAAGTGGTCATATAGTTATTTCAACATCATCTTATTATGAATTAGCAACACATAATTTTGAATTATATTTTCAAGGTACCCAGACAATAACAGAATATGAAATTATATGCACTGCCCTAGAATCAGAATTTAATAATACACTAAATCCAAGTGCTCAGGAACCAGGTACAAATAAATATATACCACTGTTTTCATCATCTGAAATTCCACCACTTGTTACAGCTATAGGATTATATAATGATCACAATGAGTTGGTAATGGTTGGTAAATTAGGAGCTCCATTTAAGCGTGACTATGATCTTGATACAACGTTTATTATTCGGCTAGACGTGTAGATTATAGAGAGGATCAATGCAAATAATTATGAAATTTGAAACCAAAAAAGGACAATTTTATTCTAAAATGTGTCAACTGAAATATTTACATAAACATAGGAAACATAAAAATGAGCACAATACGCAGTAGAAAAAATAAAGGTCGAAAGCTCCAGCAAGAAGTTAGAGATCTTTTATTAGAAAAAACAAAGGGATATGGATTGGTAGAAGGTGATATTGAAAGTGTTACGATGAGTACTGGGGGACGCGATATCCAGTTATCACCATCTGCAGAAAAAGTTATTCCTTGGGATATCGAGTGCAAAAATACCCAAACTTTAAATGTTACGTCAGCCATAAATCAAGCTGAATCTAATACTAAGGAAGGTAGAATACCACTCGTTGTATTTAGAAGAAACAGAAGCAAAACATATTGTGTTCTTGAATTTCCATTGTTACTTGACTTACTTTTTAAGAAATAATTTCTATATTTATAATTATAAATAATTTAAAGGGATTGTAGTGAATTTAGGGTTATTAAGTTTTCTTGAAAAAATTTTAAATCAAAAGGGTTTAATATCTAAAGGTGATAATGTAGCATTTTATTGTCCAGTATGTAAAAAATCAGATTTACATAAGAAAAAACTTATTGTGAATCTCGATGAAAATTCTAAAAAATTTGGTTGGTGGAGATGCTGGATATGTAAAGATGAAAACAATATGTATGGTAGAAATTTAGTCAAACTACTTTATAAATTAAAGGTTGATAGAAATAAAATAGTAGAGTTATATGGATTAGTAGATAAAAATACTTTATTATTTATAAAAGAAACCGATGATTTATTTGATGATTTACCAAAACCAACGTTTAATATTACCTACTTACCAAGAGAATATATTCCTCTCTATGAACCCCACAGTTCTTCAGAATATAAATATGCTAAGACTTATTTGATAAAAAGAGGGATTACAGAAGAAGAAATTTTACAATATAATATTGGTTATTGTGAATTTGGGGAATATAAAAATAGAATTATAATACCTTCTTATGATTCTAATGGACACTTAAATTATTTTATAGGTAGAAGTTATTACAATTTATTGAAACCTAAATATAAGATGCCTCCAATAAAAAATTCTAATATAGTATTTTTTGATCAGTTTATCAGCTGGAATTTTCCAGTGCTGTTATGTGAGGGGGTCTTTGACGCAATTGCAGCCAAACGAAATGCAATTCCAATAATAGGTACTAATATACCACATTCAGTTAAACAGAGAATATTATCTGAAAATGTTAAAGATATATTTTTGGCTCTTGATATGGATGCAATTAAAACTTCTTTAGGTTACATAGAAAAGTTTATCTCAGAGGGAATTAATGTTAGATTAATAGAGATGAATAAGAAAGACCCCTCAGAACTTGGGTTTCCAAAGTTTATAAATTTATATAACAGTGCAAGTATAATAGATTTTGAAAAAATAATTAAATTAAAGATGAAATTTTAAGGAATAATATATGGAAATAAAAAAACTCACCACTAAAATTACCTCAGTAGATCAAATTGTACATATTGCGGATATCCATATAAGGCCTTATAAGCGACATGTTGAATTTAAACAAGTGTTTGAAAATTTATATAAATCGATCAATTCAATAAAAACAGAAAATACCATTATTGCTATTTTAGGAGATCTATTTCATGCTAAAACAGAAATGACTCCAGAGCTTATTTCTATTGTATCAAATCTATTAATAAATCTTTCTAATATATGTCCTTTGATAATAATACCAGGAAACCACGATTGTTTTACAGGAGACCATGAAATTTTAACTAGAACTGGTTGGGTATCTTTAAAAGAATATATAGATTTAAATAAAAACGAAGAAGTAACAACATTTAATTTATCTACAAATGAATTAAGCTTTGAAATGCCAACTGCGAAAATAAAAAGACGTCACAATGGTAAACTTCTACATTATAATGGAAAGGATGCGGAATTTATATGTACTCCAACACATAGAATATTATATAAACAAGGAAATAATATTATTGGTGAAAAAATATATGAAAAAGAAGCTAAATTTTTAATAAACAGAAAAATTAATATTCCATTAAATGGTATAATTAATAATGATAATTATATACAAAATAAATTTGCAAGATTAGCTGGATTTTCTTTTGCTGAGGGTACATTTGTTAAAAAATATTTTAATAAAAATAAAAGATTAGTGGGCAGAATACAATTTCATTTAAAAAAAGATAGAGAAATAAATTACATATGTAATATAATGTCTCAATATGGAATAAAAATAGATATAAATAAATACATTAAAAAAGATGGCGCTTGGACATATTCTATAAGTGGGCAACTAGCAACTGATATTTTTAAATTTTTTAATACTGATAAAGATTTGATTAAATTTACGTGTTTAAATAAGAATATACCATGGACAATTTTAAATGAAGATATAAATTCTTTGAAATCTTTTATGGATGGATATTTACATGGAGATGGTTGTAAGAATAAGAATTTTTGGTCGTTTTGTTCTATGAATAAACAGAGTATAGAAATTCTATCGACAATTTCTAGATTTATTGGAGCTCGTTCTAGAACATATTTTAAAAAAATATTTTATGGAAAATATGAAAATTCTAAAAGATTATACGGGGGATCATGTACAATAAATAATTTAATTAATAGTACACATTGTAATTTTTCAAATGAAATAGATTATAATGATTATGTATATTGTTTAACAACTCCAAATTCAACTCTTTTAATAAGATATAAAGATAAAATATTTATTTCTGGCAATTGCAATTTAAATAATCCAAATAGATTAGATTCTATAAGTCCGATTGTAAATAATTTAAATAGAAAAAATATTTTTTATTTGAAGCAAGGTGGGGTTTATGAGTTAGCAGATATATATTTTTGTCACCTATCTATCTTTGATGTGCCTAAAAATTATATAAGAGCAGTTGATGTTCCAAATGATAAAAGAAAAATTGCATTATTTCATGGAATTGTTGATAAATCAACAAACGAATTTGGTTATAATCTAAGAAATGAACTCGTAGACAAGACTATTTTTTCTGGATATAATATTACTCTTTTAGGAGACATTCACAAACCCCAATCCTTATCAGAAAAAATAGTTTATCCGGGAAGTTTGGTGCAAAATAATTATGGCGAGGGATTAACTCATGGGTATGTATTGTGGACTCTTAAAAATGAATCTAATAAATTCATTACTATAGAAAATGAATATGGTTATTACACCTTAGAAATTAAAAATGGAGTTGTTCCGGATGCAACTGATGTTCCAAAAAAGTGTAGAATGAGAGTTCATGCATATGATATGGCAGTTGCAGAATTGAATGATGCATTGGGTATCATAAAGAAAAAATATAATCCTATTGAAATTACTATAAATAGAATATCATCAACAAAATATAATATTTCTACAGAAGATAGAGTTAAATTGAATATTCTAAATATTCAAGATATATCGTACCAAAATGATTTAATAGAAACATACATTTTACAAAATAATACCATCGATCAAAAAGGTTTAGATACTATAAGAGAAATTAATACAAATTTAAATAGTAGTATTAATACAGGCGACTTTGTTAAAAATGTTAGATGGTCACCTTTAAAGTTCGAGTGGTCAAATATGTTTTCCTATGGAGAAAATAATATAATTGATTTTACAAATCTAAGGGGTATAGTGGGCTTATTTGGAGTAAATGTAGTTGGAAAAACATCCGCAGTTGACAGTTTGTCATTTTGTTTATTTGATAAGACTAGTAGAGATTTTAAACCTATAAACATTATTAATAATAAATCAAACTACCT
>CAZCXZ010000057.1:0-21682 GCA_964502705.1 Uncultured Candidatus Berkiella sp. | reverse complement strand
ACTGATACAACACCTGCAGTAGCAGCACTTTGCAGTAAGTTTAATTGTGGTGTCACAGGCGCTATTAATTGCGGCAGAACTTGGGTTGTAATGTAGTCACGAACTGATTCCTTGATTTTGCTAATCGCAACACTATTACCGCCGTAAATTTTAAACTTGCCCGAAAGTTTTTCATCATTACCATAACTGCGGGTAAAGGATGCTGGATAATGCCTATTGTGTGCATCCGCTTTGGCTTGGTCGCCATCGGGTTCTTCTACGGTCCAATGAAAGCCGGAATTATAAACACGCATTGTCCATTTAAAATTACCCTCTGGAACAGATTGCATACCATGCGTGTGTTCAGCCGTTTTAGGGGCTTTTAGCGCCGTTTGAATTGAATCACGGGTATACACTTCTAAGCCAATATTAAAGCGCTCTGTAAACCAACCTAACTGATCAGCGCTAATCATTTCTTCGTTCTTGAGATCAGCAACATAGTTTGCATAATTCTGACAACCTTGCTTTAACCAGTAATCTTTGGCTAAAGGACGCATATTTTGTTCACGTGTTAAAAGCACAGTATTTCGTAATCTCACTGGTGTGATTTCATATTTATTATTATCAGGATCTTTTCTTTTATACTCTTCAAGTAAATTTCTAGCAGCAATTAACTCATCATCTGTTACATCACGTGACATCTCTTTATCAAAATCGGCTTTAAATTGGGTAAAAAATGTTTTATTAGGCTGATAAACAGCTGCAGCGATATCTCTTACGTTTCCGGCCATACAATCTGATATTGCGGCAGCAAACTTGGTTTCAAAGAGTTCATTTGCAAATCGTGGCAACACAACACCCATATGCAAACGCAGAACTGGCGCAAAAATTCCTTCACGATCCGTTGGCACATGATCGGCTAATAACTGTAAAACGCTTTGCAAACTTGGCTTATTTGGCAATTCATAATAACTTTGAAAGGTCGTTAACAAGGCATCATATTCAGGGTTTTCTTTGCTAAAACTATCCAATTCATCAAGAGGAATTTTTGATAATTTAGCAAACATAAAATGTGTTAATGAGTTTAAACCACAATGGTTGTACCATCCGGTCGCTTTACATATTTTGTTCAAATCAATATAGATTTGTGCATCTGAGACCGTTAACGCTTGCGATAGATCAACGTCATTTTGCTGTGATTGGGTATTTTGAACAGCAGGTTTATCGGTTGCCGTCGTGTTATCAGGCAATGGCCTAGAAGACTCGAGATCAACGAACACATACCGAAACAACGACTGTGCAGTCAAGAAAATCACCATAGCAGCGGCAAAAACCCCCGCATAAATCATGCTGGAGGCAACAAAACCAATCCCTGTCATATTTAAATAATAGGAAGCCGCTGCTATGAAGGCAGCTGAAGTAATGCCACCAGCCGTATATTGATTAATTGCCTTGCTCATACAAAATGCCCTTAAAACTGTCCATAAACTAGGGGCAATTTTACCTTGCTCAGTAAGTAACCTCAATGAATGGTAGGAAATTCCCGACCAGCGGTGCAGAATATTAAGTTGCCCAACTCATTATTTGATATTTGGGGTGCTTTTTAGGTTATTTGTCGATGCGACATTTTCGATTTCTGAAACGTCATCAACCTTTTCTTCTACTTTTGCAGGATCTGCTCCTAATCGTAGCGGTTTCGCTCTGCTCTCTGTTTTTGGCTCAGCGGGCGCAAATAAGGATTCAACATCAATACCACTCTGGGCAACGAGCGCTTGATGCGTTTTTAATATCTGGCATGCTTTTTGTGGATCGGCATTTTTCATGACAATCGCTAACGATTTTCGCTGTTTAGTGGCCAGCATACCCTTGATGGTTGTCTCAAGGTCTGGTTCAAGAAAACGGGCCAATTCTTCAGGTGATAGATGATTCTCTAGGTATTGGAACACGTGCGTACGCGGGTAAGTTCTGGCGGCACGCAACCAATTATTATCGGCATCGATCAATAGCGGTGTTAACTCTGCTGGTGTAAAGAAGGTTGTGATAAAGTTAAAAAGCTTTTCATCATGCAATCCATTCACAATAGCATTGTAGCCATCGAGATCTTTTTCAAGCAACCAGGCTTTAACTTCCTCCTTAGAAAATCGGTTACAAAGCAATTGAATATTCTCTAAGATACTGTCACCAATATCTTGGCTACCCATCGTATAATGTTTTGCTAGCAACGCACCTAAAAAATTCTGTTCATCTGGCGATGAATGTTTATATTGGGAAACATAGTCACGTAGAACCTGTTGAGAAAAGTGTCTCTCAAGAAAGGCAAATTCTTCTGGTTTTGAAGAATACAACGCTAACATATTGGGCTTAAGCAGATCCTTAAAATGGCTATTGCCAATCAATTGATTGAGCGTCTTTAAATATTCTAGTGTATGAGGTTGACTCAACACCGGTGGTGTACAAACAAATAACCGTGACAGTACTTCATCTTGCGATTTCCCTTCGAATACGACGGAAAGCAATTTCGCATCACGAATCAAGCTAACAAATTCAGGCTTTTGAAGTAATATTGGGCGTTGCTCTAAAGGTATAACCGGTAAAAAAAGACCCAACAATTTTTCCAGCATATTACGGTGCTTATCTGGAACAAATTTAAGCCTATCATTTAATAAATCCAACGATCTTGAGTCCCCTGTTTTGACATAAGCAGCAATATCTTCAAAAATTCTCGGTTCAATACCGTATGGAATCATTAGCAGTGCTTTAATTTCTGCTAACTCTGGTGTTCCAGATAATACGTCTGATTCGATAAATTCAGAAGCATACTGTGGTACAGCAAATACCAATCCCAAAATGGCTTCATTATTAAAAAGGAGATGTCGATGCGATGCGGGTATCATTTTTAATAAAGTAATAATCTCATTAATGTCAGGTCGATATCCTCGAAGACATTCAAATAATATATTCTCAGGTTCAGTTAATTTTTTTATGATTGCCGCGTAATGTTCAACGGGTAATTGAGCTAAAAGTGGCGCAAGCTTTTCAGGATGATTGAAATAATTGAATTGCGATCTCAATTCAGTGGCAACAACATCGGCAAGAATTTCCCATTTATTAGGAATCGTTACCATTTCAATAATTGAAGGATTATTTACTGCAAGCTTAAGGTACTTTTCTGGCTCTTCATTGATTATTTTTTTAACTTCATTAGGTGCCAATTCTTTTAAAGAATTTTCATACCAGGGGCACTGTTCAAGTATTCTCTGTAAATTACTTGATAGATCATGCACAATAAATTCTTTAAACTCATTTATTGTGAGTGCGGCATGTAAATGAGCATAAATAGCTTCGGCACTGTCACCAGTAAGAACATATTGAATTTTAAGATCTTTTATCAAAGAAACAATTTCAGTGGCCGAAAAGTAAGCTAAATACAAAGGTAGCAATTCGGGATTTCTCGACACTGAATTTAAAAATGACTGTTGACCTCGATCCTTTTCTGACAACCAAACTTTAACTTTATCAGATGGCATTCTTTTTATAATGCTGACTAGCACCTGAATTTTATCATTATAATGTTCACCAAATAGGTTATGAATTGGCATTCTTTCGGCAAAATCTGCCAACAAATTACAACCATAACGATTTGCCATTTTGGATTCTTCAACCATTTGAGCTACTTGCTCATCAGAGAGACAATCTAATATAAATGAAACAGCACCCGCTGAATGACGCCCTCCGTTTAAAATATTGTTTTTTAGCCCAGTCTGTGAAGCATAACTAACCATATTAACAAATTGTTGCCTGCCAAAACGTTCTTCAATATATTTAAAAAATGCTTCATCATGAGCATCAGAGAGTGGCATATAATCCGCTTGTTCAATTAGAGAACGATCATATTCTGGAATTTCAGTTGGTTTACTCAAAAGATCGAGCAAATAGGCATCCTCAAAATCGCCAACAGCCAGTTTCAAAAGACTACCCTCTTTTATATGACGTACTATTGTCGGTGTCACAAGTTGTTTCCTTTCCTCTACTGTCATTCTCTTGAATGCTTGCTCAATTATCTGCAAACTCTTACCAGAATTCATTAGAAGCCGAATAAGTGATTTTGAATTATCTGCTTTTAACAAAGCAAACAGCTTTTCGTTACTTAAATGTGCCATTTGTTGCAATATAACGGATTCCATTTCACTGCTGATTGCTTGATCAAAATATACAGTGAACCACTTGATAGCTTCTTCTTCAGAATATTGTTGATTAAGGTAAGCTTCATAAGAGAGGATAAAGGCTTCTTTTAATTCGTCTGTATTCAATGAATACAATTCATTGTTTAGAATTTTTCCAACAATCGCTGGCAACGTTTGTGAATGTTCAAGGTGCCATAGTACAATTCTTGATGACGGCTTTAATGTTTTGAGTAAATCGGTTTTTAACTTAGGTGGCAAGGTTTTGACTATCTGAGACAATAAAGCTAATTCTGATTTCTTTTTAACATCGACATGCTGATTGCAAAAATCGGCTAATGATGCAACTAATTCATGTTGATTTAAATTACTGTTCATTAATTCTTGTATTAATTTATTGATAATTGTTAGTCTAGTGAATTCTGTAAAACGTTTATATTCTTTTCTAGCATCTTCTACTAACGCTTTTTTAGTCTGAGGATCTGAACTCAAGTCAACATGCTTTGTTAACTTGAGTAATACTAATAGCCCATCAATTAACGCTTTTTGATTGGCAATTGAACATGTACCATATTTTTGTCCTTTAGAAGGTATTGCCTGCACAATTTCGGGCAACCCATTTTGATCTTTTTTTACAATGCTATTAATTCTTTGCTCGATCTCTTTTTGACTTAATTGATTTTGAAATACACGAATATCTTCCAAAGTTAGCGGCCTATTTAACCGATAAATAATACAACCTCCTTTAGGGTTCATACCTTGACCACGGTTTGCAACCACTAAATAATCTTGCATTGCACCGATATAAATGGAATGTTTTGGCCAACCTGAAGCGATGGTAATTAAATTATTGGCTTGATAAGCATTCCATGCATCTTGTCCGTTACCGATTTCATAGGCCTGTTTAATCTTATAAAATTCATCTCGAAAATCAATTGATGGACGATACTTATTAAGAAGTGTTTTGAATTGTTGAATTGCGATATTTTGATTTAAACCTGCATAAGTAACATTTTTAGATCGTTTAGAACCAGAGGAGTCCGCTTTGGTAGCGTTGCTTTTATAATCAAACGTTGTATCATTATCATGTAACCCGAGAAAATGGGTTGCCATTTTTCGAAGGAAATATTTATCACCTAAATCAGTTAATTCATCTTTTATTGTTTGATTACTGTTAAATATCCCTAAAAGTCTTGTCATATATCCCTGTTCACTTGCAAACTTTAAAGCGGTTGTTCTCGTTGGTCCTTCTGTAACTGATAATATAACCTGACGTTTTTCTTGATCTGAACAGGTTAGTAAAGCGCTTAAAATGGTATTTGCTTCGGATAGAAGATTCGGGTTAGTCATTAGCGAATATTCAACTGGATCACCCTCACTGTCTTTACAGGGGATACTGCGCGTCAATATATCGATTTTATGGGCTGATTTTTGCAAATACTTCAAAATGGTATCAACGTTTTGCACTGGCTGGCAATCTTGTTGCAACCAGTAACTCAGCGCATCAATGCCGTTATTGTTTTTAGTGGTTAATACTTCATACCAATCATCATCGGTTAATTCTTGCGCGATTTTAGCCAGCCCCGCTTGATCATCCTTACTATTTGAAGTCAGCAATCGATCGATCAGTCGATGTGGAACTTCATTTTTTAAGAGCAATGCTTTTAATTCTTTGGGTGTAGCTACATTATTGAGCGCTACTTTGTCTTGAGGAAGAAGTTTAGATATCGGGATTGCCTTGGATATAACACCAGTGAATGATCCCAGCATGCAGAAATACCCCAGATATTTACCTACTTATTGTTGGGACTATATCAAGGGTAGACAAGTTCCAAGCATTAAGTCGCTAAACTCAAGGCAATATCTGATTGCTCATTGACATAGGTCATGACCACACTCGAAATTTTATCTTCGATGGCTTTTTGATCTTTACGCAGCGACAAGAAACGCACCTTAAGCTGCAAACCTAATGGCCTGTCTTGTTGAACCCGCAATAAAAAATGGGCTTTATGCTGAGCATTGCGTTTTAAATTTTCAAATTCATGTTGCTGTTTCTTTGTCCAGCCAGCATGTAATTGGGTAAGTAGCTTATCCGTTTCACGATCAATTTCTTCTATTAAATCCTGGATACGCTCTAACGAAGAACCAAAGGTAAAGGTATAGAAGCTTTTGCCTTCGATAAATGCTCTGTCGAGTGTGAAATTCACTATGGGATTATTGGCGACTAAACTGTTGGGAATTTTAATGGTACGCCCTGTTTTATCGCCCCATAGCAGTTCACTGGCCTCTTCTAATGAGAAATAAAGTGGCCCTATGTTTTTGACATAACCACAATATTTACCGATTTCAATATAATCCCCCTCGGTAAACAGTGAGCGCCACATAATAATTAACCAACCGATGAAATTCATCAGGTATTCTTTTTGCGTGATGGTGAGAGCTGCAGAAATAACACCAATAAAGGTTAATAAGTAACCAAAGCCCTCAACCCAGATCTTTGCCATAAAGAACAAAAAGCAGAAAAACAAAACATAGCGCAATGAAACACGAATTTTAAAGTTTTTCTTTTTCTCTTTGATATTGCGGATCAATAAAAACTCCGCTACAAAGTCAATCAATAATAGAAAGACGACTGTAGACAGGGTTTTAAATAAATTAATGTACAACTCATTCATAACATATACCCATTGCACTTCAAGATACGCAGCATCTTTGCAGTGCTACTTTAAATAGAATAACCAATCACCCGCTTAGGTAGACGCGGTCTTGCATGATGCTCAATATAGTCGACTATCAAAGCCCCTAAATCAAGCCCTGAAACCTTTTCAATCCGTTTAAACGATGGTGAGCAATTGACATCAACAATCCGAGGGCCTGCTTTAGTCCGTAAAAAATTCACTGCGGCAAATTTTAAGCCCAATACTCGCACCGCCCGGATCGCCATTTTCTTCTCAAGTGGTGTAATTTCCACAATGTGTGATTTTTTATGACTCACTTCGTCATTCAGTAGCTCCAGTGTCGAAGCATCTTGTTCAATCGCCGTTATAATTTTATTACCCAAAACCACGCACAAAATGTCTTTGGTTTTGGGTTCATGAATATACTCTTGGGCAATAAAATTAGCCTTTAAGCCACGAAATGCTTGGATCACGGCTTCTGCTGCTTTATTGGTCGGTGCTAGTACAGCGCCGTTGCCTTGTTGACCATCTAATAATTTAATCACGAGTGGCGCGCCACCCACGATTTGGATCATATCTTTGGTATCACCCGGATAATGAGCAAATGCGGTGGTTGGCATGCTCACACCGGCACGCCCCAATAACTGATGCGCCAGTAACCTGTCACGAGAATGTGCAATACTGCTTGAGCTATTAATACAAAAAGTACCCATTGATTCAAACTGGCGTAAAATGGCAACACCATAATAGGTATTGCTAGGGTGAATATGGGCAAATAACGCATCAAAACGCGGTAAAGAATGCCCTTGATAATGGATAGAGGGCTTATGCGAGCTAATATCCACATAACAACGGGTGGTGTTGATCACTTCCACCTTGTGACCGCGGCTTTCTGCAGCTGAAGCAATGCGATCGGTGGTATAGATATTACGTGAACGGCTCAAAATGCAAATTTTCATTTTGCGTTTTTTGCGCTTGGGAACAATATCATCATAATCAGACGGACAAAGCGCCCCCAACATAAAGGAATGCTCAGGGATAACACGCAATTTACCTTCCATCGCCGAACGACCAATCAGCATGCGATAAGCCATGGTTTCACGATCGGTTAACGTAATTTCAATCGGCCACTTTTTCTTACCAAACTGCGCCATCGTACGTATAACATACCGTAATTCAGTTTGTCCGTTAGAACTTGTGACTTCTCGTTCAGATACTAAATGGGCTTTGCAGTAAATCTCGACTTCCGGGCGTTCAGGGATAGGATGAATGCCAAAATGCACTTTGACATCACCATCTTCAATAATTTTTTCAACCATAAAGGCATGCAGCGCAGATGTTCTCGCTCCAGTGTCGACTTTGGCTTTAATGGCAGGCAGCTTGAGTTCTGGTAATGCAACCCATTCTTCCCAACCAATCTCCATAATCTTTTTATCTGCCATAGCGACCTCAAATTGTATTAGTTATCTCACTAATAAATGCATACGACTGCAATCTTTGTACTTATTATATATGTTATACAGGCGATGTGGTTAACGTGCGACGTAACGCAGCAGCCTTTGCGAGTGTTTCTTCGTATTCTTCTAAGGGATCGGAATCAATTGTCACGGCTCCCCCGGTTTGAAAAGTGAGCAGATCGCCATGAATGGCAAAAGTACGAATCGTAATCGATAAATCCGCATTACCATTAAAACCTAAATAGCCAATACTACCGCAATAAGGCCCACGAAATGTGGGTTCACATTCTGCAATAATTTCCATGGCTCGAATTTTGGGTGCCCCCGTAATTGACCCCCCGGGAAAAGTGGCTTTCAATAAATCAATCGCCCCCAGTGTCGGTTTCATCACGCCCTCTACGGCAGAAACCAGATGATGAACCGTCGCAAAGGATTCTAATGCACATAATTGAGGGACTTTAATAGAATGCGGCAAACACACTCGCGATAAATCATTACGCATCAGATCCACAATCATGACATTTTCGGCCCAGTCTTTTTCGCTATTGACTAAGTCTTCACCATTGGCTTGGTCTTGAATGGGGTCAGCGTGTCTGGGGCGCGTACCTTTAATCGGCCTGGTTTCCACTTTATCTTGTTGTAATTGTAAAAAGCGTTCAGGAGAAGCACTAACAATCGCATGCTCGCCCATTTGCATAAAAGCGGCAAACGGTGCCGGATTATTTAAGCGCAGACGTCGATATAAATCAAATGCACTTAACTCTTTGGGCAGGGTTGTTGAAAAACGCTGTGACACATTGGCTTCGAAAATATCACCAGCGCGAATATATTCAATAACCTTAGCTACGGTTTCTTGATAATGCTCCGCTGTAAACGTTGATTGAATGGCATCGGATGAAACCGTTGCGCAGGATGGTTTTTCGAGATCAACCGATGTAGACAAAAGCGCTTTTGCAAATGCCATACGTTGCATAGCATGCGCTAAACGTTTGGCTTCATCGATTTCTGGGAACCCACTGGAAAATAACCAGCAACGGGTTTGTTGATGATCAAAAGCCACTATCAAATCGTAAAACCCGACCATCAGATCAGGAAAAGCTAAATCGTCGATGGCACTTTTCGGCAATTTTTCTAAATAGCCACCGAGCTCATAGCCAAACACCCCAGCAATACCTCCCTGAAAAGGCGGTAAATCCGCTATTGGATTTAATGTGTACCGTGCGAGCGCATCTGAGAGTTTATCAAAAGGGTTAGGAAGAGCATTTTTGCTTGTATAAGTCTCAAAGGGGCTAAAAGCTATAAAGCTATAGCGCCCTTGTTTGCTGATAGCCGCGCTATCTAGCCACAGTGCTGCTGTGCGTGGTACACATGCAAACACTGCTAATGGCTCACGCCAGCTTAATTCTTCTACCAGGGGGTAGCGTAAAAGGCTGTCATTCATGGCTGTCGTAATCTGGGCACTTGGGTAAAAAGACTTCCGTAACCAATAAGGGCGATTGTTTTAAATAAAAATAGGAGCGTCTGGCAAAGAGTCGTGGCACTGCCAAAGCTAAACTTTGCTGAATCTCATGAAACAGCGACGTGTCGTCTGAAACAACGGCATATTCAAAGCGGCTTCGCGTGGTATCTTTATTGCCATACAATAACGTTTCACCTAAGAGCTTAGCCCCTAGCGCGATAAACTGAGAAAAATAGGCTTGATAAGTGCTGGGCGCAATAACGGTTCGACCATAGGTCCAAGGTTGGCCATCGCCCTGTAGGATCACTCGTCGTACAAACGGCGTAGTATCAGCACTCTCGACCAGTTTCTGTTCTGTTTGATCGACAGGCATAAATTGCTGGGCAATCACTTCAACCGATAAATGTTGGCAGTGCCGCTTCAAAGCATGGCTCAGAACAATCGGTTTACTTAACCAGTTCGCAATACTGTTGGTTGGCGTGTGTTCTAAGGCCGCTATTTCTGTAACCCAGGTAACTGGTTTCATGATTTTGCGACATCCAACAATGAGGTAAGGAGGGCTAATTTTTGTTCTTCTGTCACAAAAGGTGCCTGAAGACGTTGCTTGAGCTGCTCAGCTAATTGCACTGTCAATTGCGGATCGGCTAGCTCGGGTTTCGCTTTTGCGATTTGTACCACAATGTCGTGTGTTAACTTTTTAAGGGCCGGTCTTAAAACCGTATCAAGATCGGTTGGTGGCTCATG
This sequence comes from Uncultured Candidatus Berkiella sp., assembly GCA_964502705.1. Taxonomy (GTDB): domain Bacteria; phylum Pseudomonadota; class Gammaproteobacteria; order Berkiellales; family Berkiellaceae; genus Berkiella. The sequence continues at coordinate 11,184 of CAZCXZ010000057.1, read as the reverse complement.
CGGCTTTTCACCCGCACGCCATTTTTCAATCCATTGCTTTTGGATCGCCACGCCAATTTGCATTTGCAACTGTATGGCGTCATGCACTGGCTTTTCAGGCAAGCCAACCGACTTGGCGTCTTGTGCGACCGTTTCCAGAATCTTATGTTCAACGCCCGGAACAAAAATTTCAAGCCGATGCACATATTTGTAATGTGCTACCGATTGCATCAATAAGCAGCGCTCATTGATTAGGGTAAACAAATGATTGCTCTCGGTCAGCGGCTGACTATTCACCATACGACTTCCCAGTAACAATCCAATGAAGACAATATAAAACCAACATTTTTTACGCATACGAGATGCTACCAAATGGTTCAAGCAAGCACAAATCAACTAGTTTATTCACTTTCTGAATTTTACAAAAATTTCCCTGTTGTTTGTTATAAGCTGCCCTCTATAATGGTGTATGCCAATAAAACCACATTACGGACAGCCCAAAAGTAAAATGACACTGCCGCTGAATCAGTGGGATTTAATTGTCTTGATCCTTTTGTTTGGTTTGTTTGCTGCCTTAATATGGGGCGCACAAAAGATGACGCTTCCCTATGCGTTGGGGAATAACATCAGCATCTCGCTGGCACCTGAAATGTTGCCAGGCTATGCAACCAGCACGATTATTCGCATGGGCATCGCGCTGTTTTTCTCGTTGTTGTTCACTTTTACCGTGGGCACCTTGGCGGCCAAAAATCCACGCGCCGAAAAATTTATTTTGCCTTTCATTGATGTCATGCAGTCAGTTCCTATTTTAGGGTTTTTATCTATCACGGTACTGTCGTTCATTTACTTATTTCCCGGCAGTCGCTTAGGGCCTGAATGTGCAGCAATATTTGCTATCTTTACCTCGCAAGTGTGGAACATGGCACTCTCGTTTTATCAATCGCTACGAACCATTCCTAAAGATCTGCGTGAAGCTGCGGCGATGTTTCACTTGAGTCCGTGGCAACGTTTCTGGCGTTTAGAAGTCCCCTTTGCCACTCCCAGTCTTATCTGGAACACCATGATGTCGTTGTCTGCTGGCTGGTTTTTCGTGGTTGCCTCGGAAGCCATTTCCGTAAACAATCAAAATATCACTTTGCCAGGCATTGGCTCGTATATTATGCAAGCCACTCAGCAAAGCGACTACTCAGCGATTTCTTATGTGATCTTAACCATGCTTATAGTGATCTTGGTTTACGATCAATTAATTTTCCGCCCACTGATAACGTGGTCTGAAAAATTCAAAATGGAACATAATCCCGACGCGGAAACAGAAACCTGGTTCTTAAACCTGTTGCAGCGAGCGCAGATTATTCACCATCTGGTGAAACTGTTTGCCAGATTGCGTGATCTGTTAACAGGCCCCTTGTTTCCTAAAAAACCGCATATCAAACGCCTTCCCCCCAAAGTGCGTCAAGCACTCTCTTGGACCGCTGTTACTTTTTGGAATAGCTTCTTGTTTATTGGCCTCATTGGTTCGATTGGCATACTAGGGCATTTCATTTTCACCAAGCTGACCATGCATGAAGTGTTACATGTGCTTTGGTTGGGGCTGATAACAGCCATTAAAGTCACCATTTTGATTATCTTGTGCTCACTGGTTTGGGTACCCATTGGTGTTTGGGTGGGCTTAAAACCTAAAGTAGCCAAAGTCATGCAGCCGATAGCACAATTCTTAGCAGCGTTCCCAGCAAATTTAGTCTACCCCGTGTTATTTATGTTGATCGTCAGCTACGACCTGAATGTGAATATCTGGAGTGCGCCGCTCATGATTCTCGGCACCCAATGGTACATTCTGTTTAACGTGATCGCTGGCACGTCAAATTTGCCACAAGAATTGCACTTGGTTACGCAAAACTATGGCGTCAAAGGTTGGCTATGGTGGCGCAAACTGATTTTGCCAGGCATCTTCCCCTACTATATTACGGGTGCCATGACCGCTGCGGGTGGTTGCTGGAACGCCAGCGTGGTTGCTGATGTCGTTACCTGGGGTGGTAAAACACTTCATGCTACCGGCTTGGGCGGTTACATTACCGAATACACCGCCGTTGGCGATTTTGCGCGCATTGGCTTAGGCATTGCCGTGATGTGTTTATATGTCATGGTCATCAATCGGCTCGTATGGCGCAAGCTTTATGACTTTGCTGAAGAAAGATATCAAGTAGGTTAACTATGTCTGAAACACCCAAAAATGTGATTTTCACGGTAAAAGATCTGAAAAAGACCTTTCGTTCTAGCGAAGGGCAAGAGCTCACTGTTCTTGAATCCGTCGATTTTACCATGTACGAAAATGAAATCGTGGCGCTGGTTGGTAAATCAGGCTCAGGTAAATCCACATTATTGCGGATCATTGCTGGATTAATTAAACCTTCTGGCGGCCAAGTGCTTTATCATGACCAAGTCGTGCATGAACCGGTACAAGGCATTGCAATGGTGTTCCAAAATTTCGCGCTACTGCCTTGGCTCACCGTTTTACAAAATGTGGAGCTTGGATTAGAAGCACTGGGTGTTGAACGACAAGAACGACGTCGACGTTCGTTAAAAGCGATTGACACGATTGGTCTTGACGGCTTTGAATCAGCCTATCCCAAAGAGTTATCCGGTGGTATGCGCCAACGGGTTGGTTTTGCACGCGCATTAGTGGTTAACCCTGAAGTGCTACTGATGGATGAACCCTTCTCCGCACTCGACGTATTAACCTCTGAAAACTTAAGAAGCGATTTAATCGATCTTTGGTTGGCAAAACGTACCCGTACCAAGGGTATTTTGTTTGTGACGCATAGCATTGAAGAAGCAGCCCTTATGGCTGACCGTATTATTATTTTTGCGAGTAATCCAGGTCGTATCCGTGCCGAATTAAAGGTAAGCACGCCACTACCTAGAGATTCAGAAGATCCGCATTTTCGTAAATTGGTCGACGATATTTATACGTTAATGACTACCAGTGAGCGTAAACGTGTGCGCACGGATGAAGTACAACAACTGGATTTTGGTTATCGTCTGCCCGATGCCGGCATTTCAGAGTTAACCGGTTTAATCGATGCATTGTGGGCCGAAGATGAACAATCCGCGAGCATCGACTTACCGTTACTGGCTGAAAACTTACATTTAGAGGTTGATAGTTTATTTCCATTAACCGAAGCACTGGAAATTCTCCATTTTGCGACTATTTCCAAAGGGGATATTAAGCTCACTGAAGATGGCAAAATATTTGCTGATGCCACCATCTTAGAGCGCAAAAAGTTGTTTGCGAAACAGCTAGAAACCCATATTCCGTTAGCCAAACACATTCGCGATATTTTGGATAACCGTCCTAATCACCGTGAATCTGAAGACTTTTTCTTAGCGGAACTTGAAGAACATTTAAGTGAAACCGAAGCAGAGCGCGTGTTGACCGTCATTATTGACTGGGGACGTTATGCAGAAATTTTTGCCTACGACTATGACTCAGGGATCTTGAGCCTTGAAAATCCACGCTAAAGTGCGACTTGGGCTCTGTGCGTTACTGCTGGCTAGCAGCCTAAGCCTTGGCGCAAAAGAAAAAGATGAAGCGCATTTCAATATCACTATCAGTGGCGTGAGTAAAACCATTGAAGAAAATATTCGTGCAAATTTAACCTTAACACCAGAACAAAGTGAACTGGATGATAAGGCTAAAATTCAACAATATGAAGAGCGTGCTATCCAAGAAATCACGCAAGGGATCCAACCGTTTGGCTACTATTCGCCTAAAGTCACCCTGCAGACCGACCCACAGAAGAAAACCGTCGATATTCAAATTGATCTAGGTACGCCGGTTCGGATCAAAGCCATCACCTTGGAAGTGGTAGGGGAAGGTGCTAACGACCCACGCTTAGCCGATTTAAAAAATGCCTTTGAACTGCATGTCGACAATATTTTTGATCATATGCTTTATGAACAAGGTAAAAAGGCCTTGTTATCTGAGTCTATTCAAAAAGGCTACTTAGATGCCCTATTTAGCGTCCATCGCGTTGAAGTCGATATCGATACCGCCAGTTGTGTACTCTTCTTAACGCTTGATACCAAGCAACGACATTATTTTGGCAACGTCGATTACCAAGAAACCGTATTATCGCGAAAGTTATTAGATCGCTATCTCCCATTTGAAGCTGGTGATATTTATTCACCTGAAAAGGTCTTAACGCTGCAAAGTCGTTTAGCACAAAGTGACTACTTCTCAGCAGTGAATGTCAAACCCCAAACACAAAGCGATTCAAGTACCGTGCCGGTATTAGTTGAATTAAAAGATGCGAAGCCCAATCGTTATGTGCTGGGCGCAGGTTATGGTACCGACACCGGTATTCGTGGGAAAGCGGCATGGAACAGACGGCGTTTGAATTCTCTTGGCCATCGATTAAATGCTGAAGCACGTATATCTGAAGTTTATGATAAATATGAACTCGACTATATTATTCCAGGTAAGCACCCAGAAACCGACAGCCTTGCCCTGCATGGTAGTTATTTTGAAGAAGAATATACCGAGAAAACCTCAGAACTCTATGAAGCAGGTGTGACGCAAGTACGAGAATTCGACTTGTGGCAACGTAAATTGTCTCTTGCTTATTTACATGAAAGTTATAACGCCTATATTACTAACGAACCCATTCAATCTAAATTGATTTTACCGAGTGTAACCTTTATTCAAACTAAACGAGATAATGCAACTTCCCCTACTCGAGGCCGGCGTATTGAAATTAATATGCGCGGTTCAGTGGATGCATTATTCAGTGATACCAGCTTTTTCCAAGCTTATATGCAATGTCGCTGGCTCCATGCCTTTAGCGAAACCTTCAAAGCGTTAGTGCGCACCGATCTCGGTTTCACACTCCCCGATGACAGTGAAAAACTGCCGCTTAGTCAACGATTCTTTGCTGGCGGTGACTTAAGTATCCGCGGTTATGGTTATCGCTCTTTGCCAAATGAAATTGATAAAGACGGCAATCGCTTACCGGTCGGGGGCGCTTATTTAGGTATTGTGAGCTTTGAAGTCGTTAAAACGATTAAGAAGCCTTTTGGGGTGCTCGCTTTCGTAGATGCCGGTAATGCATTCAGAAACTTTACCGTAGATGAAGTTGAAGTGGGTACGGGTGTGGGCGTGGAATGGCAAACACGCTTTGGCCCTGTGAAATGTGCGATAGCGAAACCATTGAATAAAGATAGCGAGGCGTGGCGAATACATGCTTCCTTTGGGCCTGAAATCTAATGTTCTTCTCCATTTGCATTTATACGTTGTTGACTGCGCTCATCTCGCGGCTGTCATGTACTGAAGTACATTCCATTGCTCAAGAGCTTGTCGCCTAGTCTAAATGCAAATGGCTTTGAACATTCATTATTTGTTACTTGACTTGCTTATGACGTACTTTCACTGTTAAATTGTGGTCTCGGCAGGTACAATACTGGTCAGCTAAATAAAATTGGCAGCAAAATCAATGAGCACACTGCTTTACAAGCACCTAGAACCCCTATCGATTTTGAAAAAAATCGCAAAAATCAGTGCCACACTGGTGTTTGGTGTCGCTGCCTTTTTGGTTTATTGCTTTTTTACCCCCAATGGCAGCCAGACCGCGCTCATGCTGATGGCGCAATTTTCACCCTATGAAATCAGCTTTCGTGAAGCCAATGGCAGCCTTGCCACACAATTATCATTAGAAGAAGTCCGTGTTGAAGGTCCGCGTGTTTCGCTAACGGCAGCACATGTCGAACTCACCTGGGACTGGCTAGCGTTAATCAATACCCAAACCATTACACGTATTTTAGCGCGTGATGCCAAGATCACGATAGCTTCGAGCCCCGCTGTTGCAATCACAACACCCTCTTTAGCAGCAACCGAAACACTTGAAACAGCAATCGGCGAAGTAAAAACGGAAATTCATAAAGTAAATCTGCCCGTGAAAGTGACACACTTACTGTTAGAAAACAGTACTGTTCATTGGAATAAACAAGAACATCAAATCACCACATTAGCGATGCATGGTGCAGATCCTCAAAGTGATTATTTATTTCAAGAAATTCACTACCAAGGTAGCTCAGGCACTTTAGATGCAACGATTGCTGATACGGTCAATCTACATTGGGATTTACAGTTCAATGATCATCCGCTACTTGCGAAGTATGCAAGTGGAAAAGTGACCACCAAAGGTCATATTCTATTTCTTAAAAACCAATTAGAGAGCAATGCGACCAAACTCAATATCGCACTGCAAGCAACAAACATTCATGCAGGCCCTTATCCACTCGAAAATGTTTCGATCCATTTTTCAGGTACCTTGGCGGCTCACCAAGCGATTATTGCCTCGAATATCGACGGATATCCAGTGAAGGGTACTATCTACGGCAAATTAGAACATAAGAAATGGTCAGCTAAACTCAGCGAGCTCACGGTTTCACATGAAAAATGGCAGCAGATGGGAACGACCAATGCATTACTAACCGTCGATTGGCGCAACAAACAAATTCTGACAAACTTAGATGCCCTATTATGGGATAAATATCCTTTATCCGTAGCGCTCAAAACACAAAAGGCCAAACCTTATGCCATCAGTGGCACCATTCAATCGCAAATCAAGGAAATCAAAACCCTTTCTCCTTTGATCCCCGATCTGAAAGCTTGGCGCGCAAAATGCAATATTAATCTCGCATTAGATGGCACCTTAAGTAACCCAGCGGTTACCGGCGATGTGTTATTAAAAGAGGTGAAACTACGGTATTTTGTCTGGGGCAGTAAAGCCACCATTTCAGAATTACGTGCACAGCTACTGCCAGGATCGCATATTAAAATTCAAGGTGAAGGCATTTGGGGCAGCGGCCCTTTTACGCTAAAAGGTGATGGCTATTTCAAAAAAGGGGCACCTGAATTTACGTTAAACCTGATCGGTAATAACTTATTGTTAAGTGACACACCGGAATATTATATTCTGGCCAATCCTGATTTAACCTTAACCATCAAAGATAAAGAGCCTCTCTTAACTGGCACGATTTTAATACCGGAAGCTGAAATTCAAAGCCTTAAAAATCCTGATATGGTAACCACCTCAGGTGATGTGGTGATTGTGTCAGCGCAAAAGCACCAAGCTAAACCCTTGAATGAACGCAGCTTTGCCACAGCATTAACAACACAAATTGAGATTATTCTTGGCAAAAAAATCACTTATAAAAATCGCGACTTTACCACCCATGCAACTGGCCGATTGGCTATACGTCAACTACCTGGGCAAATGCCAAATGCCAAAGGACAAATCGATCTCATTAACGGTAAATACCGGGCATATGGTAAAACCTTTGATATTGATCATGGGCAAATTGTCTTTTCAGGCGGACCGATTAACGACCCACTTTTAGATATTCGCGCACAACGCAAAATTGAACCCACCAGTACTGTGGTATCAGCAAAATCAAATCAAGCCATTATTGCAGGCATTAAATTTTCGGGTAATTTAAAATCACCCAAGCTTCAATTTTATTCGGTGCCGGCAATGCCTGATGCCGATATTATTTCTTATCTGGTGATTGGTCGTCCGCAAAACCAGGTCAGTGAAGCGCAAGCCGAATTACTATTACAAGCGGTTTCCGAATTGGTCAGTGTCATGGGAAATCAGCGTCATGATGTGCAATTGGATTTAGCGGAAAAATTAAAACTCGATCAATTCGGCTTTTCCAAGAAAGCCAATGCCTTAAAAGTGCCTGGCCATAATCCACTTGAAGATACGGTTTTTGTGCTTGGCAAACAGTTATCCGATCGTTTGTATTTACACTACAGTCTCGGTGTCGTCGATTCTGCCAATAACTTCGGCTTACGTTATATGCTCGGTAAAAACCTCATGGTAGAAGCCTCTACCGGCACCGAAGGCTCTAGCGCGGATGTACTCCTATCCTTCGAAGGTCATTAATTGGCCTTTGACTTAAGACCAATGGCTACCAATCACCGATGAGCTTTGCCCTAAAAACAAGTTAGTTGAGATACAATGTCTCAACGAAAAAATTTATTGCTTAGGGGAATACAGATTATGATGACTGGTATCAATACCGAATATAGCTACGATGACGCAGTTGCAAAAATTAGAGAATACACAACGCATGAAGATGCAGATGTGCGCATCACTTTAACAGAAGAACAAATTGCGCAAGGAGCCGTTTTAGTTGTTGGCCTGCGTCATCTTTTAAAAGATATCAATGGTCCTATAGCATCAAGCTATATTCGTAGACAATTACCAAAAGCGCTTGGCATTCATGCAGATGAAGAAAATATTGACGAAAATGCGATTGTTGCACCTGTTGTATTTGCTGCCCGTTTAGGCAAACAAAAAGCCAGCAGAGAAAATACCAATTTGATAACATTCTGTGATTTGGCACACAGCAAAGCAAAAGCAACAAATAGCCGATACAATAACTTTGTCATTACACTCGGCACTCCGAATTTACCCAGAAGACATCCTGGCGCAGATGACAGTTATCATCCAGAAAAAGACATCGATATTGAGTCTCGTGATTTATTAGAACGCGGTAGTCGTACGCTAGACATTTTAAAAAGCGACAAGAAAGCTAAAACTTGCCCAAAAGTGCTTTTTCTGCGCACCGCTGTTACGCATGATGAAGATCCATTAAGTAAAAAACTTTATAGCGGTCATACCATTGCAGATTTTGCTGAGCAAATCGCGGGTGAGAAACAACTGCCGCTTAATTTCCATTTCTCAGGTCACGGCAATCTGGAAAAAGTCGGCCCCATGATGCTAGAAAACCGTATGACGCCAGAAGATGTAGCAAACTATTTCGATCATATAATCGAAAGTGCAGGATTAAAAAAGGCTTTGCAAAGTAAACAACAACCGATTGCGTTTCACTTTGATGTCTGTAATGCAGCTTCAACCATGATTGCTCCCGACGCTACGGCAGGTGAGCTTAAGTCAGCAGTTTTGCATGAATCAATCATAGGTCTTTTTGCTAAGAAAATGGCTGAATTGGGCTATCGCAATTTCACTGTACACGGTTACCGCGGTTATTATGCAACTTTAGCTAGTGAAGGAATTGAGATAACTGACAGCTTAATTCATGAAAATATCAAAGTAAGAACCCGTGGCGAAAAAACCTTACACACGATTTCCTTCAGTGGTAGGGGATTTGAGGTTACTTTACCTAAAGATCTCAAAATGGCCGCTTTCCCTGTAGAAATCTTGAGACCGGTGCCAGAAGCCGAGCTTATACAACCTTCTGGAAGTGCGTCATCATCAACTCTAGTACGCCGTTTCTAACGTGTAATTCAACGTCGATAAAACCCCCTTTTAACTGGCATAATCGGTAGACAGTTAGGAGGGGGTTTGGTAGAATTCACTCAGGCTGTATTTAGGGCGCTAACATGATATCATCCGCGAGTTCATCACAAATAGACTTTTTGGATTCAAACGACACGGGAATCCCCATTACCACCTATTTTAGCAGCACTCGCGTGAAAGCATCGCGTGTTAGTGATTTTGTCTTGATACCAACGACACTCAATTTGATTGCTCATGGCACGCCTAAACCACATTTAACCTTAGATTTTGATTCTGAACACATGGTGCGCTTTGGTAAAGGCACTATCGACATGTTACGTAATCTCTCCAAAAAAGTTTATCCATTACCTTTATTGACTGGCGTAGAATATGAGCACGATATAACATGCTCCAGCAGCTCCAAAGAACTTGGCGAAGGTTATGAATTTACTCGATGCGTGCCATTCATTAAAAACGAAAAACAGTTTATACCCACATTTAACGTTGTAGGCCATGGCACACCTAATGGAATCGGCCCCCTTGATCCTAGCGAACAAATTTCACCTGAAGCATTCGCCCAGAAAATGAATACACTATTTAATGAAAATAAACTATCTCATTTGAAAACATCACCTTTACGATTTGTTTTTCACACCTGTAACAGTGCTTATGTTGATGTGACTAATGAAATGAATGTTGAAGAGATATTTCAAAGCATCAGTGAAAATTCTTTTATTGGTCGGTTTAATCGAGCCATGATTGAAAAGGGTTATACTCAACTCTCTGTAACTGGATATCGCGGCTATTATACCTCTGTAACATCAAAACATGCTGCTTCGGCAAGGTTGCAAGATTCCTTTTTTGCACCGCTTTGTGATTATGATATACGGCATGGTGAATATACCCTTGTTCAAGATAAATGCACAACCCATTGCACCAGAGATAGAATGGGCTTTCCTGTACAGCTGATTACTAGCGATACGATACAAGAAATGTTGGATGCAAAAATGTCTCGTTTAGCTCTCTAGTCTACCAACGATCATAGTAATCGTCATCGTAATAACGTTGACGATTACGTCGATTTTCAGAATAATCTTTACAGACTAGCTGTCCATGTTGTCGCCAACAGCGCCTGTAAGTTCGCTCTTGATAAGTAGGGCCTATATTTAATTGGATCCCATCTGTTCCAATGGATAATCCTGCACCTGCGCCAGACCGGTAATAAGTATCGTCATCATAGTCATAATGTCTCGCATCAGCACTAACAGAGCATACAACCAAGCATGCAAATAATACGCTTTTCATGATGAACTCCTAATCGTTATTAACGATAGCGGCAGCTGGTTTGATAGTAGCGACATTTTACGTAGCCATGTCTATTCCAGCAGCGTTTTACATAGCAACGTTGACTTCTGTGATGGCGATCATAACGTCGTTCATGACGGTGGTAACGTCGATCGTAACGTCTGTCATAGCGATCGTAATGACGATCTCCTACACCAAAATAAATACTTGTCGCAGCTAAATTGATGCCAGTTTGCTGCTGTTTTGGCTGTGCAAATGCCGCACCTGAACAAATCATGAGTACAATTAATATCAATGCTTTCATAACAATTCCAACCATAAATAATACAGTCAATACCGTTATGACTATCCATCTTACAATTAGTTCCTCTCATACTGCTTTTTTAAGCACTTGGTTACCATGTATTTAACGAACAAGTCATTTTTGCACCAATCATTTGGGAGTTTGCTTACAAACGTTTAAATTTAACCTTTATTAATACAGCAAATTTTTATAGTATGTAGGTCTACTTATTATTTAGTTACAGAAATCAATGCATTCATTAAACACGATTATTCATCAAAATCCTTTTACATTATTTGGTTTAACCTTATT
>CAZCXZ010000056.1:9238-21773 GCA_964502705.1 Uncultured Candidatus Berkiella sp. | reverse complement strand
AGTCCAGAGCTCAAATGGGAATGATTTAATCCTAAACAGAGCTTTGATGCGAACAAACGGTAATCCGGGAATAACACAAACATATGCGGGCCTGATAATAGCTCTCCTTTTGCATCATAAAAGAAGCCATCCTTTATGGTCACGCGATAGGCTTCTCTTTGCATACTATTTAAATAATGCTTTTGCTCGATGCTTTCGGCAATCAATTCACTATTGAATGGTGTTTTAATGCTGATAAGATCTTGTTTATGTAAAAAATGTGGGAGAAAAGTTCTATCTTCGGGACTTAATGAGAAACTGGTCGATCGTAGCTTACGATTTTCAACGGTAGTCGCAATCGATTCTGATGGACCCTGCATAACTGCATCTCCTTATCCATACCATAGGAATCTCTACTTATATACGATATTGTTTTTTCTTTGAATGTATACAAGTCATTCGATACTTTGACTGTACTGCTAAATTAGGTATGTGAGAATACTGTTTTTATGTAAAGTCAATTTAAACATGCTGCTTTATGCAAATAAAGATTTAGAGAATTGACTGACACGTTAAGTCCAGTTAATCTCTATGCTCTTTCAATTCTCAGTCGATGGTCACTTTCTATTAACGTCACATAAGGCACATGACATGTCACTCTTTGGTCCAGATGATGATTTTGAATCTCTACTGCAAGGAAACTATGTTCAGCAGGAAGCACATAGTATTTTCAATGATCTCGAACTCGAACCCGATCTAGATAACGAGTGGGCTAACGCTAGCACCTTACTTTATGCAGATCCATTGACGAGGTTAAAATCTCCTACTGCTTCGCCTAATATCTCTATCGGCCAAGAATCAGAAGAACGTAAAAATCCGTCTTCACACGCAGAATCGTCAAACGAAGGTGATTCTGCTTCATCCGATTCATACCAACAAGGTGATTCACCCGATGATTCACCCGATGAGTCATTGGATGAGTACAAACCCAGTAAATATCAACGGACATCAAAATCCAAATCTGCTGTTACAAGCACCGCCGTTGCAAGCACCGCCGACGCCAAAACACGGCCTGCCACTAAAAAGCGAACACGCGTAAATCAATTAAGCAAACTCAAATCAAATGAAACGCTTGCCGAACAAATCCAAAGATTAAAAGCAGAACGCGATCAATTTCAATCTGATAACAGCGAATTTATTCCTTCAGCACAATTAGACAAAAAATCACAGGCTGCTTGGATAAAAAAGGAAAAAAACAAGTATCATTCTCAACTCAGTCGATTTAAAAAAGCAATCGAGGACCTTGAAGTTCAACTTACCATTGAACACTTAACCAAAGAAAATGCCGAATTAAAAAGAGCAAGCCAAGCAGCAAAGCAAGGTGGACCCTCACAAGGCACTAACCCGCTTGAACAGCTAGGTGTTAATCGCGTGCGGTTTGAATCATTACAATCTGCAATGTTACGTTTAGAAGCCGATGTAACATTGCTCACCGAAAAAAATGATGGCTTGACCAAAGAAATAGCCAAACTGCAAGCAACTTGCACCGCCTTAACGCAAGAAAAGGAAAAACTAACCAAGGAATTAATGAAACAAAGTGAGGTCATTAGGGCCAAAGCTGCAGAATCGAAGCAGGTCGTCGAAGCACTGTTACGCAGCAATGAGCAAGATTCTACTGCGCTGGAAACCAAGAAGGTCGCATATAAGAGTTTAGAGGAACAATTAAAAACTCATCTTGCGCAAGAAAAAATATTATGCGACAAGGCTAAATTTTTCGTAGCCCAATCACAGAAATTTGAAGACTTATATAATAAATTAAAATTGCAATTCGAGCAGTTAGAGTCAGATTATTCACAAAGAGTGAATCGTGACACGCAAACGATACAATATTTACAAGCGCAAAATAGAACGTTGCAAGAAAGACAGCAAGAACTTCGTAGTGAAGTTACAATGTATGAAGGTATTGTTGAACGAAACGAAATTGATAGGCGAACTGTTGATGAGCAAGTAGCTCGATTGAACCAAAGAATTCGTGAACTCTCACAAGAACTTGAATATCGAGCTGAACGTGATCAGCGCACTAGAGAAACCCAAAGCGCACATCCTTATTATGACGAGAGAAGGCCACCCATTCAACATGCGCGTCAGTTGCATTCACAACGCCCTGCAGAGAGCTATACTTCAGAACCTCAATACCCATACCGAGGGCAGCGTATTGGAAATTTCAAATAAATGCGAAACAGACAGTACTTCCTTTTTTTAACCCTGATGGTGGCTATAATGAATTCACTCACGGCTTCAGCTAAAACCGTCGTTATTGGTGCAGGACTTGCTGGATTAACCACTGCTTATCGATTACAACAAAACGATATTGATGTTGATATTTATGAAGCGCGCGCTCGCGTAGGTGGCCGTGTACAAACGGTTTTAGTTAAAAATATCGATGGTGGTTTATCCCATGCTGAATTAGGTGCACAAAATATTAGCGATGGCGGCAGTGCGTCACACATTATTGGGTTAATAAATGAATTACAGCTACCGTTAAAGGAAGATGACATTCCTTTTAAAGGTGTATTTTATGATGGTGAACGGTTTTATGACAGAAATCAGCTCATTACAGACATTGTTACCGCAAATCCGAATATTCAACAAAGCATCAACCAATTGGCCAAAGCACACCATACAATGCAAGCCGTTGTCGATAGTTTGCAGCTAACACATACGCAGAAGTCTTTTATCTCCTTTATTATGAATGCTTATGAAGGCTTACCGCTCTCTAAATTGTCGAACAATATTCATAACATAAACACGTTGCAGCATATGCTATCAGGTGGATTATCTGCTGCACATGTTATATCTGATGAAAATCCTACCTTACATCGGATATCTTTAAAAGCAGGCAACGCCTCGCTTCCTATTCGTTTAGCAAAAGCGCTTGGCCAACGGCTTCATTTGAAAAAAGTACTGACAGAAGTAAAAATGGATGAGCACAATCAATATGTACTGATATTTGCCGACGGCGAAATCGTTATTTGCAATAAGCTCGTTTTATCCATTCCATGCACTGTTTACAAAAATATCAAATTTGATTCACGCATCATCGATGAGCAACGACTAATGCGCATCCAATCCATTCCTTATGGCACAAATGCGAAAATTCTGATGCCTATCAAACAACATGGGCCTTCGGGTCATTGGGTTGCAACTTCCAACATGGGTGCATTTTTTAATGATGACCTAAAATTGCTTAATCTCTATTATATTCATGATGACGGGAATTTAGTGCATGACAAGGCGTCTTATGATAGCAGTCTGCAAATCGTTAAGACCGGTTTCTTAGGTGCCACATTAAATTCATTACCCGTCGTCGAAGCGAGCGACACGAATTACAGTGAATATCAGGCACCCGTAGCGAAGTCTTGGGTAAATGATCCTTATGCACTCGGATCCTATTCAGCATTTGACACCTCTGAAGGCCATGAAATCGATAAGCGAATTCATTATCACGAAACATCCATTAAAGCACTATTCGCGCCCATTCATGATCGATTATTTTTTGTTGGTGAGCACGCAACCATTTTAGATGAAATTGGCACCATGGAAGCAGCGGTGGAATCTGGAGAAAGAATTTCCCAGCTATTAATAAAACTGCAAACAATCTCTGATTAACATCCGGTACGGCATGATTGCATGTCCACGGATTGGGAACTTTATATTGCCAGGCTCTGTCTATTTTCTAAAGAAATAGGAGATAGATTATGTTAGGTATTCCAGATTTAAGAGAAGAAATCCCTGATATTATGGTTGAACGCTTTATACAGCATTTAAGTGCCGTAGTAGGTCATTATGGCGTAGAAGCACTTACTAATTATGTTGATCCAAAGGCAGATGCCTTGATTCAAGGAAGACTGTTTTACAAAATTGACGCAATCAAGGATAACGTGCCATTCACCATTAAAATGGATTTAAAGGGCATACATTTTAGCGATGATTTAGACACTAAATTTGACATATTAACAAAAAAAGGAAAAGAATTTGATGATTTTTACAATGCAGTTGGAGCGCGCTTAGCAAAGCATCCTGAATTCAATCGAATACTAGCCGACTTTAAGGCACTTCACCCTGATAAGGATGTTGCGTTATCTCGATTTTTCGCTGCACAAAGTGGTTATGTTATCTTAGAAAACATTGTAAGACAAAGATCTGAAAACAACCCTGCAACCTCCGACTATAAAAATACAGATCGTAACATTAAACTGAATACGAGAAAAATTAAAGCCATTGAGGATAATAAAGAAAACAAAAAAATGGTAGAAACCATTAAACACATTAACTCTGACATGGAAAAAAAGATGCCTGCATTAACACAAAAATATCGGGAACTTGGAGCCGAAGTAAATAAAACACTGATGCGTGGCAGATTAGCTATCGAACATTACACACATCAGCAGCCTGGTGTTTCCTCTAAAGCAAAACTATAAATGACTGTAGCGCTGATTAGACCGCTTATCGAAACACCGGGAAGTGATCCATTAAACGTGTCTCTGGCCACTTGTTCTGTAAATGTACTAACAGTGTATTGACTGCTCGTGTAAACGCTGGCAGCTGCTGATGCTGATTTGCAATATCAATAAAAGCGCCTAATCGAGAAAAAATGCGTGGACGAAATGCATTTTCCTCTGGAACCCACATTGAATCACTCTCGACCGGCCCACTTGGGCAAATATTGTCATGCTCCATAAGCTCATCGACATGCCAATTGATCACCCGGATAGCCCAAAAAGCACAGGCATAAACCATGGCTTTATCAAAACGCATATCTGCCGCTGCAGAAATTTTTTTCTTTAACTCAGCGCGATAAATACTCTCCATTTTAGTGACAATGTTTATAGGAAGCGTCTTGGAACACCAGCAACTTGGCATACTCATGCGCAAATAGACCCCATCAATTAACGCATGTCCCATATCGCCGTATTCGAAATCAATCATTTTCATGTCTGATGATTGAAAATACACATTATCAGGACAAATGTCACCATGTAACAATACGTTAAAATTACTTGTGCTTAATATGCTGTGGATATCTTCTAATTCTTGGTGTAATTCACTTGTGTCAATTCCTACATGCCGCTTAATACATGTGGCAACATCGCTAATCGCTTTCTCATTTAATAAATGCAATCTCAAGGTATGAGGGTAGATCTTGTGTAAAATGGCTTCAAACTTTTTCGACTGGCCCAACGTATCGGCATGCATCTGGCCTACACGTTGCGAATAGCGCTGGAGTGCTAACATAGCATCGTTGACATTACTTGACGTTGCTTTGCGTGTTAAAGGACCAACCAGGCTATGATGCGGCTCACCAAGATCTTCAATGATAATAAATTGCTGTGCAATATCTCCACCATAAAAATGCGGAGCATGTGAAGAGCCAAGTTGTGATAAGAATTCAATACCCGCCCAATCGCGAGCAAATCGACTCATTTGCTCCTGTTCAGATTCACCTCGCAATTCAAGTGTGGTTTTTTTAATAATAAAGGATGTTGGGATCTTGTCATGGGTGCTACCAACATGAAGCCTTAATATCACATTGCGCCTATCGGGCTCGCTGAGTTGAGAGACATTTTCAAGTAAGAGTTGGGTCTGAAAGTGAGCACTTAATTGTTGCTGTGCTTTATTGATCACATCTTGAATGGATGTCGTGAAGGTTTGCGTTATCATAGGTTATCTCAGCTTTTTTAATCTATTGTAAGCTATAAAGCTATTATGGCACCTGCCAATTATATCAGTAAACTAGTGCATATCTCTGTCTCATTGAACTTTTTTTTCTGAAAATACTAAATATCCATCCTGCATAAAGCCAATTTATTTTGCAAATTGGCTTATGATTGTTTTCATTTCATATCATTTGAAACAACAAAGGTGGACAACATGAATATAGTATCAAAAGCACTTATCTTAACTGGGGCCGTTTTTGCATCTAGCGCATTTGCGATGGAAGCTTCCTATGACTGTGTACGCGCCAAATCAGAACGGTTTTGTAACCCTTGCAAAGAAGTGCGCATTCCTAAATGCTGTGATCGTGAAGCAACATGTCCTAGCTGCCCTAAATGGAATTATTGTGAAAGAACCTATGTGAGAGCTTGTGATGTTCCATGCTCACCTTGCAGTGAAAGATAATCAAATAGCATTCATGATTTGAAAAATCCCGTGCTTATCTTGATAGGCACGGGGTTTTTTGATGTTGATGATAGCACTGTTAATTGTTTTGTAGACGTCTCGATTTACCTGCTACTTGTTGCAAGGCAATCTCACGCATATTTCTGATTCTGTCTAACGTAGGTGGATGATCTATCGATAACCAGCCTAAGAAGGTTTGAGCAGGCTTATGCATTTCCCAGCCATCATGCAGCCATTGCGGATTTATTTTAGCACCGTTCATCGATGCAATTCGAGCTCTAATACACAAAAGATTATCTGTTAGGAATTCTTCTTGTGCGTTGTCACACGTTAATTCAACAGCGCCTTTATCTGCTAAATTTTCTTCATCTCGTGCTCTACTAAGCGTTAAAAATTTTGACATAGCACTTAGTCCAACAGAATAGAGTAATTGCCGCAACAGACTAGCTTGGATGCTAAAATATTGAGAGACAAAGGGTATGCGCCATGGACTCAATGAAACGAATAGACTACCTAGAAATAATTGCTGAATAGCTTTTAGGTTAGTTACCATCACTAGGTTTTGAGATAATTTCATACCAAGCTTAGACCAAGGCTTATCTAGCTTCAAATGCGAAAGTTCATGAGCGAGCACTCCTCTGCTTTGAAGAACTTTCGCTTCACTACGAAAGAGGCTTTTATTATAAAACACTTTTCCTGCTAGCGGTATTGCAGCAGCATTATCTAAAAGACGTGTTGAGTCATCTATAACTAGTTCAATATCTGCCAATCCAAGTTTATTTGAAAAATCTTTAACATAGTCTCTTGCCATTTTTTCATGGTTGGGGTCAACCACGGTTTGAGTATCCCTTTCTCCCTTAGGGTCCAATATTCCCTTTCTGATAGAAGCGTCATTCGCAATCAATTCGATCACGTTGTTGATACAAGCTGCCCCCGCTAATACGCATAATGTCTCAAACGGCGCATCCAATAGATAGGGAATAGCAGCAAATATACCTATTTGACCCAGCAAAACACCGCCTTCTTTTACTACTGGTGGCACCCTATTGGTGAGTTTTCGAGCATAACTTTTAACCCTACCCCAAAGAGAATTATCAGGTTGAGTCGCCTTGACAATATCTTCTTCAAGTTCAGCCAGTATTTTACTTGCCATCGCGTCGCCATGGGCAGCAAGTGCTCGAATAAAATGTGAATGATTCTTAATAGCGGCACAAAAAAGAGGAATATGGCCAGCATCATTTTTAATAGTAGTGTCCGCACCTGATGCGAGTAATAATGGTAAAAGGCTGATATCTCCATCGATTGCAGCGATATGTAGCACTGTATTACCTGAGTGCATTTTAGCATTAACATCAGCACCCGCCTTGAGTAATGGCAAGATATCCATTTTTTTACGACAATTGAATGCCATGTGAAGTGCTGTTAAGCCTAATGTCTCTGTTAAACTTACATCAGCGCCTAACTCAAGTAATTTTTCGATAATTGCTGTTCTACCGAAAATTGCGGCTAGATGTAATGCGGTGTTGTTGGTTGCTAGTTCACGACTATTAATATCTATGCCACCGTTCACCAATGGCTGAATACAATCTATATGACGATT
Source organism: Uncultured Candidatus Berkiella sp. (assembly GCA_964502705.1). Classification (GTDB taxonomy): domain Bacteria; phylum Pseudomonadota; class Gammaproteobacteria; order Berkiellales; family Berkiellaceae; genus Berkiella. The sequence goes on along the minus strand of CAZCXZ010000056.1, from coordinate 14,014 downwards.
TCGAACAGCAAGGTGTAAAGCATTTGATCCAAATTGATCACGATTCGACACATCGACGTTTGCAGCGAGTAAATCACGTATTTTAGCGACATCGCCTAACTCTGCGGCCCAAAGAAGTTCGCGAGGAGGTGGCCTTGGAACTGTCAGTTTTGATTGTGCTTCTGATGGTTTTATTTTGATAATGGCTTTTCGTGTGCTTACATGACCTGACATCGCGCGTTACCTGCATACCTAAAATCAGGTGAGCACCTTAACACGGCAATTTCTCTTCATTCAACTACTTTCACATGACTTTTGCTGTATTTCGTGTCGATTTATACTTAAAATGCCTTTTGGGATAACCAAAAGGATTTCGCTAATTTGTTTACGCTTTTAATCGATATCCCGTTTTAAAAATCCAATAGATAATACTTAAGCACACCGCTAAAAATAATCCTATCATTAACAAGCTAATTTCTATGTTTAAGTCTGATGAACCGTAGAAGCTCCACCGAAAACCACTGATTAAGTAAACCACGGGATTCACTAATGACACTTTTTGCCAAAAGGGTGGCAGCATTTTAATCGAGTAAAAACTCCCTCCCAAAAACGATAACGGCATAATCACCAATAAAGGTATCGCTTGTAATTTCTGAAAGCCATCGGCCCATACCCCGACAATAAAGCCTAACAAGCTAAATGAGATGGCGGTTAACGCTAGAAATCCCAACATGTAAAAAGGATGCTTAATGTTGATTTCAACAAAGAAGCTGGCAGTGAATAATATAATAAGACCTATCATAACTGACTTAGTTGCAGCAGCTCCCACATAGCCAAGAACAATTTCAATATATGAAATAGGAGCAGACAACACTTCATAAATGGTCCCGGTAAAACGAGGGAAATAAATTCCGAATGCCGCATTGGAAACACTTTCTGATAAAACGGTTAACATCATCAGACCTGGCACAATATAAGCACCATAAGCAATACCATCGATATCTGCAATTTGATTACCCAAAGCAGAACCAAAGACAATAAAGTACAAAACCGTTAATAAAACAGGAGCGGCAACACTTTGCCCAATCGTTCTTAAGGTTCTGGCCATTTCAAATTTATAAATGGAAACAATGCTTCTATAGCTCATACTTGACTCGTTATTTGCACAAATATTTCTTCTAATGAGGTTTGCGTGGTGCTTAAATCATGAAAATAAATATCATGCTCTTTTAATTGTTCCAGAAATTCAACGACGCGATTGTCTTCTCGTTGTGAATCGAAGGTAAAAACCAGTGTCATCCCTTCATCGTTGAGTTTTAGATTAAATTCCGACAGTTTTTCAGGTATCTGCATGAGTGGGTTTTTTAAGTGTAGCTGAAGACATTTAGTGCCCAGCTTTTTCATCAATTGCTTTTTTTCGTCAACCAGTACAATTTCACCTTTATGGATAATCCCTATTCGATCAGCCATTTCCTCTGCTTCATCAATATAATGCGTGGTTAGAATAATGGTCACACCCGACGCTCTTAGTTGATGAACGAGTTCCCACAGCGTTTTACGTAGCTCAACATCGACACCTGCCGTTGGCTCATCTAAAAAGAGGACTTCAGGTTCATGGGATAACGCTTTGGCAATCATCAATCTGCGTTTCATGCCGCCTGAGAGCATCATAATTTTATCTTTACGCTTTTCCCATAAAAATAAGGATTTTAACAATTTTTCTATATAAACGGGATTTTTAGATTTACCAAACAGCCCTCTGCTATGATTAACCGTATCCCACACTGTTTCAAAGGCTTCGGTTGCTAACTCTTGTGGCACTAATCCTATCATGGCGCGAGTGATGCGGTAGTCTGAAATAATGTCATGATTGTTAACCAACACTTTACCACTGGTAAGGTTTACGATGCCGCAAATCATACTAATTAGCGTGGTTTTGCCTGCTCCATTGGGACCTAACAACGCAAAAATCTCACCCTTTTTAATATCCAATTGAATATTCTTTAACGCGTGCAATCCGCCTGCGTAGGTTTTATTAAGGTTGGTGACCGATAGAATAGTCGGACTGGGCGTGGCGCTCAAATTGTCGTGTTCCTTTTTGTAGATTTGTTTAATTGACGATTCTGATTTATATTATCCGATTACGCGCTTTTGATCTATATAATATTCAATCGTTCTTATATTTATGTTAATGAGAAATTCTTTGCAATTTTGAAAAGGCGTTATTCTATAAATAAAAAAATCAATTTTATTTTGGTGTCTTTAAAAACTACTTTGAATATCCACTATTCATTTCAAACATAAGAAGTAGAAACAAACGAACAAATAGTAAACCATTCACAATTACACTTAGTATATTTACACATCCTGCTTTAAATTTAGTACAAGATAATACAATTGGCCCCCTATTATTCAACTGATCGCATTATCATTACTGTTCATATTTATTACTGAAATAAAAGTTTATCGATTTTCTGATAAACTTAACAGAGAAGAATGAATGGTTTGCACATATGCACAATATAACCAAAGTGTATTATAACGCCGCCCTTGAATTAGGGTTCGGGTCACTACAGCTAGTGGATGAAATGGCGGGGTTTACCATTTCATTAGGCAAGCGACATTACCATTTTAGAGGTGGGTTCACTCCTTTTAACAGTATTTCCAGTGTTTCGATTGGCATGAATAAATATGTTACCAACAAAATCCTGGAAGCAGCTGGCATTCCTGTTCCCAAAGCGACCGTGATAAAGCTCAACGAATTCGTTGAAAACAATAATCAAATTGCTGATCTAAATTATCCCGTGGTTGCCAAACCTTGTTTAAGTAGTGCCTGTGGTCGTGATGTGGTTTGCAATATAAAAAGCCCAGAAGGCTTACTCGCTTACTTAAAAGAAACTACCAGTGATGAAAATCTTATTAGCGTAGAAGAATATCATCCAGGATTACGCTCCTATCGCGTGCTCGTTTTTTATGGCAAAGTGATTGGCGTTGTTGAACGCATCCCTGCGCATGTAGTTGGTGATGGCATTAAATCAATCCGCAGTTTGATCAGAGAACAAAACATTATTCGCAAAAAATTAAAAGAAACCATTCCAACAGGGCCCATCCGGATCAATGAAGAAACCAGAACCATTTTTCAAGATATGGGGATCACGCTTAAATCTGTTCCAGAAAAAGGACAGGTTATTCCTATTCGCTATATCTGTAATTCAACTTTTGGTGGCACTTTCTATTCTTACAAACCTGATATTATTTGTAAGGAAAATGCTGAACTGGCAAGTCGCGCAGCTGCAGCGCTTGACCTGAACTTAGCGGGTTTCGATGTGCTCTGTGAAAATATTGGAACACCTATTGCAAAATCGCGAGGTTTTTTTATAGAGGTCAATATTGATCCGGATATTACCATTCATGAAAACGGTTTCTCAAATACCAAAGTGTCTGTATCGAAAGTGATGTTAAAAAAGCTTATTGCAGAACACCCTTTTCATTACATAACATCTCGTTATCCATTAGGTAAACTTTACAAAATAGGGATTGCAGCGTGTGCCTTAGTTGCTTTTATTGGTGCCATGATAACTTATGTCTGATTCAGCTGCTAATGCTCATTTCAGCCTCCCATACGAATTGGAACATTTCGATGCCAGTTTGCGGTCATCGAAAAATCTAGGAACTTTCTCTACCACCAAAATGGATGACAAAGCTAAAGCAATTTTTGAACGCTTTGCACCAATCAATGCTGTTGATAGTGTTGCTTACCCCGAATTAACAAAAATGGTTCAAATCTGTGGACACTTTTTACTCAATCTTTTTCATGCCAAAACGAATCAGAATTATTCCACCTTAACTACCTCTGGTTCATCTGAAGCAATTTTTTTAGTACTTTTATTTTTCAAACACCATTGGCTATCCAATCATACTAAAATCGACAAACCTTTGAATGTGATTGTTGGTCCAACCAGTCATGTATCATTTAATGTTGCCGCCAAAGCCTTAGATATTGAACTTAGAGTTCTGCCCTTTGTTAAGGGGCGCTATGAATTAGACCATCAAGCAATTGAAAACATTATCGATGATAAAACGATTGGCGTTTGCTGCACACTGGGGTCAACGCTTACTTTATTTATGGATAATGTTCAAAGTATTAATCAAGCACTATCAGATTATCATCATAAAACAGGGGGTTTTATCCCCATCCATGTGGATGCAGCAAGTGGCGGTTTTGTTGCGCCATTTTATTATCCTGATTTGATTTGGGATTTCACACTTTCACACGTTATGTCGATCAATGTGTCCAGTCACAAGTTTGGTTTGGTTTACCCTAGCCTGGGTTGGTTATGTATTGCAGATGAATACTGCATTAAAGAACTGATGCATGAGAACAGTTATTTAGGAAGAACGTTTAAACGTTACCCTTTGCAATTTTCACATTCAGCCTCTCAAGTTGCCGCCCAATGTTATAATATACAAACATTGGGTTTTGATGGTTATCAGAACATTATCAATGATTTGTTTAAACGTTCAGCCACACTTCACGAAGGCATGGTGGCTCTCAAGCACTTTCACTTTATTACCCCCAATCATCTACCCGCCGTACCAGGAAGTATTTTCACCCTAAATGACGATCAGGACAATCAAATCTTAGAGCGACTAGCAATCTATCTGAGAGAACGCCATTGGCATTTACCCACATTTAAAAACCCCTATCTTGGTGACGAACAAAAGTGTGCCAGAATCGTTGTTAAACAAGGGTTAAGTGAGGAATTAATTAATGAATTCCTTAATGATTTGTCTGAT
>CAZCXZ010000056.1:0-9228 GCA_964502705.1 Uncultured Candidatus Berkiella sp. | reverse complement strand
GCAGCAGAAATTAGATGCTATTTTTGAAGGCGAGGAGCAAGAAGCCGATAAGAGCAAAACCGCACAAAAGAGAAAACGGTATATGTTTTCTTAAAACTGCCTAGCGGATAAACTCCCTGGCTTCATTTTAATCTAACTAAAATTTAGTGTGCTTTAACTTAGTAAGTACTGAAGGCTTCGGAGGTAGTTTAGGGCCGCCCGTCACATTCACATCATTACCTTTTTCATTAAATGACATTATTACCATGGCTTCAGACAAGCACAATACTGATGCATCACCTTCTTGGCTAACAGAAGCTGCACTCTGCAATGTATAACTATAAGCAAGCATCGGCTCTACTCGACCTAAATGAGCAATAATTTCTTGATAATCAGCGCTGTCAAGCAACGGATGCTGGTGTGCTCTTTGAGGATCGAGGCCAAAAAATGCATATAAACTTGGATCTTTTAATATCTCTAGGGCAAAAAACTTATTCTGCAAGAACGCACTTTTTAACTTACTGATGGTCGTATCATACCCCAATTTTTGTAATTTTATATTCAGCGAGGGGCTATGAATAAACATATACTGAACACATTCTAGCGCCCATGCATATAAAGGTGAATTTCCCTCTAGTAACTCATCGAGGTACTCTAATACTATTTCTTGCTCTCGGCTCGAAACTATTAAATCAAAAAGCATCTTCATATGCACATAATCAAGATGTGTCATAAATTCCATGTCAAAAATAACATGTTCAAGTAAGGGCTTACTATTAGCGACATAATCTAAAAAGAACCGATAACTTAGCATTCGACACCATGCTGAATTTCGAGCTATAGCAACTAAAACATAATGAAAGAATTTTTTATGCATTTCATCTTGGTTATCATCACAAATAGCAAGATTTGCTTTATGAGCAATTGAGATTAATTCTTTTGGGCCTAAAATGGCATTTAAGTGCGCATTTTGCAAAAAGGCAATCCAACATCTTGGTAACGCTTTATCGAATAGCTGCTCATAAATTTTCGAAGCAAGTGCCCTATGCTGGCAGCCTTTAATCAGTTGATATAGAGCGTTTAAATTCTTTTGCGCGATTAAAGCTTGTATTTGCTCTGATATGGAATTTGAAGACGAGGCTATTTTCGACCCCGCAGTACCTGCTAAAGACATGAATACCCTCGAAACATGTTTACTTGATGTGACAATGAAATATTTTTGACAAGTTAACCTTCAAAGCAAAATATTGCAAGGCCTTCGTTGCTATAGTATCAAGCAAAACCTTATATATCTGACTTATATTTTACAATCCGATGTTGTGGAAAATCATTTAGAAGCTGTGATCGAATAGAGATTAAATCCCTTTTAAAACTGCTTCGCTCGTCTTTGCTTAAAAGATCTTGCTTTAGTTCATCTTTCAACACATCATCATGATATGCCAAGACATTTTCCAATATATTTTCTATCTTTTGATAATTCATATTAACTTGTGATAATGCTAAATTGGCTGCATCTAGAAAATTAATAAGCATTTCATTATCGTTCGCATTTGGAATAATCTCGCGTATCCGCTTCTGTAGCGATTTTATAAGCTCACTATAGCTATTGGTTAGCTCAGATTGACGAGTAGAAACATGTGACCAAAGATCGCATTGTTGGCCATTTTTATCGATGTATTCAAAACGTTTCGTCCAATATGCTTCAGCTTCGACGTGTAAATAATTTTTTTTCATTAATTCATTTTTATCTATCGACTGCCATTTTTGAAGAACTTCATTGGCTTCTTTTAAATCTTGTTCTTTACTTTTCAGGTTACGTGCCGAAATGGCTTCTAGGAGTACATCTAAAGAATTCGCCTTATATTTCTTTTGCAGCTTCTTTCCTAAAGCAAATAAATTAGGGTGTTCAATTTTTAAATATTTTTCTTTTGCATTTTCAATATCCTTTTGAGTTGTTTGCCACTTCTTATATTCGACATTCTTGCCCTTGGGCAGCGTCCCCTTATGCTTGTTGATTAGGTTTCTTAGCAAATGCACGGGGTTAAAGGAAAATGTAGAAAAAGGCTCAAAAAAGGTTTTCGTTGTGCCACCTACTGCGGTCATATGAACCTTTTTCATATCTTGTGTTTTATTATCTTTATTCGATAAAAATTTCTGTTGTGTGGCTTTGGCCAATTCATCCTTACATTCAAGCCCTATATCAGACAAAATCGTTTGCGCCTGTATGACACAGTTATTTTTGAGTACTTGATAAGGTTTAAAATCTGAAGGCTTAAGAATTTCAATTTCAGGAAAATCTTGCTGGTGTTCTTTAATATAACTAAGCGCCTGCATGTCTGTTACGTTACCTTTCTCGCCCTTTGATTTCATTATCCTTTTAGCAGTAGGAATAAGTTGATTATATAATTTCATTCTGGCTTCTAATTTTGCTTTTAATGCATTCATTTGTGTTTCAGTGAGTTCAAAATTATAAACGTAGTTTGCATCTGGCATTACAAAATAACGTAAATCTTCTTTTTTGATTTGCCCAACGCTCACAGGGTCAAAACCAAAAACCTTAGCTACAACTGTTTTAGACAAGCTATAAAAGCCATATGCAGCGTCAACTTTTACATTTGCATTAGGATTGTTCACATCAACCTCTGAAAGCACAAGGCTTGCGTGTCCAAACCCAAGACCACCATCCATGATGCAATAACTGACAAAGTATTTTTTTGGCTTAACTGACGGTTGTTGACGCAAGTTTGCGTTGGAATAGCGCTTTCTTTTAGACATTTCTCACCTACAAATACATACTGACTATAATGCCAATTGCAGATCCACGTATCTTATTAAACACCTATCTAATCACAATGGCGCTAACAATCGGCCTTTGTCAAATGAAAACGCGTACTAGTGCCAAACACATCACTTATCACCGCTCATTGCCACAGTTAAGATAGGCTGGGCACCTTTCTAATATTTGCATATTTTATAGCAAGATCTTTTACTCCTTGGCACTTACGGGTATCCTCACTCGCTAGCAAATATTTTATTTACCAGGTAGGTTGTCGGGAGATAAAAGTGTCGAAAGTGAATAATATTGATTGGTATGCCTTAATTGATAGCTTATTAGGCCAATTAAAGATTGAATACGAACTTGAAGTGACTGATCATCATCTTGCTATCAAAACTGCACCAGAAAATTATCAGATACTTCGCGCGCAAATGGAAAATGCACTTAGCGATGTTTCTAGCGTTCTGCCCTACTCTGTCGAAGTCGCCCCACTACAAGAGACCGTTCCAGAAGCCTTGTCACATTTTAAAGGGCTTTTAGGGCAGGAACGATTTGCTGATATTGCTTTAAACCCTGATGAACTCTTTAATGAACAAAAAGGGTCTGAAATAATCGATGGCATACTTTATTCTAAGCCAACAACCAATAAAAGAACCATCTCAGTATGGACTGATGCATTAAATGCGCTCGTAGCAGATCTCAGCAACCATAGCAGAGAAGCATTGAAAGCTCTCTGGGCAAACAAGGAATCCATCTCAAGAGATAGCCTTGCCGATTCACAAGAAGCGATAAACTATCAAGACATTGTTAAACAGAATTTTGGTATGCGCATTGATGAGCATAAAGCAGTACGGATGTTTTTTAATTTTCGTCAGTTATGGCAAGATTTATTTGTTCCTGAGCTTGCGATCAGAAGCAACGTTGTTTCGATGCCGGCACTTAGTCGTTCACAAAGTGGTAACCTTGTCATTCATAAAGCACAATTATTAGACTATCTTCGTCAAGAATTGCACAGCAATGTACTATGGCGAATTTTCCAAACTGAAGAAGGTCCCATTGCAACACCATTATATTTAGATACCAGTCAACATGTTTATAAAAGAACTAAAGTATCAATCATCATTGATCGCAGCGGCAGCATGAACAGTATTTTCGATGTGCTAACCAATAACATATTAACCTTTATTGAAAGATTGGAACCCAGTGCTGAAGTTAGTATTCTTTTTTTTGACGATAATATCGGCCCAAGAAAAACATTTTCAGCAGGTGATTTAAAAGCGATAACTACCTTTGTTAAAAGCTTAAAACCCAAAGGCAACACCTACCTTTATAAAGCATTGAATTTTGAATTTAATGAATTATTAAAATCAGCGACACAAGGTGACAACACCGCCGTTCTTTTGTTGACCGACGGGGCTGATGGCACACCCAATGCGAGCGCAGCAATTAACGATATTTTAAATGCCCAACAACAATTTGAAAAACAGGGTGTTAAAGTTCCCAAAATATTTACAATCGGCATTGGAGATGATCATTCCATACAAAAACTCGATGCACGATTAGCTGGCGAACGGCTGATTATTAATAGCCTTGCTGAATTTGACAAAGTATTTAAGTATATTCATGAAATACAATATCCCGCTAATGTTCACTCATTGGTTGTGGCACAAAAACCAGATCAATTAAATGCTTTCAAAATCACCACCACGCTTAATGGAAACGTCCAGTCACCCGATATTTATTTCACATTTCATCATTCCGCAATCGGGGTCATTGGCAGTAATCAGAAGCAAATTATTCGGTTAAAAGGGAAACCTCTTGAAGCAAACGTGCATGACATGGTTAAAGGCGCTCTAACTAAAGCACGTGAGGTGATAGCTACGAAACCAAGCTCCACAATTCAAAAAGAACTTGTGATTTTAAAAGAAAGTGTTGCCAAGCTAGGTAAAGAAAAACAAACGCCTTATGAAAAAGCAACATTAGATGATTTGGTTGAGTTTCTTGATGCTCAATCAATTCAACAATCCAAGCACGTGAGAAAGTACGTTGTGCAAAAAGCGAGCACCCCCGCTTTTACCATGGAATATGACGCAACAAAACTATTGCCTTCTACAAAGCATTTCACAGGAAATGGACAAAGATTAGCGCCTGTAGAATATAATATTGCAGGTAAACTACTTTCTCCCATTCAAGAACCAATAACACAGTCTTCACCACCTGGTCGATTGACAACCCGAATCAACGCTCAACAAGATCAGATGACTGTACATGTGCTTGATAATGGCCAAACTGAACAAAAAAGATTATATGCTGATTGCGTGCCTCTGATTAATGAAATGAATCAAACACCTTTTTTACATTGCCACACCGATCAATTTCAGGGATTCGTATTCCCACATGATAACTATTTTCAAAGTCCAGGTGACAATTATAATCTTAGTTCTTGTCGACCCATCACTTATTACGGCAAGCCTTCGGTTGCTTGTGAAGGGAATCATTCCTCGGCCGTGTTAACTCCCAATATTCCAGCTCGGCCTTTTGAACATTTAAGTGAAAATATTGCATTGGGTGCGGTGCTTGTTTATTGGTGTAAGCAGATCTACAAAGCACTAACTACCACCACCGCCACCATCACTGAACCTCCTAAAGATTATTTAACAGATAAAGCGGTATTTAAAAAGAAAACCAAAGATATGCTTTCTTATTTAAGTCGTGTGAAAAGGGAAATTCTTGCGACACAACCCTTTGATGGTGATACATTTCATTTATCTGAAATTGACGATTTTCAAAATGCCATTGAATCAATTCAGCGTCAATTTTCTAATGGGATTTTAGAAAAAAGCTGTTTAGAAGCACTATATAACGAAATAAAAACCTTCAAAAAGGAAATCGTTGCGGATTGTAAATGCATTGTCGAACAGCGCCGTCAAACACAAAATCCAATAACGCCACAATTAACACTTGAACGACAACGAGATTGGAGTTTGTTGATTACGCCAAAACCTGTAGTAGACTACTCTGCTTCAAATATACCTAAAATGAAGCGATAGAGAAATCATCCGAGGGCGTATTCATTACGCCCTCTCGTCTTCTGATTTACTTGGATAAGCATCCACCCTTCCTATCACCTTTTAGGGAACTTTTATTTATTTAACCCTGTCTATGTAAGAGTTTACGTATGAACGTGGGGTTTGCTTTGAATAAATATATAGCTTTACTGATAGGAATATCCGCGACACTATTTAGTCTTACAGCCCAGGCTTATTACGACGACGAAGATAGCTATGGTTATAACGACAGGGGCTACTATAACGAAATGCGTGTTCGATGGGTATGTGATCCTTACACCAATGTGTGCCAACAAATCTATTACCGCCCAAATGGTCGTAATGGGTGGAACAGAAATGCCAGAAAAGCAGTTAAAGAGCCTAAGTTTGTTTTTCAAGCGCCTCCTGAAAAAGTCACTGACAGTAATATTATTAACGTCAATTTAAGCCATGGTACATGGGCAGCTTATGACGGACAAGGACAGCTTGTTAATTCGGGACCTGTATCTGGTGGAAAAAGTTACTGTCCTGATATTGATAAAAAATGCAAAACCGCAACCGGTACTTTTAAGATATACGAAAAAAGAGGCGCCAAATGTAAATCAAAAATCTTCCCGGTTGGCAAAGGTGGAGCACCTATGCCTTATTGCATGTTTTTTCACCAAGGATTTGCGCTACATGGTTCTAATGCCGTGCCAAATTATAATGCAAGCCATGGATGTATTAGAATGAAACCAAGCGATGCTAAATGGCTGCATGAAAATTTTGTCGATGTTGGCAAAACGCGTGTCAAAGTCACCTATGACAAGGTAGCCACCCCAGAGGATGATAAGAAGAAACTCTCTCAAAACAAGACAAACTGAGGCTCTTCAAATGGCAAAGGATTGCTTTAAAATGTGCTATCTCTAGTCCAGACTTTTACAATTTATGTTTAGAATGTTCGCTGGGCTGTGAAACAGCATGATTTTCATTTAAACTTTTGTGCGTTTCATCGGCCTTCACTCTTTGTTGCTCTGCATGCATTCTTTGCATAGGTGTTAACGTTGTATCGTGAGCATTTCTGTCATGTGCATTTTCTGCTTCTGGTTTGTTTTCCTTATTCGTCGAAGCCTCTTCTCGTTTTGAAAAAGCATGCCCCTCTGACACTTTCGCTTTAAATTGATGAATAACCGATCGTACTGCTTCCGTTTTTTGATCTGCCGTAAAAATATCTTTAAGAATATATCGAAAATACCTACTTTAAAATTACTAGACATACAGCATAATTCCATAGCAAAATCAGGCGCAAGCGAAATATATTCACTTAAAAATACCAACCAACGCTTAAAAATATTGTTTCACGGCAATCAAATCGCCAATGTCTCTGAAATAGATGCGATCGATAAAAGATCAAAGCTGAATAATAAATAGTCACCAAACGCCTGCCTCCTAAATAAGAGGACAGGTGCTTCTAGCCTGATACGTTTTGCTTATTTTTTACTATTCTTACTTATTGCATCATTCAATATCATATTGGAAATATGCACATCATCACACAAATCAAACTCAACAATATGTTTATCGGACACTACCCAACTTGTGATATCGATCCCTTTGAAGCAAATAGTGCAAAAAGAACCACCATTTTCACTCGGCGTGTATGCTTCATTCATATAATGCTGAAATTGCTTTTTTCGCAGTTCAGGTTCAACCTTGTCCCACATAGTCAATATTTTATTGGCATCTAAAGGGAAACCGATGACTATAGTGCCATCCGTTTGTAACTGGGAACCACTAAATGAACCACTCAAAGCCTCAAGTAATTCATATACCGCTTTGGTATTATGAAGCACGAAGTCAATAAATGCATAGATAAAATTCATGATCGCTTCTTGCTCATTGACATCTCGTTTGCTTTTATGCCATTTACTTAGTGGGTTGAGCCTATTGCCTACAAATGCGCCACTCGTTATAGCCCATTGAATACTAGAAAACTCATCGTGATTCAGATGTGCAATAACCTTCATTACGACAACTTCCATTATTCGAGGTAACAAATAGTTGACTTCTTCGACATTTGCCCAATGATCATTATAGAATTCTAACCCACTCATTAAAGAAAAGGGCACATCTTGAATATCAAATTGTAAAATCTGTTGCGCCTGCTTATCCGTTGGATAGCAGCACGTTATGCGTGAGGGCTTTTTGTAACCTGCAAAGCTTGCATAGAGCTGACTAAGACTTTCTTCTAGACGTGCAAACGTTGGATTCTGTGCATATTGGCTTTTATAATCAGAAAGCTTTTCATATTCTGATCTCAAGCAAACCACTTTTTCTGTGTTTGATTTTCTGTTAAGTAAATTAGATACCCACTTAATTATCTTCGCCTGCATTTAATCACCTAATGTTATTTTAACCCTTTGATTCTAGCTTTTATTAATATTTATCGGCAATTACTTTAAGACAAGATAAGTGAAATCAGGGATCAGTAACCAAGGTTATACTTTAAGTTAGAATTAGTATAATCATCTGTAAGTTTCATACATTTCATGATATTTTATTAACGCATTTTTGTGCTACATTCGTCTTTTATGTTATCGGCATAACCATTTTATGTTTAGACAATTGCACGAATACCTTTATGGAAAAGTTTATCGTTTTATTGATAAAAACGTTCATGGCGTCATCAGTGATGTTACCTATCAATATGCCAAAAAATTAGCGGCAAATTTCACTGCCACATACATATTCAGCGACGAAATCCAAAGCACTGCCAAACGAGATAAATGCTATATTTTTGAGAAAAATGAATGTTGGTCTAAGCTGAACGGCATTAAAGAGTGCTTCGAAGAGACAGTAAAACTAGAAGAAGTTGTCACGATTGAACCGTCTATTATCCATAAAGAACGAAATTTTGACGGTATCAACACTCTGGCATTTGTGTCGCTTGCAACGTTTGCTGCGAATGGAGCGTTATGTGTTTACGCACTGCTTAAAGCAAAAGCGGCAGCTCTACAAGCAGCGGCAGCGCCGATCCCAGCACCAGTCGCACAACTACCAGTCGCAGCACCTGCAGCTTTAGCGATACCGCTCATCCCTAGAGCGAGAAAGTATCCTCGCTAGGCTGTTAAGCGTGTTTTGCCCCCCACCCTTTATGAGGTTTAATGTAAAGAAATATCATTAGAGATTTTTCTTTGCGGAAATTAAATACATCACGGTGGCATTTGTTGAACTTAATGTTTGATTCCTGATGGCTTTTGTACTTTCTTTGGACTCTTTAATTAACATTTCCCATATAGGTTCAAATTCCGAAGCAGCACCACCACCGGCTAGAAAATAGCGTTTCGTTTCATCCTTTGGCCATACCACAATTTCTTGATCTTCCCATTCGATAATTTGTTTTAATAAAATTTTTCTCTTCATCTTGATATAATTGAATATATTTAT
>CAZCXZ010000055.1:0-21821 GCA_964502705.1 Uncultured Candidatus Berkiella sp. | reverse complement strand
AAGATGCGCATCTTGTGCAAGACCATAATCCAGGACTTCTGCGTGCTCACTTTTTTCATCAAAGAGAAAATTTCCCTCATGGGGATCCATATGCGCAATACCTTTACGATGCAAATTTCTCAGCGCACAAAAAGACGCATATTCTGCCAGGCGCTTAAGTTTGCGCGGTACTTCGAATTCTTCGATGCCGGGTAAATAGTTCATCACAATCAGCATTTTGTGATTTACTTTGTCATGCTGATAGCCAACTAAAAGGCCCAGTTGCTTCAAATAATTAATTTCGCGATAGGTACAACGCAATAGATTGAAATGGGAATAATGCACATAGTCATTTTTCCCGTGAAGGTTGATCTCTTTACAAACGAGCGGTGTTTTATATTCGTCAGATTTAACATGGTAAACCGAACCAAAGCTACCAGCACCGATCTTCTTTTCGACAGACAAGGTAACGGTTTTCATTCGAGTTAAATCAAAAATCTCAAAAAGTGAATGGTTAACGTTACCTGTCATTATCGTCGTTGTATTAAAGTTTGGCACGCAAACTTGGCATTGTAACCCCAGGAATCATCGCCATTTCTGTAGGTCTTACTTTTGAAAGCGGAGATGCTTGCAGAGCGAGTAAAGCATTTCGCGAATAAGTGATGGATTTACTTTTTACTTCTGCAGCCTCAACTTCTTTAGGCACATCGTCTTCTTTTGGTTTTCCCATGATACTTCCTTAAATAATTAACTATTTCGATTTTGTAGTAGATTTTGTTTTAGTGATATTCAGCATTGGCGCTAAAAATTCACCGGTAAAGGATCCTTTGGTGCTCGCAATTTTCTCAGGTGTGCCAACCGCAACAATGTTGCCGCCTTTATCACCGCCACTTGGGCCTAAATCAATTAACCAATCGGCCATTTTGATGACATCAAGGTTGTGTTCGATGATCACAATCGTATTACCACTATCTTGCAAGTGCGTTAATACATCCATTAATTGCTTCACGTCATGAAAGTGTAAGCCGGTGGTGGGCTCATCAAGAATATAGAGTGTATTACCCGTATCGCGTCGTGATAATTCTTTCGATAATTTAATACGCTGTGCTTCACCGCCTGACAACGTCGTAGCACTTTGTCCGAGTTTTAAATAGGCAAGCCCGACATCCATTAATGTTTTGAGTTTACGTTTAATGGCAGGGATTGCGCTAAAAAATTCATGACCATCTTCAACAGTCATTTCTAACACTTCATGAATGTTTTTGCCTTTGTAGAGGATCTGCAAAGTTTCATCGTTATAACGTTTGCCTTTGCAAACATCGCACATCACATACACGTCAGCTAGGAAGTGCATTTCAACTTTAATTAAACCATCGCCTTCACAAGACTCGCAGCGCCCACCTTTCACGTTAAAACTAAAGCGGCCCACCGAATAACCGCGTGAGCGCGCTTCATTCGTACCGGCAAATAAATCACGAATATGGGTAAACAACCCAGTATAGGTCGCGGCATTTGAGCGCGGTGTACGTCCAATCGGGCTTTGATCGATACCGACGACTTTATCTAGATGCTCAAGCCCGGAGATTTTGTCATAAGGCGCATGATGAGAAAGGCCCGCATGATTTAACACGTGTGCTGCAATTGGATACAACGTATCATTTACGAGTGTTGATTTACCGGAGCCTGAGACACCGGTGACACAGGTCATTAAGCCGATGGGGAATTCTACGGTCAGATCTTTGAGGTTATTGCCTTTAGCCCCCGTAATGGTAATCGTTCTTTCGGGATCCATCTTTTTTCGAACTTTAGGAACGGCGATCGATTTTTTACCCGACAGATAATCACCGGTTAAAGAGTTCTTTGCCTTTTTAACTTGAGCAGGTGTTCCTTCGGCAACAATTTCACCACCATGTACACCGGCACCAGGACCGATATCCACCACATAATCGGCAGTTAAGATTGCTTCTTCGTCGTGTTCAACCACAATCACGGTATTACCAATATCGCGTAAATGCTTGAGCGTGGTGAGTAGGCGTGCGTTATCTCGTTGGTGCAAACCAATGGATGGCTCGTCAAGAATATACATCACCCCAACTAAGCCAGCGCCAATTTGACTGGCCAAACGAATACGTTGTGCTTCACCGCCTGATAGCGTTTCAGCAGTGCGATTCAAGGTGAGATAATCTAAACCAACATCCACTAAGAACCGTAAGCGCTCTGAGATTTCTTTTAGAATTTTATCGGCGATTTCTTTACGTCGCCCGGTAAGCTTTAACGTTTTGAAAAAATGTAAGCATTCACCAATCGCCATCGAGGTGACAGTCGCGATAGATTTTTCACCAATGTAAACATGGCGTGCCTCGCGACGTAAGCGCGAGCCTTCACAATCCGGGCAAGCTTGCTCAGCAATATAGCGCGCTAATTCTTCACGAATAAATTCAGAGTCAGTATCATGATAACGGCGTTCTAAATTGGTGATCACCCCTTCAAAGGTATGGCGTTTGCGCCTTGTTTCACCGCGCTCGTTGGTGTAAGAAAAGGAGATTTCATCATCGCCACTGCCATATAGCACGACGTTTTGAATCGCTTTAGGTAGTTCTTTATAAGGTGTATCTAAATCGAAATCATAATGTTTGGCTAACGACTTCAATAAACTAAAGTAATATTGATTGCGTCTATCCCAACCGCGTACTGCGCCGCTGGCAAGGCTGACATCTGGCATATGCACAACGCGTTTCGGATCGAAAAACTGTTTACTGCCAAGACCATCACAAGAAGGGCAAGCACCCGCGGGGTTATTAAAAGAGAAGATGCGGGGTTCAAGTTCAGTTAAATTATAACCGCAGATTGGGCACGCATATTTTGCTGAGAAGATCACTTCTTCATCCGTATCGAGCCAGAGCACTTTGACTAAGCCATCGCTTAATTTAAGGGCAGTTTCAAACGAATCGGCTAAACGAAGACGTAAATCAGGACGTACCTTAATTCGGTCGACCACCACTTCAATGGTATGCTTTTTGCGCAAATCGAGTTTGGGCACTTCTTGTAAGTCGTACAATTTGCCATCGACGCGCACACGTACAAAGCCATTGCTTCGTAATTGTTCGAATACTTGCACATGCTCGCCTTTACGATCGCGAATCACAGGTGCTAATAAAAGGGCTTTAGTATCGACAGGTTTTTCCATTACCTGATCGACCATTTGGCTAATCGTTTGTGCTTCTAGTGGATTACCATGATCGGGGCAGCGTGGTTGACCGGCACGAGCAAACAACAGCCTTAGATAGTCGTATAGCTCTGTTACAGTGCCTACCGTGGAGCGTGGATTGTGTGAAGTGGTTTTTTGCTCAATCGAGATAGCCGGCGATAAGCCTTCTATATGGTCTACATCCGGCTTTTCCATAACAGACAGAAATTGCCTGGCGTATGAGGAAAGGGACTCAACGTAGCGGCGCTGGCCTTCTGCATACAAGGTATCAAAGGCTAATGAGGATTTCCCAGACCCTGAGAGGCCTGTGATGACGATTAACTTATCGCGTGGGAGTTCCAAATTGATGGCTTTGAGGTTATGTGTGCGTGCACCTCTTACAATGATTTTATCCATACATTTCCAGGCTTCGGGCAAACTTGCTAATATACCGTTCGCCTTAGATGTTGTCACTAAATGAGGAAGTCATCACACGTGATCCGCATGACCTTAACGGAGCTCAAGAGTACGCTGATCCTTGCCCTAGTCTTTGCATTGCGTATGTTAGGCTTATTCATGGTTTTGCCCGTGTTAGCGCTCTATGCACAAAAAATACCGGGCGCAACACCGGCCTTAATTGGCATGGCAGCGGGTATTTATGGCTTTTCTCAAGCTGTATTACAATTGCCATATGGAATGTTGTCTGACTATTTCGGTCGCAGACCCGTGATCATTGGCGGACTATCCGTTTTTGCCATTGGCAGTATCATCGCTGGATTTTCAAGTTCCATAGGTGGCTTAATTTTGGGGAGAGCCGTACAAGGCGCTGGCGCCATAGGCTCACCCATTTTGGCATTAGTATCAGATGTCACGCGTGATGAAGTCAGAACTCGTGCAATGGCGCTGATTGGTATTACGATTGGCCTAACCTTTACGTTAGCGATTTTATTAGGCCCCATTTTCGATTCTTACATTGGGCTAAAAGGTATTTTTACGTTAACCGCATTTTTAGCGTTAGGTGGCATTGCGTTGTTGTTTTTATTAAAGCCACAGCGGACAACGCCAAGCCTGTTGTCATTTAAACAACAACTTCGATTAATTTTACGACAAGGCCCCTTATGGGCTTTGCATGTCAGTATTTTTATGTTACATGCGGTATTGATTGCCAGCTTTTTGGTGTTGCCAGGTAAAATTGAAACCATTACAGGCTTTACGTCTGGCGCGGTATGGCGTTTTTATTTGCCGGTTTTAGCAGCTTCTTTGTTGTTAGTAACACCACTGTTACGGTTTGCAGATAAAGGTGATTGGCAAAAGAAACTATTACATGTGGCCGTGTTAGGGTTGGGGGCGACCATTGTTGCCTTTATGAACACCCACAATGTGACGGTGTTTACGATCGCAGTGGTACTCTTTTTTGTGGCGTTTAATTTTTTAGAAGCGTGTTTACCTTCCTTAGTGTCAAAAATGGCACCTAAAGAAAGTAAAGGTTCAGCATTAGGAATGTATTCATGCGCACAATTTTTAGGCATGTTCTGTGGGGGCGCCATGGGTGGCACCATCATGCAACAATTTGGTACACAAGGAATTAGCATCAGTTGCCTGTTATTAACAGGGATTGGTTGGTTCGCAATAAGACAATTTAAATTTAATCATCTGGGGGTGAAAAATGGCTAGAGGTATTAACAAAGTTATCATCGTGGGCAATTTAGGTGCTGATCCTGAAGTGCGTTACATGCCAAGTGGCGGTGCGGTTACCAACGTTACCATTGCAACCAGTGAAAGCTGGAAAGACAAACAAACTGGCGAACAGCAAGACAGAACCGAATGGCACCGTGTGGTGTTTTTCAATCGCTTAGCGGAAATTGCTGGCGAATATTTACGTAAAGGTAGCAAAGTGTATGTTGAAGGCAGCTTGCGCACCCGTAAATGGCAAGATCAAGCTGGCGTAGAACGCTACACCACCGAAATCGTTGCGGCTGAAATGCAAATGCTGGATGGCAAAGGCGGCTCTGATGCCCCTCGTGCACCTAGCCAAAGCAGAAGCCAAGCGCCTGCACACGCAGAAGCGCCAGCACCCATGAGCCAAGATTTTGATGATGATATCCCGTTTTAAATGATATCTTTAAAATAGTAAATGTATTAAAAAAGCCTCTGACATAAGAGGCTTTTTAATGTGTATATACATTAAAAGCCGGTATGTTGATAAATATCGTTGCGGTTTTTAAGGGTAAATGTCTATTATGAAATTACTAACTAGTTTTGAAATCAGCCAAGTGAGTGGTGGACGACGAGCGACAGATGAAGAAATGTGGAATTCGATGGAACATTATTCCTTTCTTTCTGCTTTAATAGGTGGGTGCGCAAGTGGAATTTATGCATTCTCTACCAATCAGGTGATGACAGTCACAATTGGCACAGCGACGAGTTATACTGCCAGTTTTGCAAGTACGTTTATGGCTGGTCTGGGTTTGTCTTGGGGTGCAGGTCTTGTTGTTGGACTGGGTGTTGCGGCCTATAACGCTGAATTTGCTTAAAAGCTTTTATAAATCAAAATATGAAGAACCCGCTTGATAGCGGGTTTTTTATATAAGGAAATCGTTTAATGATTGATGCTCTACATCCTGATCCCAACACTTTGTATCCCATCGAAGGCGTAACAAGAACGTGTTTTCTCAAAAACATTATTACTAATCCACAAATTATTGTGGGTGATTATACCTATTATGATGATCCAGAAAATATTCATAATTTTGAAAAAAACGTACTCTACTTATTTCCCTTTATGGGCGATAAACTCATTATTGGTAAATTTTGCCAAATTGCGACAGGTGTGCGTTTCATTATGAATGGCGCGAATCATGCAATGGATGGAATATCGACTTATCCCTTCAAGGTGATGGGTAAATCCTGGGAGAGCGCACCAATCAATGTAGTGAGCAAAGGCGACACCCTTATTGGCAATGATGTGTGGATCGGAAATTCTGCAACCATTATGCAAGGCATTCATATCGGTGATGGGGCAATTATTGGTACAAATGCCCTGGTGACAAAAGATGTCGAGCCTTATACGATTGTGGGTGGTAACCCCGCAAAAGAGATCCGCAAGCGATTTGACGACGAAACGATAGAATTATTATTAGCACTGGCATGGTGGAATTGGCCGATTGACAAAATTACCAACGCTTTGGAGGCGATTACAGCAGGCGACATTGGTGCACTGAAAACATTTGCTTAGAAGATGAAGATCTTCCTCTCTCTTACATAAAAGAGAGAGGGTAGCTTGGAGTCTGCTAATAATAAAATTTCGCTAATGCTTCAGCGTGATCTTGTTCAGCCTGTGTACAAAAGAGATCAACTTGTTTTAAGGCATACTCTTCGGTGATATCACCATAGAATGCCGAAAATCCCATCAAGCCAATAACTTTCCAGCACTCACAACTTACGCCATCTAAATCGCCGCCGGCAATGAGATTAGCTTCAGCACTATTTAATAATTTCATTGTTTAATATCCTTGTTAAGTATCATCATCTATCCCTACGACAGAACTTGCTGAGTCTACTGAAATGGAAGTCGGGAATCTATGATGCATACCCACGGTAAGCATCTCCACTTACTTTGTTGCTATTGCACGCAATTTCATTTGCAACTATAATTAGTTGCAAATAGTTGTAGTAAAGGCTATTATAATGAGTAAGAGAGATAAGCTGCTAATCCGTTTTATGACGCTTCCTAGGGATTTTACCTGGTCAGAGCTTAAAGCGATGTTAGAAGGTTTTGGTTTTACAGAATCTCACGCGGGTAAAACCAGTGGTTCCAGGGTAAGGTTCTATAAAGATAGCTACCCACCGATAATGTTACATAAGCCACACCCAGGCAGCATTCTTAAAAATTACCAGATGAAATATATTAAAGAATATTTGCAGAACGAGGGCTTGATATGAAAAATAGTCAGCTTCCCCCTTATAAAGGCTATTATGGCTCTATCAATATTGATATTGAAAATAATTTACTTTACGGAAAAGTAGAATATATCAGGGCGCTCATTACCTATGAGGCTGTTGATGCTGAAAGATTAGTTAAAGCATTTCATGAAGCAATTAATGATTATTTAGCATTTTGTGAAGAAACAAAGACCGAACCAGAACAACCATTTAAAGGCAGCTTAAATGTGAGAATAGGTCCTGAAAGACATATAAAGGCATGGAAGGCTGCACAGTTGCTAGATAAAAGTTTAAATGAGTATATTTGTCATGCTCTAGATGAAAGTTTTGAAAGAAAAGAAGATTCTTCTATAAAAGCAAAAAGGATCCCAAAAAGTATTTCTCATAAGAGAGCACATTTAAATAAATCTTCAAGGTGAAACCATGATGAATTCAGGGCCCGCACCAGCGGCACAAAATTTAAAAGAAGCATTTCAAAACGCGGTGGCAACACAAGCCTGGCATGAGGCAATTCAAATTAGCCAACAAATGAAAAATGTGCCTTTTTCTTTTATGGAACAGATCGACCTGCTGTTACTGCTCTCCCAACAAGAACCTGAAATAGCATCCAAAATGCTATATACCAATGCTTTTAGTCATACCTTTGTGATGATAGGTTTAACGTTGCCGAATGTAACTTCACTGAATAGTAGTCCCTATTTTATTCCTTCAATGGAAGTTGAGCTCAAACAAGCCGTAATTGAAAGACGGTCAGAAGATGCTGCAAAAATAAGACAATGTGGTCAATGGTGTCTCAGTCCTCGGGCATTGGAAGAAGTTGCGGAGCTTGAGAGGCAATTACTAACATTCTCGGCACAAACATACTTGCCATTGCAAGCTGCCGGAAATGCACCTGCGGCTGTAAGTCATGAGATACCGTCTTGCAAAGCACGACGTTTTACGCACTGAGTGTTAAATAGATAACCAATAACGGCTTGATCTATAGTAAGAAGATTGATTGCACGGTAGGCTTAGTGGCAATCTAGATCCAGTTAAACAAGGCTTGGATGCTATGTTGCCATTGATTTACTGTCTACCCGCTGTCGTATTTTTGCTACTGCAAGTAGGTGAACTGTGCTGGCCAACACCTCAATCTGCCGAGCCTTATAAAACAGTCGATTGGGCACTGAATATTCTAGGGTTATTTATTCAAGGCGTGCTAATCCCGTTCACAGGTATCATGCTTGCAATGTGGGTTTTTCCTTCGTTGCCCTTTTTGCTAAAAGGCTCCATCCCACTATCTTGGTGGGGCAGCTTTCTACTTAATTTTATTGTCATTGATTTTCTGTACTACTGGCAACATCGTTTATTTCATGGCCAATCCCTATTATGGAAAATGCATGAATGCCATCATCGTTCTCCAAGAGTCGATATCTGGGCAACTTCTCGTAATAATCTATTCGTCAATTTTATATTCGTGTATTTATTGGTGAATCCTGTGCTGGGTTATTTATGTGCCAACGCGGAAGGTTTTTTTGCAGGTGCCATGGTAACGGCGAGTTTAGACATTTTGCGTCATAGTAAAGTGGATTTCTCTAAAATCCAAGAAAACCGCATCGTGAAATTTCTCGCGACAATTTTTGTGATGCCCTGGATGCATCATAGTCATCATAATGTGTTGTTAAAGCCGCATAATTTTGGTGCCAACTTGATTGTTTGGGATAAGCTTTTTAAAACGTATTCTGTCAGTACTGGCACCGAGGTTCAATGGCAGCCGATCGATTCATTATCGTATCGTAAACAATTTTATTACCCCATTATTCGATAGAGTAATTATATGCATCCTCATTTAAAACAACGTCAGAAAAAAAGTCTTTTGGATGATAAACAGACTTATCAAAAGTTGCGCTTTAACTATGATAAAAATGTGGAACAAGATCATACCTCATTAATTGATGCAGCAACCACACAATTTGATTACGATAAATGTAAAAACGCTTATTGGAACCCAGAGCACTTGTCGCTGATGTATGGCACACCCTTGTGGGATGAAGCATCGCAAGCACAACGTGTTATATTAAACCAGCTTTACTGGGTAGCCTATTACAGTCAAATTATTTCAGCTGAAATTGCCACCATCTATTTTAATCATATCGCAGCAACGGGATTATACTCATTAGAAGATTTTAGAATTATCTGTGATACGCTTGATCTAGAGACACAACAAGAGCGCGCTCATATTAATGCCTTCAAAACCATTAGTGAAGATGTTGAATGGCAGCTGTTCGGTAAGCGGTTATTTACCTATCCCATGAGGGGGCCGTATGAGCAAACGATGGTGTTTGCAGATACTGGGCCGTTCAAAGATTTTTGGCGAAAATTAAGGTTAAAAAGCTACTCACTTATTTCACCACAGAATGCGTTTTTAGCGAGTCAATATTTACTGATCCGAGGTTTACGAACGTTAAATGGTAAACTGATTCAGCATAAACTGGCTAAAGATTATATGGTGTCTCAAGATAAAGAGAATATGCCAATTCCTACGAAAATTAATTATTTTCATTTTATGGATGAAAGTTATCATTTTAACACCTCCAAAATTGTCGGCTTAGACATTATAAAGTCATTAGAGAAACCGACACGCTATGAAAAGTGGGTGGTGAATAAGGCGATTGAAGGTTGTCAGCAAGATCATTTTAATTTTTCAGTGGTGGTTAATGGGATCTTTTGGTATGAGCCTTCAACCTTTAAAACTATCTATGAATTATTACTATCGCCGGTATTTAATATGCAATCACGTGAAGCAGTAAATATGTTGAAACGGTGTTTTACGCAAGAAACGCAAGCACTTCACGATAGCTTTGAGATGCACAATGTGGCAATTGCTTCGTATAAAAACATGGTTTCGTCATTAGATTATTTGAATAGCACCAACAAAGAAATGCGAATTATGTCGCAAAACAACCTTGGTCGACATTTGAAGCAAAATCAACGTAAATTTAATAAGTTTGTAAACCATGAAAAGTTACACCATTAAATTTGCTGATAGCGATAAGCCAGATCTTGCGCTACAAGAAGGCAGCGAGCTTAGTGAGCATTTGACTGCTTTAAATTCACCCATGCTATTTGGTTGTCGTGCAGGGATTTGTGGAACTTGCCTATGTGAAATGAGTGTCATGTCTGGTGAGCTATTAGGCCCATCAAAAGATGAACAAGAAGCCCTAGAGTTATATGCGCCAACCAATAAGTCTGCGCGCCTTGCTTGTCAAGTCGTAATAACGGCAGATATTATCATTAAGAAGATCGAAGCTTATGAATAATTTGTTAAAACGCTATTGGTATGTTATCGCTGAATCGCATGAATTAAAGAAGAATCAAGTATTAGCGCGTCAATTATTAGATGAATGGTTAGTCGTCTTCAGAGGCAAAGATCATAAACCGTGCGTGATGCGAGATAAGTGTTTGCATCGTTGTGCTAGATTATCAAAAGGACAGGTATTAGATGGATTATTAACCTGTCCTTACCATGGGTGGGTGTATAATGGTAACGGCCAGATAGAATCGATTCCTGCCCATTTTGGAAAAAATGTCACCGCAGCTGATAACCCTTCGCATGCTTTTGCTTGTATTGAACAAGATGGCTACATTTATGCTTGCTTAAGCAAGGAACCTTTTACTGCACAACCAGTAGCATTGCCTAGTGCAGGGCATCGAACATTTAAAAAGGTTAGATTAAAAAATGCCTTTAATAATACCTTAACAAATTGTGTGGAAAATTTTATTGATATACCACATACCGCTTTTGTTCATAAAGGCATTTTTAGAGGAAAAAGAAATGAAAAAATTACGGCTCAAGTCACGAGAGACAGCGGTCATATTCAAATTGACTACTTTAACGAAAAAAGTAATTTAGGCAGTTTCTCATTTATCCTAAATCCCCATAAGAAAAATATTTTTCATCAAGACAATTTCTATGCGCCGAATTTGACGCATGTCATTTATCGGCTTGATAAAAAATGGGAATATACCATTACCAGCCAAACGGTGCCAATGACGGCTGAAAAATCGATGGTTTATACCGAGATCTGCTACCATTTTGGCAAATGGATGGCATTGCCTTTTATGCCATGGCTGATTAAGCGCCAAGCACAGCGGGTCATCAATCAAGATGTTGAAATCTTAAATCAACAAATGGATGTAATTCAAAAGTACGGTCAAAAATTCTGTGCGACTTCAGCCGATCTGATCCATACCTGGACATCTGAAATTATCGATGCGTTAAGTGCGGGTGTAGAACCCAATACCTTATGTAAGCAACAACAGGAGATAGAGTTTTGGGTGTAATACTCAGAAAAGCGATTGTTTTATTTGGATTGATTCATCTATCGCTCATTATTATTGCACTGTGGCTTTTTGTTGTCAGCCCTACCGGGTTTCACTTTGCCTTTATTCTATTTGCCACCTATCTTTTTCCGGTTATGGTATTTAGACTACAGAATCGCTGGGTTCCACTTGAAGAAGGCACCACACATTTTAGTGATGCTCGATATTGTCCATGGTGGGGTGCCCATCAAATGCAACAAGTTTATAGTGCCGTGCCGTTTTTGGAAGGCATTTTGCGGATCATCCCAGGCGTTTATAGTGCCTGGTTGCGACTTTGGGGTTCAAAGATCGGTAAGCAAGTCTATTGGACGCCGCGCATTGAAATTGTCGACAGAAGTTTATTAGTGATTGGGGATTACGTCATTTTTGGACATCGTGCTGCATGTAGTAGCCATATCATCAAGCAACAAGATGGAAATCTGATTCTCAAAGTGGGTAAAGTCAGGCTTGGTAAAAGTGTTCTTGTTGGAGCGGGTGCACGGCTTGGACCAGGCACAATAGTGGTTGATAAGATCACTATTCCCATAAATACGATCTTACTGATTGACCAACACGTGGATTGCCAAGCAGCATTAAAAAAGGTTCATCATGATCCGATTGTTAGGGAAGTTAAGCCTAAAACTGTTTAAGACGCTGAGTGTTGGTGCTTACAAGCGATATATCCAGACGCTAGATGAACCACTCGTCGCGCAAAATACGGTTCTAAATAAGATCATCGCAGATTTGAGTCAAACGGACTATGGGAAATCGCTCCATCTTCACGCCAATGCAGATTATGAAACTTATTCACAGCTAATCCCCATCGTCACTTATGATGATTTAGCGCCGTGGATTGAAAAGTCTAAAAATGAAAAAAAAGTCTTAACTAAAAATCCTATTCAGTTTTTCGAGCTAACCTCGGGCAGTCAAGGTGCTAAAAAGACCATTCCGTACACACGTGATTTACGCTCAAGTTTTGCGACTTGTTTTAAGGTTTGGGGATATGATTGCCTGCAGCAGCATTTGCAACTTTCCTCATTAAAAACATTTATGAGTATTTCACCGCAATTAACCCATCAAGCACAGCGTAGTGCGTTGCAAGATGATAGTGATTATATCTCCGGCTCAATGCAATGGTTGGTGCGTCGTTATCTGGTAACTCAACCTCATATTCATGCTTTAAAAAATGCGGATGATTTTCGATTTATATTGGCATTAACGCTGTTAGCCCAAGAAGATCTGGAAATCATCTCTATTTGGAGTCCAACCTATCTACTTATTTTATTAAATATTATTGAACAGCGTTTTGATGAAATGCTGGGATATTTGTCAAAGCGAAAATTTATCTATAAAGGTGTTAAAATTACATTACCAAAAGTGAGCAAAAAGCATTTTCGGGACTTGAGCGAGCAGGCTGCATCCATCACCTTTAGGTCGCTGTGGCCGCAATTAAAATTGATTTCTTGCTGGTGTGCAGGAACATCGGCGCACAGTGCCAAGATTCTACGCTCTCGTTTTCCAAAGATCTTGCTGCAAGGTAAAGGATTACTCGCTACCGAAGCGCCGATGACATTACCGCTTTATTCCTCGAATGGCTATATGCCTTTACTGAATCAGATCTTTTTTGAATTTGAAGATGGCAACCAGAATATCGTCAGACTGCATGAATTAAAGCTGCACGAAGAATATGAAATTATAATTAGCCAATCAGCAGGGTTATACCGTTATCGAATAGGGGATACCGTTCAGGTTACTCACTATTATAAAAATACACCCTGTTTAGAATTTGTAGGCAGGAAAAACCAAATCAGTGACTTAGTAGGCGAAAAATTACATCAACGATTTGTTACAAATGTTTTGAGCGAAGCGCCCTTTAGAGAGAGTCAATTTTTATGTTTGGTACCTTCGCTATTGAATTCAGGTCAAGGCCAATATCACCTATTAACCGATAATAAAGCACTGTTAGGTTTGGCAGAGCAGCTTGACAGTGCATTGTGTGAAGCTTTTCATTATCAGAATGCTCGCCGTATGTTGCAACTTATTCAACCCGCTATTATTTATCATCCTAATATGCAGGTAATAATAACGCGCTGTTCTGAAAAGCATGGTATTGCAATGGGGGATCAGAAATCGAATTTACTCATGACCTCACTCGTTATAGCACAGCAAGTTTTGCACACGCTGTCGCAGGATAAGGCGAAAAATAACCTAGATCATGAACATCTTGCAATAAAGCTTCAAGACCTGGTTGTATCATAAGAGAGTAAAGATAGTTAAGCTTAGTTTTTGATTCTTGTTCAGTCTGTAATTCGTCAAATAAAATCGCACGCTGCTTTTCATTTAACCCCCCAAGCTCAAGGCTGACTGCATTCACAACGGATTGAGGACCAATTCGAACTAAATCGCAATAGGCTTTAAGATGATCTTGAACAATGAATGTATCTTGTTTAGATAGCTTCTTGCTGTTAAAAAGTGTTTTGCCACTTTGATGATGGAGTGCTTCGTCTTGTAAGATGTCAGCAAAGATCTTTTGTAAGCCAGGGTTAAGACAATATTGACTTAGTTGTTTATAGTGCTCTAAGCCCCAACCTTCCAATATAATTTGTACCAAATAATACAATAAGTTTTCGTTGTTTAATGTTATGACATCACGGATGATAGACAATAAGGGACTCGTGGGAGCAAGACGCATACTTTCCGGAACAAAAGGGGTGATCCACTGTAAGTGCGTCGCTTCATCGGCGCCAATCAAACTAAAAATTTGCTTTGACTGTGAGCTAGGCGATAATAAAGTCAGTTTAGCGCAATATTCTAAACCCATTTTTTCAATAAAATAGGATTCATTCAGCAAATCTTGTGCGCAGGTTTTGAGTATCTGAGATTGTGTTGCATCATCTAACTGCTTAAACAACTGGCTTTTATCTAAACCATAATAAACTGCCGGCCACGCGGGGTTGTCATTGTGAACATGGTTTTGTAGTGCACCTCGTCTTTTGAGGAAACCATGGATAAGTTTTTGAATTTTTGCATTTTTATTATCAAGCATGGCGATATCGAAAATATTTTGCAAAAAATTTATATTGCATGCTGGAAAATAATCGACTAGGTAAAATTCGTTTAAGAACATAAGGGATTTTACTGTCCAGATCGATAGGTACACGTAAAGGCACTTGTCTACAATTTGCGAGCATAAAAATTTTCTCTGCAAATCGTTTGGTATCATTTGCTTTTTTTAAGCTTAAATCACTTTTCAGTTTTAGAAATCCTTGATAAGCATCTTGATAGATTAACTGATCTTTATCAGTTGGTGCCATCATGTTCATATGCTTGCCAAAGTGTGTTTTATATCGCCCAGGTTCGATGACGCTGCATTGAATGCCTTGCGGATAGAGCTCATAATGTAATGCTTCACTAAAACCTTCAATCGCAAATTTGGAGGCACAATATAGCGTATGAAATGGGCAGCCGATCATGCCAAAGAGCGATGACAGATTAAAAATTTTACCCGATTTTACACGTAGTGATTGAATGCAAGATTTAGTAACCATGACATGGGAAAAGAAATTGACCTCCATTTGTTTGCGCATGGCTGTTTCATCTAAGCTTTCAAGTGCGCCAACCAATGCGTATCCTGCATTATTAATCAATAAATCCAATCCATTTTGTAAATGCAGTGCGAGCAGCGCTTGAATTTTTTTAAAATCAGCTTGCGTTGGGTCATAAGTTAACTGTTGAAAATTGGGGTGAGAAAACAGTTCTCTTTCAATCGTTCGGGTTAAAGCGATTACCTTCCAATTCTGATTTAAAAAATGCTGGCACAGTGCCTCGCCAAGGCCGGAAGAGCAACCAGAGATCACAACGGTTTTAAGATCCATATTCTACCTCAGCTTTTTTTGTGTGCCCTAACCAGTCGACTTGGGGTTGATTTTCTAAGTGTTTGATAAAGGCGATTACTGATCGATCTTTTTTTATAGGGTTTTTAAAATTAAATTGAATTTTTTGGAATACCTTGGTATCGCCAACTGCGAAGTAGTATCCTACCCATTTTGTGATTTGTAATAGACACCTGTTGAAGATTTTACCGACGATCCCCTTGCGCTGTTTAGTGAAAGCGATAGTCTTACCAAGGGTTGTGCCTTCATGAGATCGCAAAGCAAACATTAAATGTAATTGTAGCCTATCAGGTCCTACGGTCACAGTACCGATGATGCCGTTCCAGTAGCTCATATTATAAGTAATAGGGCCGCAATAAAATTTCTTCGCTAAACGACCTAGCCAATGATTCGATGAAGGGCGCCCGGTATTTTCGAATCGAATATTCATATCATCAACGATTTTAGGTTCCATATTTAAAATATGTCCAGGCATCTTGTGCACGGTTTGAAAATGATGTTCGTCAATCGCATTAATCATTACAACGTTAGGATGACATTTTTTTTGCCATTCATTACCTAATGAAAAATCAAGGCATTGATCTTGTAAAGCAGGTACACAAGGCACATCAAAGCAGGGCGCTTGGGTACCTGTCCATATCCAAACTAAACCATACTGTTCTTTGACATGAAAGGAGCGTGTCGATATTTTTTTTGCTGGCATGCTATCCAGACAGGGAATATCAACACACTGCCCTTGTTGATTAAATTGCCAATTATGAAAAAAACAGCGAACCGTGTTGCCGTCGACTTTGCCATCTGCCAGATGTGCGCCCATATGAGGGCAAAATGCATCCAAGGCTCCCAGCTGACCATGATCGCTTCTAAAGAGTATGATTTCACGCCCCATTAAATTGAATGCTCGGATTTTTCTCTTTTTGATAATCGTGCTTTTGCACACCCAAACCCAACCTAAGGGGACATGTTCAAAGCAATTAAACGACAGCGTGTTGCTCATTGTATTGCAAATATCCTTCGTTAAATAGTCGTTGCGATAAGGGTTTTAAATTGTGTTTATCGAGGTTGCATAAGCAAACCAGTTCGTCACCGCGATGATAATCGGGATTTTTACTCATAAAGAATTGAATTTCTTTACGTTGTAATAAATGCTTTGGAATTGCTGCCCATGATTCTTTCAAATGTCCTTGAGAATGTTGAAAATGGACAATACCCTTGTTGCTATCGTAATTATCACCGAAAGTCATGGTTGCTAAATGATCAATCAGATTTTGTTCCCATGAAGGTGTCGCATATTGATAGTTTGGATAAAAGATTTTACTGAACAGCGGCAGATAGCGATAGGTACGGTGACCTTTTACAATAATAAACCAATATAAGGGATGTGATGGATGACGTGCTTTAATAGTGCCTGCATATTTTAACCAGGCGAAGGCTAAAATGGGATTACCCCAATAAGCATCAGCCATGATGGTATCACCTGAATAGACAATCTGTAGGGTCTGTTGTTGAAACTCGATTTCAAAATGCAAGATTGTCGTAAAACCGACCAGCATATGATTCTCGTTGTGAATTTGTAAGACATGGGATTTTTTAGACAGATCACTTTGAAAGGCATCTAAGTTTATGCTGTCATAATATTGTGCAAACAAACGATACATTGCATTAATGCTATCGGATGTGAGATGCGCTATTGGCAGGATAGTTGAATGCAGCGGTTCCATTTTGTCTCTTATTGAACAATTTGCGACAGATCCAAGTGCAGAAGATAATACCATTCCTGCTACCACATCTAAAATGCAATGTTGTTTGGTCGTTAAGGTAGAAACCACAATACTGACGCTCCAAAGCGGAGCTGCTACTTGCCAGCCTTGACGACGTTTGCTCAAACTTGCGCCGGCCAACAGTGCCAGCGTGGTATGCAAAGAAGGAAAGCAATTACTTGGCACATCGCTCCAATAGATAAACTGATACAAATGCGCTACTAAAGGCTGTAACTGGGAGCTAGTTAGATCAATTCGTGAGAGTTGAGTGGGATACAGTATAAAAACACTACCAGCGATCAGCGTCGCGATCAGATAGCCATAATAGGTTCGGGTAGCCATGAGGGAATTTGGCGCATAGATCACACCCAGCAGCAAAAATAGTCCTTGAGAAAGATAAATTAGCGCAGTCCAGGGTAGCCAAGTTATGTGTGCATCCCAAGCGATATTGGGAGCATCATTGATAGTTTGAACGGGGTAATAGCTAGCACCATAGTAAATCACGCTAAACAAGCAACAACCCAGTAATATCAACTTGATGAGGTTCTCTGGTTTAATGGAGGGTAATTGCATTCTCATGATTGCTTAGCTTGAAATTGATGGAGTTGTATACGGACTCTTTCGCATTCTTTGGCATAGCGTCCTGTTAAAACATAATAAAATAACTTATGTAAACACATCAGTGCTCGCCATGAAAAGGCGGTGTCACGTTGATCAATGCTGGAACGTTCAAAATAAGCGTGACCAATCAACCCTGTCATTTGAGATAGCGGCATGGCAAGTATAAACCAAAAGCTTTGAGTCATCACAAATAAACCAAACAGCGCATACATGATGACAAAAGCAATGCAATGCATCAGAATATTTATGCTTTTTTGATGCTTTAAGACAAACACTTCCCAATATTCACCAAAAGGATGATCCAAGACTTCATCATTTACCCGGTTTCGATAACGTTCATAGATCTTCTGGTGTCCAACCACGGGTACAGTAGAGCGTAGCAAACCGCCTAGTTTAGCTTCACCTAAAATTGGCAAAGGTACCCCGTGCTTTACCACTGTTTCACCGGCAATCATTACGAGGTTAACGGGGGAATGCGTATCGCGTTTGACCATTCGCATCGCGTCTTGTAAATCAGGATCGACATGTTCGATGGGGGATACTATCGGACATTCCAACTTTTTAGGATCTAGCAAGACAAGATCAGCCTGTGTTGCCAGAGTTATTCTGCCGCATTTTACATTAAACCATTGGGCAGGTTCTGACGTTACGCGCTTAATGGCTTGTTCAATCGGCATAAATGCTGTCTGCACACTTTGTTTTATCAATGAAAGGGCACTATCAAAGTAAGCCATGTTACGACAGTGTGCACCCGCATCACTAAAGCCAGGCAAAATGTAGGGGTGTTTCAGTAGTCGATGCCGAACAGCTTCGCGATGGTTAGCACCGGTATGTTTCCATCGAAATGCGGTATCTTCCGTTTCTAGTAAATCGATAAAGAAAGTTAAGGGGTCTTCATTACTTGTTCGTGCAATATTCTCAACACTTAACCCAATCCATTCAGGGCGCGAAGCTTTTACAATTATTGTGTGAGATAAGTCACCATCAAAAGTGCGATTTTTTAAGTTTCGCCATTCTGCTTTGAATTGTTGTTTAAACTGTGCCGATTGCCATAATTGCTGGCGTTGTTCAGGCGTTTTACAATTGTTTAGCAGAACACCGGTATTAAATTCTTCAAATAAAGGGGTAATAGGGCCATCTGAATATATCGTAAAAGGCTCTGGAATAGTTTGAAAGCGAATATTACAGCCTAAAAATTGATTACAAATAAAAGTAAATAACGGGAAAGCACGCCAAGCCTGAGGATTAATTTTTAAATCCATCGCAGATAGGACAGTACAGCGCAATGGAGCACGTACGATGCCATAACTTAATCTCACGATTGTGAGAATGGATGGCCATAGATTTTTAGGATTGGGCGTTACTTGAAATACGGCGTCCCTTGCACGACACACACTGGCAAGTGCGGCATATTCCTTGTAACCCGCATGATGAGATGGCAATGAAGAACCGGTATATAATCCGGTGGTGCGATGCCAGTGCACCATATCAATTGATATCCCAATACAGCCTGCGTCTAACGCTTCATTCGCAAGTTTCACCATGGCTTTAATTTCATCATCGGTTGCCAGGGCTGTTAAACTGCGTTCTAGTCCCATGACATGCGCACGCAGTGCACTGTGCCCAGCGAGGGTCGCAACATTTGGTCCTAATTTTAATCTTGATAAATGCTGCAAATAATCTGTGGTTGTTTGCCAATGTTGTGCTTGTTGTTTCCATAAAGCGATGAGCTCTGGCATGGTTTCAACGCGCTCGAACAAATCCGCATTGATTGCAGGGGAACCCAAATTCAAAGACAAGCTGCAATTCCCCATCACTACGCTGGTTACGCCATGACGCACTGATTCACTCAACGCCGGTTGAATTTCAATTTCTGCGTCATAATGGGTATGGATATCGATGAAGCCTGGACAGATCCACAATGATTTTGCATCAATGGTTTCAATCGCAGTCTCGCAAAGACGAGGACCAATCTTTACGATTTTTTGTTGGTGAATGGCGATATCAGCTTGGTAAGGAGGGCTGCCACTACCATCAAAGATAAGCCCTCCACGAATGATTTTATCGAAAGTCATTATGCGTTAGCTTTTTTGCGGCACATTCCTTTACCGAGCAAAAATCCGAGGATCAAACCGATTAACGCACTGCCACCGGCAATTTTGTAGAGGTAGCCTTTAAGAGCGGTGAGCACGGGATTATCTAAAATACTGCCAGAAAAATGGATACTCATAATTTTCCACTGATTTTTTTCTTTATGAACCACTGCAGACCAGCGTGTTTGTATTGTTCGGACGTCGCCATCGGTAAAATGATAAGTTTCTTCGGCTGTGCCATCGACGACACCAACATTGGCTGCAGGGAAGAAGGTTTTTTCGTCCGCAACAGGTTTGATGGTGACGCTTTTTAACTTGGGTTTCTCGCCTTTAAACATGGCATCCCAGTAGGCTTTGAATTCATCAAGAGAGTTGTATTTTTTGTTATCTAAGGTGATAACTGTTAATTTTTCATCAAGCAATGGGCGTAAGTCATCAAAATTTTGCTCATTGAGTGCTTGCGTGGATTTTGTAAGAAGCTGACGTAAGGCTTCATGATCTGCTTCTGTAGATGCTTGGGTGTTTTGTGCGTAACTGACTGATATAAAAAGATTCAAAATCAAGCATAGTAAATAAACGGTCGCTTTTTTCATATTGTCTTAGCCTTTTCATTGGTTGACAAAATAAAGTATAAAAAACAAAGTATCATACTCCATTAATAAAAGAAGTAGAAAATATGCATCTTACGCCGCAGAAATTGAATACACAGACACAACCAGTAAGAGAGCATACTATATTCAATAATTGGGAAGTGGTAACACACGGTTGGTACATTGCCTTCAAAAGTCGCGATCTCAAAAATGGCCAAGCAAAATCCTGCCTGATTGGCAAACAGCGCATTGCCCTTTTCCGCGGTGAATCTTCAAAAGTGTATGCTGTTGACGCGTTTTGTCCGCATATGGGCGTTGATTTGTCGTTGGGTAAAGTTTGTGGGGAAAATATTCGTTGTTTATTTCATCATTGGCAATTCAATGGAAAAGGCGTATGTGTTGATATTCCTTGCAAAGAGCAACAGCCTAGCACGGTAAATTTAGAATATTACGCAGTTACTGAAAAATATGGTTACATCTGGGTTTGGCCTGATAAAACCGCTGCCTGTGAATTACTTGAGATACCAGAATTAAAAAATGAACACGTTATTTTTTCACATGATATACCTTATCAACGAGGCTGCCATTATCACATTACCATGGTTAATGGTATTGACGCGCAGCATTTGCGCACAGTACATGATATTCCCGTTCATATGTCAGTAAAGATCAATGAAGATCTAAAAGATCATTTGCACATTACTTTAGCCGGTGAGTTTGCGCCGGTTAATCAACGTGTAAAATGGTTAGTGAATCTGTTTGGAGGGCGTTACGCTTATAGTATGTTGTACGCGCATGGCTCGATTGGTGCACTCACCATGATGCAAGAAGTTAAATTATTTGGACGCTTTGCATTACCGACATTGCATATGCTTTATGCTTATACACCGTTACCGGATAATCGCTCTCAAGTAACACCTATCTATTTGACAAAAAAACGAAAAGGCTTATCCGGTTTTTTAATCAACCATTTTCTACTATTTTTGACTAAGCGGTTATTTTATTTATTAAAAGAAGAAGATGGTAAAATCTATGAGAATATTCGCTTCAAGACGGATGCATTTTTGAAGATAGATCAACCGATTGCAAAATTTGTGGCTTTTATTAATAGACAAAAACCTTCAAAGTGGTCGACAAGGGTTGATTAATCTAAATAGCGCTTTTCCCAGTCCAAATATAAGTTTTGCACATGTTCACAAAACGCTTCTTTGGAAGTAAATTGTTTGGGGTCGATAGCATCATACACATAATAATTGGCGCGATGATTCTGCGAGGTCATAATCATCCATAACTTGTGTAGCAAATGCTGAAATTGCCACTCAAATTGTTCTTGCGCTTCATAATGTAAAAACACCGGCACAATCGGCACGCCGGTTTGCATCGAGAGATCAAATGCGCCATAACGAAATGGGGTA
>CAZCXZ010000054.1:0-21987 GCA_964502705.1 Uncultured Candidatus Berkiella sp. | reverse complement strand
AGTAATACCATAAGTGCTAACGTGATATTGAAGGTAAATAGAATATCTAATAAAAATGGCGGCAAAGGCAATATGGTCATTGCTAACATCGCCAACACAAAGATAGGTATCCCGACGCCAATGTTCGCCAATTGTCTTAAATTCATGAGATTATTTGCTGTTGCCATTTTTATCTCGCCATTTCAGGTGGTATTTCAACCTTTTCAGGAATTTTTGGTTTCTTCAATTTACCGCGTTTATAAAGTTTCAATTGATGCACATAGGCTAAGACTTGAGCAACACCCACATAGAGCCCTGAGGGTATTTCATCACCTATTTCAGTATGAAAGTACACACTACGCGCTAGTGGCGGCAATGCAACTAAAGGCACTGAATGCGCCTTGGCAATTTCCATAATTTTTTCAGCCATAAAGTCTACGCCCTTGGCAACCACTTTAGGCGCCTTCATTTCTTTTTGATCATACTTCAGCGCCACCGCATAGTGAGTTGGGTTAGTGAGAATAACATCAGCTTTAGGCACCTCAGTGGCAAATCGACGCTTCAATAATTCACGTTGCAATCTTGCCAAGCGTGATTTCACTTCAGGTTTACCTTCTGAATCTTTATATTCATCTTTTACTTCTTGCTTGGTCATTTTTAATTCTTGTTGAAAATTCCATAATTGAAATGGAACATCAAACAACGTAATTACGAATAAAGCGCCAACTAACAACATAAATGACCATACAAGTATCGAGCCAGATTGTTGAATTCCTGCAACAACATCTGCAGACGAAAAGAAAATAATTTGTCTCATAAATAAATAGACAATTAAAGCCATCGTTAATACAACTAAAATGATTTTAAATATAGACTTAACCAGCTCAACCAGATTTTTAAGTGAGAAAATCTTAAGAAAGCCTTTAACCGGATCAAGTCGTTCAAAATTCAGTGACACATTTTCCCAGGAAAATGCCCAGCCACCAATGACAATAGGCCCTAAAATGCACACCAATATAATGAGTATTAGAAAGGGCATTAAAATTCCGACACCACTCCACATAGCATTTTTGAGCGCAAGAAACATACCGCTATTGTCAACTAGCAGTTTTGGGTCAATACCAAGATTGGCTCTAAACAAGTTCTGCATTTTGACCGAGCTAGAATGCCCCATACCCATAAAGCAAAAACCACTGCACAACAACACCACTAAAGTGTTAAAGTCTTTAGAACGAGCCGCTTGTCCCTGTTCTTGAGACTGTTGCTTTTTCCGCGCAGTGGCCTGTTCTGTGCGTTCTTGTGAATCATCTCTTTCTTCTGACATGCTCTACTCTATCAGCGCAACAAGGGTCGAATGTGCTTTTTCAGATACTTCCGTAAATTCCGTTGCAATAAATGATAAACAAATATAAATCAAGGCGATCCCGGCGATTAACGTAATTGAAAAACCTAATGTAAAAATATTTAACTGCGGCGCAGCCTTGGTCATCATGCCGAAGGAAATATTGGTAATTAATATGGTAATCACTGCGGGTAACGCAATTTTCAGACCGTAAGCAAACATAAAAGAACCTAGCTCGATGAATTTTTCGAATTCTAAACTCGACATATCCAATTGATTAACCGGGATCTGCGTAAAACTATCTACTAAAATGCCAATAACGAACAAATGACCATTCATGGTTAAGTAAAGCAGTGTTGCAATCATAATGTAGAGCTGCCCCACGATCGGCACTGAAACACCATTTTGTGGGTCCATAAGTGAAGCAAAACCCAAACCCATTTGCATGGAAATAATTTGTCCTGCCAACATGAAAGTTTGAAAGATGATATGGATCACAAGTCCCATTAAAATACCAATCATGACTTGCAACATGACAATGAAAAATAAAGTAAACATCGAAATTTGCGGATTAAGCGTTACCGTCGAGTTTCCTGAACAAACCACGATATAGGTAAGCGCCAAACTAAAGATAAGTCTTATTTTTCCAGGCACTAATTGCGTACCGATAATGGGCAGCGCCATCATCATGGCAGACACTCTGACAAATGGCAGCAAGTACATCATCAGGTACTGTATAATGTCGCCTGAAAAGGTAATCATTGTTAACCAATCAAATGCGGAATGGATTCAATAATGTTTTGCGTAAAATCCGTCAAAACTCTTATTAACCAAGGTGCCGCAATTATCAGTGTGGTAAAGGTAACAATCAGACGCGGCACAAAGCTTAATGATTGCTCATTGATTTGCGTAGCAGCTTGAAACACGCTGACAAATAAACCAACTACTAAACTGGGCAATATCAATAAAGACACCAGTATTAATAATAGTGACGTACCTTGTCTTAATAAATCGATCACGACTTCTGGGGTCATCATTGCACCTATATTGAAAAACTGGCAGCCAAGGTTCCTAAGATCAAATTCCAACCATCAACCAATACGAACAACATGATCTTAAATGGCAATGAAATAATCACGGGTGACAACATCATCATACCCATTGACATCAAAACACTCGCAACAACTAAGTCGATAATTAAAAACGGTATAAAAATAATAAAACCAATCTGGAAAGCCGTTTTAAGCTCTGAAGCAACAAATGCGGAAATCATGATTGAGAAAGGAATATCATCGGCGTTATCACTGACCAACTGCTTACCTGAAAGCTCTGCAAATAGCATCAGATCTTCTGTTCGGGTTTGATCATACATAAATTTCTTGATTGGCGCCGAGCCCTTTTTAATCGCCTCGCTTTGCGATATTTTCTCTTCCATGTATGGGGTGACTGCATCGTTGTACACTTCAGTTAATATCGGTGACATAATAAAGAAGGTCATAAAAAGCGATAGGCCGATAATAATTTGATTACTGGGTGTTTGTGGCATACCTAACGCTTGGCGCAAAATTGAGAGCACAATAATAATACGTGTGAACGAAGTCATCATTAGGACAATGGCAGGCAATATAGTCAAAACCGTCATAATTGCCAATAATTGAATATTGATCGAATAGGTTTGGGTGCCGTTTCCTTCATTCACTGAAAAAGCATTTAAACTTAAATCTTTAGCAAAGCAAACACAAGGGATTAATATACCCAGAAAGATGATTGCCTGTTTAAACAGTTTTAGGTTTTTCATTAATTTCATTCTTTTTAAATACATGTAAAGTTTGTATTTGTGATTCACTAACACCCACAAGAATTTGTGTGTCATAAGCTTCAACCAGCACGAGTCTGCTTTTGTTACCTAAGTTTGCGCCACCCAAAACTTGGATAATGCCTGAAAACTGTGGAACCATCTTTTTAAAATGTTTCAATAGAAATGCTAATGCAAAAACCAATACCACGGTTACCACTAACATGATCGCGACATTTGCAACAACAGGTAAATTAACCAATTTAGCCACTCCCTATTGAATATTTTCTAATCGTTCAGTTGCGCTCACCACATCTGTAAGGCGAATACCAAATTTTTCATTGACGACTACCACTTCAGCATGTGCAATTAAGGTACCGTTAACTAAAACATCCAAAGGTTCACCTGCGTAACGATCTAATTCAACAACAGAACCTTGGTTAAGCTGCAATAAGTTCTTAATACTGATAGACGTTCTGCCTACTTCTAATGAAATAGTCACTGGAATGTCTAAAATAAGATCCATATCTTTATTGCCATTGGTCGCTGCTTTCTTACCATCTTTGCTGAGTTCAGAAAACTGTACAGCTGCCGCTTTCGCAGCAGCATCTTGTGGATTAGCTGTCGTTCCTGCAGGTTGTGCGGGCGCTTGATTTTGGTCAGTTGGATCCATTGTTTTATCCCCCTTATGACTTCTTTAGTTTTTCATTAATTTTTATTGCATATTTAGAATCAAATGTACCAAATGAACCACTAAATAACGCTCGGTCATCTGCTTTAACCACAATCTCTTCAGGTATTTCAATGTTAATAATGTCGCCATCTTTAAACTTCATAATGTCTTTTAGTAAAATTCTTTTTCGTGCTAACACACAGTTGATTTCTATTTTGACTTCTTGCAAATGGTTTTTGAGCAAATGCTCCCACTTTTCATTGTTTTTATCGTGATCAGACTGCATGCCTGCATCAAATAGCTCTTTGATAGGCTCAATCATGGAATAGGGCAAGCAAATATCAAATTCACCACCACCACCATCGAGTTCTACTCTAAACTTTGATACAATCAGAATTTCATCATCGGTAAAAGAGTTGATCATACTCGGATCACACTCGGTGTGCTTCGTTTCAAATTGAATATCAATAAAAGAAGACCAAGCCTCTTTGAGATCTTTATAAAAGTGATCAAGCATTAATTTTATGATTCGTAATTCGGTTGGCGTAAATTCTTTGGCATCACTTTTAAAATGTGTGCGCCCTTCTCCACCGAAATAACTGTCGACAAAGCTGTAGATGAGTCGTGAATTTAATACAAATAGTGAAGTGCCTTTTAGTGGGTTCATTTTATAAAGGTTAATACTGCTTGGGCATGGTAGCGACTTAATATATTCATTAAATTGAATGATTTTAATTTTTGCAATATTAATGTCAACGGGCTT
This sequence comes from Uncultured Candidatus Berkiella sp., assembly GCA_964502705.1. Taxonomy (GTDB): domain Bacteria; phylum Pseudomonadota; class Gammaproteobacteria; order Berkiellales; family Berkiellaceae; genus Berkiella. Next base: position 17,435 of record CAZCXZ010000054.1, on the reverse strand, counting down.
CTTTAAAAACTGATACAAACCATTTCTGGCATTTCTAGCAAATTTTTCATTAATGATACCAAGAGAGATAATTTTGCTTTGAATACTCTTCTCTTGATTCGTAATATCAAAATCTTGAGGAATCGATGGGTCAACCGCATCAATATCAACAAAGTCATTTTCTTTGTAATTTAGAAGCGCATCAATTTCATCTTGGTTTAATATTTGATTCATAGTTGGCTACTGTGTCACAAAGTTAGTAAAAAGAACCTGCTCAACACAAGGAGCACCTGAATTGTCTTTTAATATTTTGCGTGAAACCGCTAACGAACTTTTTCTAAGATTTTCTTTGCCATCTGGCGTAAGCAAATCATCATAGTTCTGGCTGCTAAATAAGGTGATTAAATCATTACGAATCACGGGAGCATACGCTTCAATGTTTTTTAAATCGTCTTCATTCTTAGCCATTAATTGCACTTCAATCTGCAAAAAGCGTAATCGACCATTGCTTGGAATGTTGACAATAAAGGCAGGTGAAAATTTATAATAAGAAGGCTTGTCGCCTTTGTCCTTTTTCTCGCCGTGTTTGCTTTCCGTTTTTTCAGCTTTAACAACGGTTTCTTCTTGTTTCTTTTGATCTTTGGCAGGCTTGGCCTCAGCGCCTTCCGGTAAAACGGGCACCGCTTGTACCTCTGCAACCTCTTGAGGAGGTGGGTTAGATACTTTAAGTAATACCACCACTAATACACCCATCACGACAAGCATGACAGTCACTAGCGAGCCTGCGATAATCAACATTTTCTTATCGGGGCGTTTACCTTCTTCTTTTGATTCGTCTTTAGCCATGATCACTCCTTATGAAGTGATCAAAGCAAAAGCTATACCACATTTTTTTGCAAGAATTTCAATGTGTTATAATTTTGCCCTTGTCAAAACATTGACTGGCCGTTTAGATATACAGATCAAGTAACTGGTTATTTTGTAAATTTACGATCTGCTGTGAAGCAATAACGTCATCTTCTTGACTAACAATGTTTTGACTAGATGCAGGCGATCTATCAAAAGACTGCTGCCCCTGATTACCTGCGTTGACATCCACTTGGCCTAACATTAATCCACTTTGCTCAAACTGGATTTTGAGTCTGTCCATCGTGTTTTCAATTAATTGCTTCGTTTGATCGACTTGAGCAATAAATCGAATGTCGGTCTTGTCATCATTTTGCTCAATGGTAATCTCTATTTTACCGAGCTCAGGCGGATCAATTTGGATCTGCGCGACATTTTCATTGCGACGCACCATCACGCTGACATTATCCATGAGCTTTTGTTCAAATAAATTTGTAAATTGTTCATCGTGGGATTGATTAGCTGGCAAAACCATCGTTTTCACAGTTTCTTTTGTAACGTAAAACTCGTTCACTGTTAAATGCGGCTTATCTAAGGTTACGTTGTCATCTTTGGGTTTCATTTCTGAAAGCGCATTCATGAACTCGACTACTTTAGGTTCAGCTATTGCAGCTTCTTTGAGTACAGGTTGCATTTCATCATACTGATTGTCTGTTTTTTGAGGCGTTTTAATCGCATCTGATTGTAAGTTAAGGGCACGATCCTGCTTTTCAATCGTAGGCGCATCTTTTAACATCACTTTAAAATCATTTTCTTGTTCACTGCTTGAGATTGATTCACTATCAACTGGCAAACCGATTAATTGTTCTTGAAATAATGGTTCGCTTAGCGGCTGTGCAGCCGCTTTTAACGCTTGATTGGGTTGAACCATGGTTGGCATCATGTCCAGTGAGTTTTCAGTGATGACAAATGGGTCATTCGGAATATCAATTAATAGTTGCGTCATCAGAAAAGGTAGTTCCACTTGCTTTCCTTCTTCAATTTCAGTGACCACCTCAACTTCCGTTTCAGGTTTCTCAAGCATGTCTAAAAACGTAGTATCTTTACTTTTTGATTCAATCACAAGCGGCAACTCATTGCCATCAACCGGCGGTAGATTGCATGTATTTTGTAGTGGCACAGTTTCAGTAGCGTTAGCTTCGGCGAGTACCTTTTCAAAGTCTAATTCAAGACTTTGCTCACCATTTTCCGTTAAATCAATAGCTTGCTCTGCGACGGGAACATCTTGCAGAAGGTTAATTGCGCTGTTAATTTCCACTGAACACACTTCCTTTGATTGAGTTACGGTAATGATCAATCAAAAGGTGTGCCACTTTAGATTTTCTAACGTTTCGCTCAAGGCGAAACGTTAGAAAATCTAAAGCCCGGCGAAGTCAGCCACGCTGACGAAGACAGGGAGACAAGTTTAATGAATGCTAGATATGCGGTTAAATTCTGCTTTGATGATGGGGTACATTTCGGACAACTCTTTTTGCGCGACCGACACTTCAGATAAATCGCCTACTTTACTACCTGCTTCGATTTTTTGGCAAAGGTTCGCAAGGCCGAGCGCTCCGAGATTAAGGCTGCTCCCCTTCAAAGAATGGGCTAATTTAGCGATGGTATCCATTTGATTGTTATTGATAGCCGTAATGAGCTCTTTCTCTTTTTGCTCAAAATCTTCATAGAAGCTAACCAAAAATGGCTCAAAGCCGTCATTAAATAACGACTTTAAGTTATTGATTTGCGTCAAATCGATTAAGTTTTCATTACTCATGACTAACTTTACTACTCAACTGTAAATAATTCATCTAGTTTTGTGATCACAAATATTTTCTTCACATCGGGTGCACAATTCACAATCCGAATATGAGAGGTGTCGCCACCTGCATGATCACGAAGTGCAAGGAGCATCCCTAACGCAGAGCTATCCAAATAGTCTGATTCTTTCAGATCCACCACGTAGGAATTAGGATGTGCATCCTGATTCTCATAGGCATTCCTGAACAACTGCAATGAGCTGAAATCGAATCGACCTTGTACACTAATGGTCATTTCTTGGCCGTCACCAGATACACTTGACTTAATCGCCATATCTCACTCCAGTCTAAAAATACAGTACGATTTACCGTGAGGTTTCTACATGATCATTAGTCGGTTTAAAGTTGAGATCCTTGAGTAAAGAACTTGAAATGGCTGATATGAACTACAACTGTTGATTTGCAGAGTTTCTATTGAAATGGCTTTAAGCGGTTAAATATTTCAGTATTCGCTTGGTTCTCTTTACGGTTGGCGTGATAGCGGTTCTCATTCGTGATTTTGGTCATTAAGTCACTGAGTTTTTGTCTTTTTAGTTTAATTTCCCTAAATGCCAACAGATGTTTATCCTGAATGCTTTTGCATTGATTAAGCACTTCACCTTGTTGGGAGAGTGCTTTTTCAATTTGTTCAATAAAATGTTGGTATTGCTGATAGGTAATCATTGACATACTTTGCTGGGCTTGGGCTATCATGTTGGTTCGTGTTTCTTGCAAGCAGCTATCAAGCATCTGAAATTTGCGATTTTCATGTTCTATTTTTTTTTGAATATCGGCAATTTTACGCACCAATTTTTGCTCTTGGGTTTCCAATACAAAATTATATTTTTCCAAGTGTGACACTTCGCGTTTCATATCACTTCGCTACTGGTACAAGCGAAAGACTTGAAAACTCTTTAAGTAGATCGGCGGTACTTTTTAAATCCATATGAATGTTTTTATCTTGTTGCAAAAAGGAAAATAGCTTGGGTTTTTTTTCTAAAATCATATCCATTTCTGGATCATTTCCCTTTTGATAAGCACCTATCGTAATAAAATCACGATTTTGCTGGTATTTAGCGTAACTCTTTTTAAAGACCCTGGCTAATTGCACTTGTTCGGTTGAAACCACTTTATCCATCACACGGCTAATCGATTGCTCTATATCAATCGCGGGATAGTGTCCTTGTTCAGCGAGGTGTCTTGCAAGCACGATATGACCATCTAAGATACCTCGGGCACAATCCACGATAGGATCTTGAATGTCGTCTCCTTCTGCTAGCACCGTATAAATACCCGTAATAGAGGATTTATCATCACTACCTGTGCCCGCACGTTCCACCAATTTAGGGATGCGCGCAAACACAGAAGGCGGATATCCTTTGTTGGTGGGTGGTTCACCCATTGCCAAACCCAATTCACGTAATGCTTGACCATATCGTGTTAAGGAATCCATCAGGAACAACACACGTTTTTGTTGCTTCTTAAAATATTCAGCTATAAAAGTAGCGGTTTCAGCAGCTTTGATCCGCGACAAAGGCGAACTATCTGCAGGAGCAGCAACAATGACTGTTTTATGTAGCCCGGAAGGGCCAATATTATCTTCGATAAATTCTTTAACTTCCCGTCCACGTTCGCCGACAAGAGAAATGACCACAATATCCGCTTGGCAATATTTAGTTATCATGCCAAGTAAAATACTTTTACCCACACCCGTACCGGCAAACAAGCCCATCCGTTGTCCCACACCCAGTGTAAGCAACCCGTTAATGGCCTTCACGCCCACATCCATTGCTTGGCGTATTGGGGCTCGGTTAAGCGGATTAATCGGTTCAAAATGCAAAGGAGCATACTCTACCCCTTTAAGCGGGCCTAGTGTATCAAGCGGCAACCCACTCGCATCAATTACCCGACCTAGCAAACCTGATCCGATGGGTACTTTGGCAAAGGAATCTAGTTGTGTCACATCAGAGCCAGGTAAAATACCTCGCAACTCATCCGCGCTCATTAAATAAGTTATATCTGACTTAAAACCAATCACTTCTGCTTGTACTTTAGAAGAAGCACAGTCAATCTCACAAAGCGTACCCACTTTGGCTTTTAAGCCGGTAGCCTCGATTAAATATCCAGAGACTTTATGGACTTTGCCATATAAGGTAAAAGCACCCAAATGGTCTATTTTTGGGAATTGCATTGATTGATCTCATCTAGCAGTTTGCTTAATAATTGTTCAATACTAAAACAGATTTTTTGCTTATCTGATTCAATTTTAAATTCATATTCAGGAAGTTGGTTATTGACTTCAAATATAACGCGATTATAAGACTCAAACTTAGATGTTTGTAAACATTCATAGAGCTTTTGATGACAGTAGATACGGATTTCATTGCCCGTGCTATCAATCATTTTTAAGGATTGCGCAATCACATTTTTAATCGTATCTGGAGAGGTTGACAGTTCAGTATGTAATACTCTTTCACAAAGTGATTTCACAAAACCATACATGGCTTGCGATTTTTCATGATGTAGTTGTTCGTTCTCGCTGTGTAACTGCTGCAGCAACGCCTCTAGTTTTTGTTTCGGGACATTCATCTCAAGAGCCGCTTTATTTAACCCGTCTAAATATCCCCTTTCAAATCCCTCGCTTTGTCCTGCAGGTGTAGCTGCATTTTGCTTTACAGAAGGATTAAGCATGGGATTCAGCTTTAGTTTTTTATGGGTATTATGGTGGGCATGTGTCACTAAGCCAAACTCAGGCAAAGCCCATTTATTTGGATTGTCGGACATGTTATACCATTTCCTCGCTCTTATTACCTAACATGATCTTACCCTGATCGGCCAATGATTTGGCTACAGTGAGAATTTCCTTCTGAGCCGCTTCTACTTCACTTAAGCGCACTGGGCCTTTCACTTCAATATCATCTTTTAATAATTCGGAAGCCCGTTTAGACATATTTCTAAATATTTTGTCTCTAATTTCTTCATCGACTGCTTTTAAGGCCACAACCAAAGTGTCCGTCTTAATTTCACGAAGTAATACTTGAATTCCTCTATCATCGATGGTCTTGATGTTATCAAAGATGAACATCAAGTCTTGAATTTCATTTGCGAGATCTTCATCCTTTTCTTTTAAACCACCTAAAATTGTGGTTTCAACTTCACCACCGACAAAATTCAATATATCCGCAGCACGTTTAACACCACCAATCGGCTTGGTTTGACTTGATACAGTGCTTGCAACTTGTTTTTCCATTACCGTATTAAGCTCATCAATCGCCGCAGGTTGTATTGATTCTTGCATTGAAATGCGCATAATAAGTTCAATACGGACCCGCTCGTCTAAGGACATTAATACTTCAGCGGCATGATCAGGATCTAGATAGCTAAGAATAATCGATTGAATTTGCGGGTGTTCGTGACGAATAATTTCCGCTATGCTTTTTGCATCCATCCACTTTAAAGAGTCTAAGCCTTTGGTGTTTGCACCCATTAAAATTTTATCAATAACGTTGTTCGCTTTGTCTTCACCTAATGCAGTAACGAATACTTTACGTATTTGTTCATCTTTATTCAAACCAATGCTGGTCTTATTCTCTGCTTCCATAATAAAATCAGAATAAATCTGGTTGACAGTTTTTAAATCAATATTTTCAAGTGAAGCCATAGAAGCACCTAATTTGTGGACTTCTTTAGGACCTAGATATTTTAATAATTTAGCGGCATCTTCTGAATTGACGCTCATTAAAAATATCGCTGCACGCTCTACTTTATCGTCACTAGCTGCCTTTTTCATTTTCTATTCCTACCCACTGTTTAATCACTTGTGCGGCTTTTTTGGGATCTTCGTTAATTAATTCTTTGATACGAACCTGATATTCACTTTCATCTAACTTACGGCCTCGTCTGTCAAGCATGCTGCCTGAACCTTCAGATGACATTTGCTTCAGTAAATTCTGCTTATAATCTGAGATGCTAGTTAAGTTTCGTAAAATAGGTCGTAACACAACCATAATTAAAATTAAGATGCCAAGCCCAGCTACTGATTGTTTGACTGCCATCCAAAACCATGGTTTTTCCATTAAAGTCTGTTTAGGCAACTCTTGAATCGGTTCAGCCTGCGCAAATGACGAGTTAATAACTGTTACTCTATCACCTCTGTCACTTTCAAAGCCTATTGCATCCTTCACTAATGTTTCAATTTTCTGCAATTCTTCTGGTTTTAAAGGTACTTTACTCGCAACGCCTGCACTGTCATAAACGGTTTTATCATCCACGACAACACCTACTGACAGACGCACCAATTTTCCAGGCATATTCACTTGGTGTTTGATCTGACGATCAATTTCAAAATTCTTGGTTTCCTGCAGACTAATAATGCCAGGATTATCTCGTTTCTTAGGCGCAGGAGTAGGATTTTGACCAGGTTGTGGTTTGGCTGCATTCGCAGGAGCTCCACCTGCTGGTGTAGGTTGATTCGATTGTGTTCCTGGCACACCGCCGCCACTTGTTTCTTGCCCTGCTTTGTGAACATCTGAGATCCGCTCTGATCGAATTGCTACTTTGTTTGGATCATAGTTCTCACTGGTTTCTTCTAAGGCAGTAAAATCCATGGTTGCTGTTACTTCAGCTTTGATACGGTCATAGCCTAACACGGGTGATAATAAATCTTGGATCCGCTTTGCATAAACTCTTTCTAGTTTATGAGCATAATCAAGTTGTTTACCGGCAATACTCAATTCGTCGTTACCAGCAGATGAAAGTAATTTACCGTTTTGATCAATAACGGTAACACTTTCAGCTGATAATCCTTGAATACTTGAAGCAACCAAATGTGTAATCGAAGAAACTTGTTCTGGCTCTAATCGATAACCACCATAAATGTCGACAAAAATCGAAGCGCTGGGTTCCTTTTTATCTTTAATAAAGGCTGTTTGCTTAGGAACTGCTAAATGAACTCGTGCTGACTTAATATGTTCGATTGAAGAAATGGTTTTTTCTAATTCGCCTTCAAGTGCATGTACATAACGTGCTCGCTCAATAAACTGGCTTGTTCCAAAAACAGAGTCTTTATCTAATAATGAATCAAAGCCTGTGCTACTGTGACTGGGAACACCTTCGCCAGCAAGGCGAATTCTTGCTTCATGTACTTTATTAGCATCAACCAATACTAAGCCGGTTTTATCATCCAATTTAAAGTGAATATTTTGGCGTTGTAATGCTTCAACAATTTCGCCTGAGTCTTTGCTGTTTAACTGGCCATATAATGGAATATAATCTGGGGTTTTGGACCACATCACAATATAAATAGCTAAGGCTATACTGGCTGCAAAACCAATAAATAGACCTAATTGTTTTAGCAATGGCAACTCAAAGAAGCCATCGGCTAAAAATCCTTTACTAGATTGTGTGTTTTCTGTCATATCCTAGCTCTACTATATTGGCATATTCATGATATCTTGATATGCACTCACTACATGGTTTCGCACTTGCGCCACCGTTTGCAATGATAAGTGCGCTTTTTGTGTTGCAATCATTACGTCTGTTAAATGGATATTTTTATCGCCCTCTTCGAAACGCTGTGCCAAATCAGTCGCATTGTTTTGCAATTGATTAGCATCATTAATAGCGTTCTTTAATAGTTGACCAAACTCATTTTGACCCGCAGGTGATGTTCCACTCATTTCAGTATTGCGTGCTTTTGCCGCAATAATTTTCATCTGGAGTAACAATTGACTGGCATCGATTTCGTTCATATTTGTATACCCATTTTTTTCATGCGCGATAGTTTGTATCGTAAAGTGCGTGCACTAATACCTAATTTCGTAGCGCTTTGTTCTCTGTGGCCATTACACTCTTTTAAGACTTGTAGAATTAAATCGTTTTCTTTATCAGTCATCTTAACTTCTAATGAGTCGTTTGATGATAGCCCGATTGAATTGTTCTCTGATTGGGTTTGCTCAAATAGAATCACATCCGGTTCAATAATATTATTTCGAGCTAAAATAATCGCACGCTGAATGACATTCTGTAGCTCACGAATGTTTCCAAACCATTCATAGGCAAGCAATTTAACCTTCGCTTTATCAGATAACAGAATCGTACCAGAGGTAGTAAATTTATCGATAAAATATCTTGCTAACGGAATAATATCAGCGGTTCGGTCACGCAACGCTGGAATATGTAACGGAAATACATTTAAGCGAAAGTAGAGATCTTTTCTGAAATGACCTAATTCGACTTCCTTGGCTAGTGCGCGGTTAGTGGTAGAGATAAATCGCACATCCAATTTAATCAATTTGTTTCCACCTAATCTTTCTACTTCACGCTCTTGTATCACTCTTAAGAGCTTAGCTTGAAGATTTAATGGCATTTCAGAAATTTCATCTAACAGGATAGTGCCGCCATTAGCTAGTTCCAATTTACCTTGTGTTGCTTGATAAGCTCCTGTAAAAGCCCCTTTTTCATAACCGAACAACATCGCTTCTAGCATATTGTCAGGGATGGCTGCACAATTTATCGCAATAAAGGGTTGATGTTGTCTTAGTGAGTGTTCATGAATGAAACGCGCTAATACTTCTTTGCCAGTGCCACTTTCACCACTCATTAAAACTGACGCATCTGTTTTAGCAACTTGCGAAGCAATACCTAACAGCTTTTTCATATGGTGATCTTCACAGATCAGCTCTTTTTGCTGATTACCATGATAGAGCTTTATTTTATTTAGTTTTTTAATAAGATCATTGGCAACGAAGGGTTTAGTAATATAATCAACTGCCCCATTTTTCATGGCAAATACGGCATCATCTATTTTACCGTACGCTGTCATTAAAATGACTGCAGATTGAATATCATTTTTCTTGATATATTGTAATAAATCAATGCCACTCATTTTGTCTAAGTTAATATCGCTAAGTACGATGTCATATTGTTTAGTTTTTAACAATTGCAAAGCATTTACGGATGAATGTACTGCATCTACTGAAAACGCCGCTTCTTCAAGCGTTAATTTCAATGCATCAAGTAAGTCTTGATCATCTTCAACCAGTAAAATCGTGCTTTGTGTCATTCTTGCCTCTCGTTTCTTAAAAAATGCATGGCAAATACAGCGAAACAACTGTGAATTGATTAGCAACTGACGCTATTTCAAGTTTTCCTTGATGCGCCTCAACAATTGATTTTGCGATACTTAAACCTAGGCCTGTGCCATGTTGCTTTGTGGTATAAAATGGTTTTTTCACTCTTTCAATATCATCAGGCGTGATCCCTTTACCAAAGTCTTTGATCTGTATGCATAACCCATTTGCCACGGCAAGTAAGTTGATTTCAATGCGATTTGATTTATCGCTTGCTTGAATGGCATTGTCCAATAAGTTCGTTAGCGCTCCCATGAGTGATGCTTTATGACCTAACATCTGTAATTTATCGATGTTTTTTTCATGGGTGAATTGTATATGGATAGCGGGATGTAATTGTTTATAATCTTCAATTACCTTAATCACTTCATCATGTAAGTTAATATTTTCTATCAACTTCTCTTGTCCTTTACACACCATTAGCACATCATCAATTTGCTGTTTAATTAGCAAAAGTTGCTTCAGAATTTTATCTTGGTACTTTGATTCTTTTGACATACCAGAGACATATAAAATAGCTGTTGATAATGGTGTTCTTAATTGGTGTGCTAATGAGGCTGAGAGTTTTTCAATAGAATCGAGCTTTTGCATTTCCATGGTTGAAATATTGCTTTGATAAATGTCGCTTTCATCGATCAAGAGCGCAAGCTGCCCTTTGGCATTGGGAAGTGATTGGGTTTTAAAGACCACACACTTACCATTGTTCAGAATAATGTAGTGTCCATCGTTGATAACCTGTTTTACATTGGCATCTAAGATGGCAGACCAGTGCTTTAGTGGACGTTGTAGCCCCAGCAGCTCTTCTGCTTGCTTGTTGTAGCTATCAATGAGCCCTTCAGCATTAATAATGACAACGCCCGCCGGAATGCTCTCAAGCCACTCCTTGGGTTCAGTCGTCAATACGTTGTCTGCGAAGTCTGCCTGCATAACAATCATCTTATGGTTAGCAATGTCCGTAATTAGGAAAAGCAATTGCCATGCCAAATTTATATCGTTATTTATCAATGGGATACAAAACTTAGTCGGTTACTATGCCAAATTATTGGCAGCATAATTAAGTTAAACAGCAAAGTTGAGCTTGATAGCGGTAATCAAGTTATATATGATGCTATGCCCCGGCTTATAAAAGTCGGTTAACTAATAGGATTTTCATCATGTCAAGTTCAGGCCCAGGGCAAACAAACCAGGCACCAGCAGCCATAACACCACAATATGGCAATGCAATACGCACCACATCTACGATTAAAACGATTGATTTATCCAAAAAAAGAGCACCGCTTTCTGAAGAAAAGTTGAATGAGTTGCGTTCAAAATCAGCTGAGGCCGCAATTCAGAACGTTCATGACCCTAAAGAAGCAAATGAAGCTGTTGGCGCCATTGCTACAGGTTTCAATCCGAATTATAAACGAAGCATTTAAATACAGTGTTTCGACAATCTGATTATTCAAAACATAGGTGCCTTCGATGGCATGCAGTTTTACTAAGTTTATTTCTCTGATGGAGTAATTATCATGCAGGACGGTCCGAATCCGTTTAAACACACATACAGTCGGCAAGATGTATTAAAATTTTCGCAAATTGCCAGGCTTACCTATGAAGCTAAGCAATTAGCCTTGAAAGCACTAACAGAAGATGAAAGAACAAAATATAATGCTTTTTATCAAAGTTCAGCTAACGCAAGCTATAACGAACGCATGCCAACTGCTGTCCATTTTTCAAGCACACCGTTGGTTAATCGCTCAATCGCCTCCATACCAGAAAATGAGATCACCCAAGCTGCAACTTCCTCATCTGCTAATGAAATTGCTGAGGCACCACTTAACCAAGCCGCTGCGCCATTAGTATATTCAAGAGGAACAAGAACGAGACAAACAGGTCGAACTCTTTTAGAGATTACTTACGCAGCTACCGCTGAACAAGAAGAAGATGACTATTTAGCTTCAGTTGAAGGCCAAGCAGAACAAGCTGACGAGCCTGCACCTCATAATACAAGGCCTTTTATAAGAAGAGCTAACTAAAGTTAACAAGAAATGCAGGTCTAGGGATAGACCTTTACTTACAGATTTGAAATTTCTTCATTTTCTCAACTAAGGTCGTTCGACGCATTCCCAACTTTTCTGCCGCGTGCGAAACAACACCATTTGTTTTATTGAGCGCGTCTTTAATGTAGCTCAATTCAATATTATAAAGCATATCTTTTAAATTAATATTTTCTTGTACCGACTGAGGGTTAACCATCACGGTTTCCGTCATTTCCATATATTTAGGAATGGCTTGTGCTACTTTTTGTTCAACCAGTAACTGATACTTTACTGGCAACTGCTGATAATCAACTGTCTGATTCGGATACAACACAATTAACCGCTCAATTAAATTGGCTAGTTCTCGTATATTACCTGGCCATTCATGTTTGATAAGCGATTGGATCGCAGATTCAGTGAACGCAACACTACTGCCTATTTCTGCTTCTAGCTTGAGTGTTAAATCAGCAATAATACTTGGAATGTCTTCTTGGCGATCTTGTAAACGTGGCATCTCAATAGGAAATACGTTTAAACGATAAAAAAGATCTTCTCGGAATGATCCCTTCTTAATTTCCTCTTCCAAATTTCGATGCGTCGCAGCAATAATTCTGACATCGGTCTTGATTGATTTATTGCTACCTACCCGCTCAATCACCTTTTCTTGGATAACACGTAATAATTTAACCTGCATTGCTAGTGGCATATCGCCTATCTCATCTAAAAAGATAGTTCCACCATTAGCCAGTTCAAAGCGCCCAATGCGTAAACTGATTGCGCCTGTAAACGCGCCTTTTTCATGGCCAAATAGTTCGCTCTCTAATAAGTCGGTAGGAATAGCACCACAATTAACCGGTATAAAAGGTTTGTCTTTACGCTTGGAGTGGCAATGCAAAAATCTGGCTGCGATTTCTTTACCCGTACCTGATTCACCTGTGATCATCACGCTCACTTCAGTTTGAGCTGCCTGGCTTAACATTTTTTTAATAAGCTGGATGCTGCGGCTTGCACCACTTATTTCTACAGTAGCTATGCTATTTGAAAGCGTATCACGCATTTTTATTCAGTCCATTGAAAAATTTAGCGTAAAGCAAAAGTAATATTTTTTTATCTTACGTTAACTAATAGTCGTAATGCTAAGGGCATGTCAAATTATTGTCGAAATGAGTTACTGAATATATACAGGTGTGTCTATTTAATAGGTGGAAGTTTCTGATCTGAACGTCAGAACTCACCTTGATTTTTGGAAATCTTGATCGATTTTCGCAAGGTGAATATTTTCCCTGCAAGATCTTTTTTATTCTTTTCCATTCTCTCAATCAATATGTCAATGTGCGGTAGAATATCTGCAATTTTTTCTTTGTCGTCTGCATCCACTGTTTTATGCTCAGCCTGCTCTTTACGAAATTCATGCAAGGCGGCGCATAGTAATAAAAACTTCTGATGATCATCTTCGTCTAATGAATTATTCAAATCATGAATAATTTTAGACAAATTAGATAAATATCCACTACTTTTCATTTTCTACAATCTCGCGTGGCATGTTATCCCAAGCTGTCTTAATCGTTACGATCAATTGAATTATCTCATCTAGTTTAACAAGATCATTGTGAAAATTAACTTGAATAAGTGTTCGTAACATATAAGCATAAAGCTCAGCTAAATTTTCGGCAATTTCACCGCCTTCTTCTTCATTGAGACTCGCTTGCAATGTTTCAATAATAGAGATAGCCAAACTCAGCGCTACCCCTTTGTCATGGACATTGTTAATTTCGATAAATTTCTTAGCAATAATCAATTTTTCTAGCGCGCTTTCAAATAATATCTGGATTAAACGATATGGGTCAGCACTTAAAATTCCCGCCTCAATGGAAACATGTTGATATTGTTTTAAGGCATGGTTTGGGTTCATAGTTATTTCCTAAATGATAAAGGTTCAGCCAAGCTATCAAGTTGCGTTTTCAGAAAATCGCTCGTTGAGCGCAAGTTAGCAACAATTGAATCCATTGCAATAAATTGCGAGAGTAAACGTTCTTCTAAATGAATTAAATGTCTTTCCAAAGCTACTCTTTGCTCACTAATTAAATCGATACTGCTATTTAAACCGTTTGTCTTGTTTTTAATGATGCCATCGTTTTGAATATAGGAATCTAACATGACATCCATATTGTTTAGAATGCCTTTGTCCTCATCAATAAATAATTTACCAATATCATCATAATTCTTATCGACCGCCGTATTTAATTTATAATTATCAATCGACAATTGACCCGTTGTTCTATCTGAAGTTATACCCATTTGAGCAAGTGAAGATATTGCTAACGGCAAATCATAATTGGCGGTATTTAGCACTCGTCTCATTTGTGTTTGGACACTTCGTGCAATCGAGTCACCAATCAGAATGCCAGCATTTTTAGGATCTTCTTTATTGTACACTGTCAATTTCTGAATCGACTGCATTGTTGAGTTGTAAATAGATACAAACTCTTGTATTGCAGCAACTGCGGCATCCTTATTAAGTGAAATTGTCATTTCTGCCGGATCAAGTGTATTGGTGTTTAGTAAATTTAAAGTAACACCCTCTATCGCCTCCGTGATGGTGTTTGTACTATTTGTCACGGTAACGCCATCGATTTTAATCGTCGCATCTTGGCCTTGTTGGCTTAAGGTTAAATATGATGATGCCAATTTTGATAGACCTGAATCGTCTGTATCATTTGCATCATTATCACCCAACACTGAGACAGTAAAAACATTATCTAATCCTGTTTTTTCAGCTTGAAATACTAATACAGCACCTGCATCTGAGGTAATTAAACTTGCTGTAATCCCTGTGGTTTTTGAGCTTGCATTAATTTTATCTTTAATGCCTTGTAACGTTTTATCTGAATCGGTAATTTCAATTGCATAAGTGGTAGAGCCAACATTAAACTCAAGTTCACCCGTGCCTACAACCGTCGTTGCACTTGCGAAGTTTTGTGAAGCCAGCTTATGGCTTTTTGCGAGCTTAGTTACTTCAATTAAAAAATCACCGGTTTGTGCTGAATTTGAAGCCTCCGCCTCAAGCACTTTGACATTATCCGTTCTAACAACCGAGCTTACGATTCGATTAGCAAAGGGATTGGCTTCTTTTAAACCATCAACTTTATCTTTAAAATCGGATAAGGTAGATTTGAGCGTGCCATACGCTGTAATTTTTGTGAGCGCTTCCGCTTCATTACGGTCAAAACGCAGTTTCTTTTCTTTACTCTCTGAGGCTAGCAGGTCATCCACCAGTTCCCTGATGTTAACACCTGATCCGACTCCAGAGCTGGAAATTGGCATTGAATCGCTCCTTGAGATAACTCACTCCCAAGACATAAGGCAAAATACAGGCCAAATATCATGACGCATCATAACGATTTTCTTAACTTTAATTGTTTATAAATCAGTGAGTTACTAAATTCCCTTTTTCGCTTTTGTTTGGTTAATTTCTTATGCGGCAACTTAAGATACTAACACTGTCTTTTATAGGAAAAATCTATCCGCATCTTAAGATCAGTAGGTGTTGACTGATGCCAACACCTACTGCATTTACTACTAACCTAATTAGCCTTTTAACAGTGCTAAAACGTTTTGTGGCAACGAATTAGCTTGTGATAAAATGGCGATACCTGCTTGTTGCAAGATTTGCGCTTTAGTCATGTTTGCTGTTTCTTGTGCAAAATCAGCATCCTGAATACGCGAACGTGCAGCTTGAAGGTTTTCAACGTTATTCGCCAAGTTTGAAATGGTGCTACCGAACCGGTTTTGTACAGCACCCAATTCAGCGCGAACTTGGCTGATTTGATCTAACGCGCCATCGATGATTGAGATTGCAGCATTTGCACCCGCTTGGGTACTAACGTCAATCTGACCAACGTCTAGCAAGGTTGATGAGTTCGCGGTGTTAGCGCCACCTGAGAACAACGATGTTCCGGTTGATGCTGAACCTGAAATATCAGAAGCTACGTTGAAGGAATCTGCTGATAAGAAGGTTATTTCACCACCGACAACCGTTGTATCAAAATTGGTACGAGCACCACCGTCATACAAGTTAACAGCTGTACCACCTGAATTATTAGCAGCATTACCCGTAACTTTGATGGATTGCTCAACCGCTGCAACCAAGGTACTACCTGTTCCGGATACTGGGGTAACCGAAGGTGCTGCGTAGTCTACAGCCGCACTATGAGTGAAGTTTTGCAATACAATGTTTTTACCGGTTTGGTGTGTTAACACAACAGATGAGTTATCGTTGCCTAACGCTGCGGTAATACCTGTAGTACCTGCTACGTTATTGATAGCATTCATTAATGCACCCAAGTCTGCAGTAGTCACGGTTGCAGACACGTTTGCACCAACGGCATTATCACCATAAACAGTGAAGCTCACTGTACCATTTGCTGATAAGTTTGATAATGTTGCGGTTGTTCTGGCTTCAGCGGTAATACCGGTTGAACCAGAAACTGCGTTTACACCTGTTACAATACTATCTGCAGATTGACCTGCTGCTACTGCAACCGTCGCAGAACCTGCACTACCGACAAGATTGACGTTTTGAGCACCAACATTGTTATTCAAGTTATTGGCGGTTGTTGTGTTGCTGTTGACTTTATCGGTAATAGTACCATTACCGACGGCAACAGTTGTGGCTGTACCATTGATGATAATAGAATCTACGTCAGAAGATACTGAAAAACCTTGGTTTAATTCAATATCGACACGACCACCAAATGTGGTTGATTGTGAAGCAACTAAAGTTGTAGCAGCACCACCACGTAAGCCAACCATATCGAACACACCGGTACCACCCGCATTTGCGAATACCATGTCACGACCATCTAAACCAGTAATCGAAACAGCAGAACCGTCGCTGACTGCATAAATACCTTGGCCTTGTAAAGTAGCATTACCGTTAATCGCGGTTGCAATGCTGTTAGCCGTGGTGGCAGCAGCGCTTGAGATAACCTGACCGTTTAAGGTGATGGAGGTTGCACCGTTCATGGATGCCAAGTTATCAACTGTCACTTGGTTGAAACCACGCGCTTTAACACCCGTTAATGCACACAAGTTAGTCGCAATGGTATTGGCCTGGTCGTTTGCCGCGACTGCAGCAGTTTGTGTGGTTGTAACACCTGCAGAAGAAACGTTTGAAACGGTGAAAGTTGACGCACTATAGCCGTTAGTTGCAGCGTTTGCTTGTGCCACAGCAACTTCAGCACCTAATGCAGCACCGCCTGCACCACCTACTGTACCAATGTACAATTCTTTACGGGTAGCGCCTTCTAAGCCATTAGCATTATTGGTGGCCATTTGGTTACTACCAATCGCCGTAGCACGCGTATCGCGAATCGTTACGCCAATGGTTTGGTTCGCTTCGGCACCTACTTGGAATAAAGCGTTGCGTAATTCACCGTTCAAAATATTCAAGCCATTGAACGTTGTTGTCGTCGCAATACGCGTTAATTCCTGCTTTAATTGGTTAACTTCATTCTGAATCGCCGCACGGTCAGAAGAACTGTTCGTTCCGTTGGCAGACTGAATCGCCAATTCACGTGAACGTTGTAAAAGGTTGGTTACTTCTTGTAACGCGCCTTCTG
>CAZCXZ010000053.1:0-23501 GCA_964502705.1 Uncultured Candidatus Berkiella sp. | reverse complement strand
GCCGAGAACACCCAAGAAAAACAACCCGTGCCGGTTCAGTCAGTGCCAGCTGCTGCAACACCCGTAACACCCGTTGTTATACCTGCGGTTACGCCAGTGCAAACGGCTGAGCCGGTTGCCAAAGAGCAAGTAAACAACAAGAGCACCAAGTCAGCGAGTGAGCCGCAGCAAGGCAGCCGTAGCCCCGTGCTCTTTAATCAAAAACGCCAAACACGTTCGCAAACCAAATCAGCCAATGCTGCGATGGTAAACGACGATATTGCGCCGCAAGCCGCTACACCAAAGCGCAAAGGCACCAAAAGCAATCAATAAAACACCGATTCCTCTCTAATGCCCGCGAAAGCGGGCATCTCTTATTAATAAGTTATTCGACCAGAATTTTAAGATTTCAGCTTAACTTGTTATTTTGCGATTTTCCGGTATGATACTGCCCTTATGTTGCGGGCCGTTAGCTCAGTCGGTAGAGCAGTAGACTTTTAATCTATTGGTCGATGGTTCGAATCCATCACGGCCCACCATGCTTCGCAAACTTCGTTTGCTACGCATGACAAGTCTCACCGCAATTAAAATCCAACCACGCTCTATACAGCACTTCAAATGATTTTATAGTTATTGATAACGCACTTCTTATTTGTAAGTTAATAAACTTATTTCAATATATTTTTTTCTTATCTCTCTTGCTTTTTGTGTAACTTCCCGAATCGTATGCTAGTCTATCTCTATTAACTAAATTTTCTGTGAATGTTTTTTCTGACGTTGTCGAAAAAAGTGCCGAGGAAAGCCGAGATATTTCCTAATTAGTTGAAAAGCTAATAACTTGTAAGCTAATTTTTCGACAGAGGTGAGAGAAAATTGGGTGCGAGTGTGTAAGCAGGAAGCTTCGCCCTGGAAATGGAACGGTTTCGTTTTTCTTTTAGGACTTTAATAAGGACTTTCTCATGAAAAAAGCACTCCAAGTTACTTTCGGCGCCGTAATGGCAATCGGTCTCGTTGGTGCAGTTTCTGCACACGACGCTACTGTTGCGCGTACAGCAGTATTGATCACCGGTACCTATTCAAAAATTACTAACGACGGCTTAACATACGGTGATGTTTTATTAACACCTTCAACAGTTGGTGGCGATGGCTATCAACGTCATGTATTTGTTGACCCTGATTGGGAATTCGATTTTGGTGTGGGCTTAACCCACCGTTTCTGTGGTTCCAACACCCGCTTCTTTGCTTATTGGGATCATTTCCGTGCTGATGACAATGCTTCAACCTCTGGTGCGCGTAACCTTGGTTTGAGCCCTGCGCCGATTACATTGGCTAGCATGGAAGTTGAAACCAAATCCGATGAATTACGGTTAGGCTTAAGCCGTGGCTTGAGTTTTGGTCACCATTTTAGCTTAGATTTAGGCGGTTTCTTTGAGTGGGATAAAATTGTTAGAAGCTCTGAAGAATACCAAGTGCAAGACGGATCACCCGATCATTTCCGTAGCACATCAAATGAAGTGCAAGGTTTTGGTCCAGGCGTAGCGGTTATGGCGCGTGCTTTCCCTTCACATGACTACCGTCATTTCAGCGTATTCATGGGCGCAATGACCACATTGCTCTACGTGAACAATGAATTTGACCAATCATTCTTCCAAGGTCAAGATTTAGTTTCACAATATCAACCCGACGACAGTAAATCGGTTGTGGGTAAATTGGATATTTCCTTCGGTATCGATTATTGTACCCGTATCCATACTGATCGCACCGGCATGTCTGCAGGCGTAAGCTTAGGTATGCGTTACATGAATATGTTTAATGCCTTCAAAAATGGTAACGTGGCATATAATAACGGCCCGGCTGTTAACGCACCTGGCTTGCCAGTATACCTGGGTGGCTCAAACGACTTCGGTCGCATTGGACCATTCTTACAAGTACGTTTAGGTGGTGCAGACGCGTAAGCGACTGTGTTACTAAAAGACTAAAAGGAAAGGGAGCTTCGGCTCCCTTTTTTTATGAAATCCCTCTGCCGTAAACGGCGTCTCCCTTTTTCAAAGGGAGAGTATTGGTAGCTTCGCTACCTTCTCTCATTTTGAATTCAGCAATGCTTGTCGCGTAGCGAGGAGCGCAGAGGGATTTTATATTAACCCACACAATATTTCAGTGCGAATTTTCGACATCCAGCGCGTCATAAAGCGAATGTTATGCCAGGTTGCAAGGCTTGCAGCAGAGGGTTCTTTGGCTTTAAACAAATGATGAATATAAGCGCGTGTATAAATTTTGCAGGTGCTGCAAGGGCAGCCTTCTTCAAGAGGAATAAACTCACGTGCGTGTTGTAAGCGGGTAATTTTCAATGGGCCATTGGCGGTTAAAATCATACCGTGGCGCGCCACTTTACTCGGATAAGAACTATCGAAGGTATCGATGCCATATGGAATGCAGTGGTTAATTGATCCGATATCGCCCACACCCAATAAATGAACCGGTGCTTCAGGTGGCAAGTGTGGTGTGGTACCGCCCACGGTTTCATTTAATTGTTGATGTTCGCACCCCAATGAGCCACCAATCGCAAAACCATCAAAGGCTTGATTACTGAGAATATCACAGCTCTTTTTACGCAGATCTAAATCGGTGCCACCATGCACCACCGCAAACATCGCTTGGTTTTGACGGTTTTTTAAGTGCTCGATTAATGAACGCAGTTCCCAACGGTGCGTGCGCGCAAAAGAGGCTTTCAACACAGAATCATCGACATGAAACGGTAACAATTCATCCAATGGAATAATAATGTCAGAGCCTAGATCCTTTTGTGCTAGCACAGAGGTTTCTGGGGATAAAAAGATTTTGGCACCATCGCGATAAGAGCGAAAATCGACACCTTCTTCGGTGATTTTCATTTTTGAAGGTGGGTGCTTTTTGCCGCCTTGACCCTTTAATTCTTTTGCCACATCACCATAGGCCAAGCTAAATACTTGGAAACCGCCTGAGTCGGTAATGATGGGTTGTTTGCGCTGAATAAACTGATGTAAACCGCCAGCTTCTTTAATCAAAGCCGTACCAGGTTGCACCATCAAATGGTACGTGTTGCAAAACATTAATTGGATATCGAGTTCTTCATGATCGTGGTTATGCAAAGTTTTTAGCGAACCATTGGTTCCCACGGCAACGAAATTAGGCGTTTCAATCACACCATGTGGCGTGACAATCCGTCCGATGCGCGCACGCGAACGTTTTGATTGATACAAAATCTCGAAACGAAAAGTGTCTTGTTGTAATTCGGTGCTAATCATTAGTTAAATAGTTTTCGCGATACATAGGCCCAAGGAACCGTGCTAGCAATAGCAAGTACTTTAATAAGAACGCTGACCATAATGATCTCTGCTAAAGCACCCACCACGCCATACAACCCAAGCGTGTTACAAAGGATAGAATCTAAGGTTTGACTGATGCACATGGTCATGGCACTTACCAATATCATGGATACGTTCGGTAATTTCTCGCGCGCAAAGCGATAAAAGCGGCTATCAAATTGATCGATCATTAAGAAGGTGAATAGGGACGCAATCATCATGCGCGGCGTTGCTGCTAAAATCAGTGCGTAAGAGCTTTGTGAGTTATCGTAAATGCTGGGTTCATAGTGCAAGTGAATTTGCGACATGATGACAAAGAATAATAAACAGCTGAAGCTTGACCAAATAGCTTGCTGAGTCGCTTTGCGACCATATTTTTCTTGTAGGAGATTTAAAGCCAGAAGATTGCCAATCGCGAAGATATCGCTGGCGGTGGCATTGAGGCCAACCAGCTCAATTTGTTTAAGCACAAATACATTTGCTAACAAACTTAATATGGCGATCCAGGCGGTGATGGCGCCTTGTCCCAAGCGCGAAAAATACCAAGCAAAACCTGCGATTAAGGCACAGCTGCCTAAGAATAACAGCAAATTTAACATTCCCTTGGTTCCCTTCTGGAATAACAAGGTGGGAATGATACCTCAAAACCCAGGGCAAAGTAATATCTGCCCGGGCCAAGATGGGGTAACTGAGTGATCTTTTAGCTAAGTGCTTGAGTTAAGCAGGAAGTTAAGTGTAATAGCTCAGGTTTAGAATGCGTTATCGACTGTCCTCAAGACTATAAGGAAGATAATTAGACTGGGGCAAAACCTGCCCACCATCAACAACCAAGGTTTGGCCAGTGATAAATTTAGCCTCATCAGAAGCTAAAAAGAGTGTTGCATAAGCGATATCGTCAACGGTGCCTAAATGGCCCATCGGGATGTCTTTTTCCATCGAGCGAATCAGCTGGCTGCCCATTTCCATCAAACTTTCAGTGATGATATTGCCGGGCTCTATCGCATTCACGGTGATGCTATGCTTTGCAAGCTCAATGGCAGCTGTTTTGATAAAGCCTGTGATACCAGCCTTTGAGGCTGTGTAATGCGCATACCCGGGTAACCCAACTTTCGGACCGGAGATTGAAGATATGATAACAATACGACCGTATTGGCTCTTTTTCATAGTTGAAATGCAGGAATTGGTCGCTAAAAACACACCCGTTAAGTTGGTTAAAATCACCTCATTCCATTGGGCTAACGTCATCTCACCTAACCAAGCTTCAGGATAGATGCCTGCATTAGGGCAGAGAATGTCGATTTTGCCATAAAGTTCGAGCGCTTTGTTGGCAGCATTTTGCATATCTTGTTCATTGCAAATGTCGCCGACGTGATAGTGGATGGTTTGTGTGGGGCTGGAAATTTCTTCCACGAGGTTTTTTAGTGCCGCTTCATTTCGTCCTGCGACTAACAACTTTGCGCCTTCTTTCGCAAATACTTTGGCTATCCCGCGCCCAATGCCTTTGCTGGCACCGATAATAATAGCCACTTTGTTCTCTAAACGACGATTCATGCTGCTGCCTACTTCTTATTTACACTAAAAATTTTTCTTATGTTTTGCCAAATCCATCCCTTAGATTTCCAACTTTTGCTATCAGCAAAAAGGGGCCAGTCTACCATAATGACTTTTATTAATTAAGAGTAGCGAGTATGATGAGGGCCATTTAATACAGCTAAAGAAATCAATTCATTATGTCGGATCTGCACCTATACTCTCCGTTGACCATTAGAGGCGTCACCTTTAAGAATCGCATCGGGGTTTCGCCCATGTGTCAGTATTCTTCAACAGATGGATTCGCTAACGAATGGCACCTGGTGCATCTAGGTAGTCGTGCCGTTGGCGGTGCTGGATTAGTGTTTACCGAGGCGACCGCGGTGACACCAGAGGGGCGTATTTCGCCTTTTGATCTTGGCATTTGGTCTGACGAACATATTCCTTATTTAACACAAATCACAAATTTTGTTAGTAAAAATGGTGCCGTGCCGGCTATCCAGCTTGCGCATGCTGGGAGAAAGGGAAGCACACAACGTCCATGGGAAGGTGGCAAAAATGTGCCAGCAAATGAAGGTGGCTGGCAAGTGGTTGCGCCTTCTGCAATTCCCTTTAGTGAACAGTCAATCGTACCGTCGGCACTGAGTAAGCAACAAATGAGTGACGTCATACAAGCTTTTGTTCTCGCAGCGAAACGCGCGTTGCTCGCAAATTTTAAAGTGCTTGAAATTCATTCTGCACATGGTTATTTACTGCATGAATTTCTTTCGCCGTTAAGTAATTTTCGCACGGATGAATATGGTGGCAGTTTCGAAAATCGCATTCGCTTGTTGCTGGAAGTCACCGCGGCTGTGCGTGAGGTGTGGCCTCATGATTTGCCACTGTTTGTGCGGATCTCGGCAACCGATTGGCATGCGGATGGTTGGACTTTAGCAGACTCCATTTTATTAAGTAAACAATTAAAAGAGAAAGGTGTTGATTTAATCGATTGCTCAAGTGGTGGTAATCTCGCATCCGCACCCATTCCAGCAGGCCCCGGGTATCAAACACCGTTTGCAGAAAAAATCCGCTCCGAAGCGATGATTCCTACGAGCGCGGTGGGGATGATTTTTTCTGAAATGCAGGCCGATCATATTATTCGCACTTCACAAGCCGATATGGTGTTGCTGGCGCGGGGAATGTTAAATGATCCTTACTTTGCGTTGCATGCGGCCAAAGAATTACATCATGATATTCCTTGGCCTGTGCAGTACGTTCGTATTTAAGAGGGTGTCACACTAAATTGAGTGTGGGTTGACGTTTTGGCGCGTGAATAAATACGAGCGGCAACAAGATCAAGGTTATGCCACCAATGATGACGGCTTCATATAGTACAATATCACCCACATCTATTTTCGTGCTGGGTGGGAAAAATCCTAGCATCACTACCGCTAAGCTAATCACAATGCCAGAGCCTGCAACTAACCACATGCCCCAGTTTTTGCCTGGAATTTTAAATGAGCGTGCGGTATTGGCCTGGCTATAGCGCAGCGAGATTGCAGCAGCAAATAAAATGGTATACATCAGCAAAGATAATTGTGAAGCCATCACCGATAAAGCAAAGTAAGCGCCTTCCACGGTCGGTAACAGTACGTAGACCAAAGTGAGCACGCTACAAATAGCACCTTGCGTTAACAGCATGGCGTAAGGAACACCAAAGCGATTGGTTTTGGCTAAAAATTCTGGCAATAAACCATCGTCTGCTGCGGCAAATAATCCTTTTGTAGGGCCAATGATCCAGGTGGCAACGGCGCATACGCCACCAATCAAAATAGCACCCGCAACAAGTGGCCCAAGCCATGGCGTATTAAATTCTTCAGAGAACAATGAAAAAGCTTGAATAATACCTGTTAAATTACTTAATTTTTCAGCAGGTACCACAATGGCAACCGCTAATGAGGCCAAGGTTAAGCTGATTAAAATAATAATGGCAGAGATCAATAAGGCTTTAGGATAGTCTTTTTTAGGGTTTTTCACTTCTAAAGCGTGCACCGATGACATTTCCAAACCTAACAAACTGAAAACCAGTTGTGAGAAAAAGACGAGTTCTGCAATGCTTTTAAAGCTAGGGAATAAGCTGGCTTGGGTCATGGCAATTTCAGGTGCGTTACCACGATTTAACCAAGCAAAAGCCAATAGAATAATAACGATCATGGGCGCAAGGGTGCCGACTAAAGAACCAAAAGTGCTAACCGCACTTGATATACGCATGCCAAAAAAGTTGAGTAAAGTGCAACCCCAAAAGGTTACTAATACCACGGTGGTCATAAAGCTGGCATCTTGCACGAGCAAGGGATCAACAAGATAAGCAATGGTGCTTGCGATCAACGTCAAAATGGTTGGATACCAAACGACATTGTAGATCCATTGCAGGTAAACCACGCACAGTCCCCATTTGGGACCAAAAGCCAGTTTAACCCAAGCATACATGCCGCCTTTTTCAGGCCAAGTGGTAGCAAGCTCGGCCGTGATAAGGGCAGTGGGAATAAAAAACATGAGTGCGGCAATCGCATAGAGTGTCACCAGCGCAAAACCATAGCTTGCGGCCATCGGCAACGTGCGAATACTGTCAACGGCAATGACGTTAATCATCACCAGGGAGAAAACACTTAATACCCGTTTCGGGGCATAAGGTTGGGTGCTCGTTGCCATGATTTTACCTTATCTTATCTGAACAACTTAAAGGGCTTGTCCGGCGCAGCGCTAAGCTTTGCTTGGCGCGAAGACGGATGTATTAATGCGCTAGTACGCTATAACGTCACATTAGTGTGTTTTTACTTCATTTGCAAGCCATCGTACCGATATAGAAGATAAGCCCCCCTAAAAGTACGACTAAAATGGAAAATTATTGTCAATATCAACAGCGTGTCAGTGCCTGCCTCCCTTCGCGGCTTGAATCCAAGTACGTGTGGTTACAACGTTGCTATGCCTTTTTTGCTTGGTTAGGATTTGGGCATAAAACCTTTTGGGGGCTTGTATACCGTTTAAATGATCTAAAAGCGCAGGGGCAATCGTTACTGGCTTTGCAGTTGATATTAGATGAGCTGGAATATCAGTATTATTGGCGAGACCATGAAGAAAAATGGTGGTCGTTAATGAGAAAAGCGGTTTCTTTGAGTCAAGATTTACAACTGGAGCACAAAGAGGGATCAAAGCCGTTACTGCGAATCATGGCCTTAATTAAAAATGCACCCCAACCTTGGCAAGGTTACGATGTGGCTTATAGTTTTGTAACCCTGAGCTTATGGTCTTTTATTCAGGGCAAATCGCAAGCTGCACTTTCGCAAGTTAAGACGGCTCTCCATGCTGATCCCTCCTGGGCTTATCCTGAATATTTATTAGGCTGGTATGGCCTTTGGTTAGAAGGGGTTGATCCCGTCAAACATTTTGTACGCGCAATTCAGCTAGATTGGCGCTATTTTAAGCGTTTAAAACAAGATCCGCATTGCCAGCAATACCCCGAAGTTTTATCTGCGGTTAAACAGGCAATTTTGGTACATAAATAATTTGCGGTAGGTCGGCATTTTAGCCCGACTGCTTTTGTTGTAAACTATGATTTAGTATTCTGCAGAATAAGAGTTAAACTTATGCGTATTTACCCGATTATTAAAAAAAGCAGTGTCTTTCTGATGTTGCTGATAACCCCTTTTTCTTTATTTGCAGACATCTCACTTGGTGAAGCTTCTACTAATTTAATGACACCGGTCTCGTTTATCACTAAATTGGCCTTATTATCCTGTTACATCATTGGTATAGCTTTGGTATTGGCTTCAATTGCCCAATACAAAATACATCGACAAAGCCCCAAGCTTGTACCGTTAACAACGCCAATTACCTTATTGATTTTAGGGCTAACGGCGATCGGGATCCCGTATGCGACCAATATGTTTGGTGATTCATATAGTGCAGAGCAGCAACATCCGACAGAGCGCAAATCTAGCGGTTTAGTGTTGCCCGATGTGAATTCCAATAAAGGGCCTTCATTACCAAGCGCACCAGCGCCCAAAAGAGATTCTGAGCCATCATCAGCCCCTGCGCCTGCAGCAGCAGAGCCTCCTCCTAGCAGTGGTCGTTGGACTGACGATCCGCAATACGGTCGATAATCTTAAATTGAATGCCCGGTATCGCATTGATGATGATATCGGGCAAAAAACATATCCACAGATTTTCTTCAAAAAATAGTTTCCCTTCTAACCTGTAATAAATCCTGACAGTTAGCTAAAAAAAGATCGTTTTCTAAAAAAGGTTTTTACGAAGCTATTGAATCGCTTCTAAAAAAATAAAGTGGGCAAGATTTGTGCATGCGCCTTTGAGGAAAGCAAAATCAGCCATGGGACGTTTTTCTCAACTATTTTCCACAATGTTATCCACAGTTTTTGTGTATAAAATAAGGGTTGTAAGTGAGTGCTTATGACTTAGTTGGTTGCAGTTTTTCTACCGCTTTGACTTCAGCATCAATTTGCCGAATGTCTTGCGGCGTGAGAGGACTGATCTTTTTAGCAAGGCGCAATTGAGTTAAGGAGCCCGGATAATCTCCTGTTAACTTTAAGAACTGCGCTTGCGCTAAATGGGATTTTAGCGGTTGCTTAGCACGCGCTTGTGCTTGTGATAGTAAGTGCCAAAGCTCAGGGTGAGGTGTTTTAAGCGCCACTTGCTTTTGTAAGAAAGAAATCGCTTCTGTGGTTTGACCATAGCGGATCAGCCAATCAGCGTAAGTGAGTGTTAGAGGGTAATTTTTAGGGTGATTCTTCAAGGTCACCGCGAGGCGATCTAAAGCACTTTGGCGTTCACCTAAAGACATCTCCATTTGTGCATAAGCTAAATGGAAGAGTGGCTGATCTGGCGAAGCGGCAAGCAGCTCATCCAAATAGGGTTTTGCAGCGTCTCCTTTGCCTTCTTCAATCAAAGACAAAGCGTAACCATAAACAATGCCTAAACGGCTACGGTAGTTACCGCGTGCGAGTACTTTGGCAAAGTGGTTGCTTGCTTCGCGGGCGCTCGCAAATTGATACAGCGTGACGCGTGCGTGTATTAAATGGTAACTCAGGCTGTCTTGAATCTGTTTGTAGGGAAATTGTTTGGCTCGGGCTTGTGCTGCCACTAAACGCGCTTCAGTTAAAGGGTGAGTCAGCAAATATTCAGGTATATGGTTACCATGGTAACGGGTATCTTGATACATCCTGTGAAAAAAGGTTGGCATACCCATGGGATCATAGCCCGCTTTAGCGAGTGTCTGAATACCCACATAATCGGCTTCTTTTTCATGGTCTCGTGTAAAATTAATGAGTGCTTGTTGGCTACCTGCTAGTGTCGCAGCCAGTGCGCCTTGCGCAGCTTGTGGGCTTTGTGTGGCGATGATTAAAGACGCTATCATACCGGCAATGGTAGAAAGTCGTAAACGGCCAGCGTGCGCATACATGCGCGCAATATGCTTTTGCTGTACGTGGCCAATTTCATGCGCAAGAACACCGGCTAGTTCACTTTCTGCTTCAGTGGCAAGAATCAATCCCGTGTTCACTGCAACAAAACCGCCAGGTAATGCAAAAGCGTTGATCGTTTTGTCTTTTACGATAAAAAATTGATATTGCGGTTGCGCTTGGCTTTGGGTTGCTAATAGACGATAGCCTAATCCGTGGATATATTCAGTGACAATCACATCTTGAGAAATCACGAGTGCCGCTTTCAGTTGCTTCATGACCGAAGCGCCAAGCTCATATTCTTGCTGCGGGCTCAATACAGCACTTGCCGCATTACCCAAATCCGGTAGTTCGTGAGCTACTGACTTAATCGGTAGCAGACAAATGAGGATTAGAAAGGCAGCCCTAATCAAACGATTTCCTCTATAATATTGGGATGTTATCAAGTATTTTAACCTACAAAATGCTAAAGTGCTTGGACAATTATCTTTTTATTTTGTTAGTTAACTATTTTGTGGGGTCGATGTGATAGGAAGCGTGCGAAGTTTCGGGCGTCGTTACTTTTCGGACCCGCAAGCGATATTGCTTATTTCAGTGTTAACACTGGGCACCTTATTGCTGTTATTTATGGGCCAAATCTTAGCGCCGGTCTTTGCGAGCATTATCATTGCTTATCTTCTGCACTGGATCACCGATATTCTCATTGCTAAAAAAATGCCGAGGCTCTGCGCTGTTCTTTTAGTCTACTCGACATTCTTAGGGGTATTTCTTCTGGGTGCGCTGATTTTATGGCCACTGGTATGGCAGCAATTATTACATTTGTTGCAAGAATTACCGACGATGGTTGTGCGCGCACAACAATCGCTTTATTTACTACCGGCTGAATTTCCGCAATATGTGACCAAAGAAACCGTAGATGACTGGTTAATTAGTTTTACTTTGCAGGTTAAACAAACGATTAAAGTCCTTTTTGCTGCGTCATTAACCTCTCTGCCCAGTGTGATTTCATTGATTGTGTATCTGGTATTGGTACCACTGCTGGTTTTCTTCTTTTTAAAAGATTATCAAATGATTTTGCAATGGGCTGGGAATTTTTTACCACAAAATCGCCAATTGCTTTCACAGGTGTGGAATGAAGTAGATAGACAAATTGGCAATTATATTCGTGGCAAAGTAGCAGAAGTCATTATTGTTGGTATTGCAACCTATATTGGCTTTTACATTTTCGGCATGCATTACGCGACGTTATTATCGGTATTGGTAGGATTGTCGGTATTGATCCCTTATGTTGGTGCTGCGGTAGTTACCGTTCCGGTGATATTTGTTGCATTTTTTCAATATGGTTTAGGCAGAGAATTTGCTTATGTGCTGCTCGTTTATGGCATTATCCAAGCAATTGATGGCAGTGTACTTGTGCCGCTCTTATTTTCCGGCGCGGTCAGTTTGCATCCGATTGCCATCATTCTTGCTATTTTAGTGTTTGGCGGTTGGTTTGGATTTTGGGGATTATTTTTTGCTATCCCCTTAGCCATTTTAGTGAAAGCGGTGCTGACATCTTGGCCGAAAGTGCCGGGCTAAATTTACTTAACCGGCTCTAACATGGCATCGAGATTACGGTCTTCACAATATTCAATAAATCGCTCGCGGATCGTTGCGAGGTGAAGTTTAGCGGGAATATTCACCATAAAGGTAATATTTGTCATGTTGGTCTGATTTTTGGCTAAATAAGTATCGGTTTCCATTTTATCGATGACGATGCCTTGGCGACTAAAGAAAACAGCCAGCTCATTTAAAATTCCTGGGCGATCTTTTGCGAAGATATGTACAGAGTAGGGAAGCGCATTCATGGCATTTTTGGGCAGAGTGCGTTTGCAGTGGACCGCTAATTCATGCGTTTGGGCAAGATTGGGTAGGGCCGCTTCAACTTTGGCAATCGCATTCCAGGTGCCACTTAAGTGCAAAAAGAGTGCGCATTCCTCGCCCATGGTCGACAGCTTGCTTTCAAGGATATTGCCACCACACTGTTTACTCATTTTGGTGAACGTTTCCAGAATGCCCAATTGGTAACTTCCAAGGGCTGAGATCACGAGATAATGTTGATTATTCACGGACATAGATGGTTACCTGGCTTCTGAAAGAACGAAGGCAGAGTTTACCACTAATTAGTCCTGAATGAAGTGGTATTTCACTGGATGACATGTTAGTTTGCACATACCTGATATTAGGGAGAAAAAGCGATGTTTACAGGCAGTTGTGTTGCACTAGTTACCCCGATGAAGCCAGATGGCGCCGTGGATGAAAAAGCGCTCATTGATTTAGTTGAATGGCACATTAAGGAGGGAACAGCAGCGATTGTGGTCTCTGGGACGACGGGTGAATCACCGACGTTAACGCAAGACGAACAAGCGCATATACTCAAGTGCGTCGTGCAAACCGCGAAAAAGCGCATTCCCATTATTGCAGGCACGGGCACCAATGCGACCGCTAGCACGATTTTGCGCACTCAAATGGCCAAAGAAATCGGTGCAGATGCTTGTTTAATTGTGGCGCCCTATTACAACCGACCGACACAACAGGGACTGATTGAGCATTTCACCGCTGTTGCAACACAGGTTGATATTCCCATTTTGCTTTATAATGTGCCATCGCGCACTGGCTGTGATTTATTACCTGAAACAGTTGCTCGTTTAAGTAAAATTAAAAATATTATCGGCATCAAAGAAGCAACCGGTAACATAGAACGGCTTAAAACATTGCAAGAACAATGTGAAAAAGGATTTCTCTTTTATAGCGGCGATGACCCGAGCGCTTGTGAATTTATGTTGTTGGGCGGTCAAGGGGTTATTTCGATCACCTCCAATGCGGCTCCCAGAGCGATGCAAAAAATGTGTGAATTAGCGATCCGTAAAGAAGCTAAAAGTGCCAAAACATGTGACGAAACATTACAACCTTTGCATCGGTTATGCATCATAGAAGCCAACCCTATTCCGATTAAATGGGCGATGCATTATCTCGGAAAAATCGACAGTGGTATTCGTTTGCCGTTGACAACATTAACTCCGCAACATCATGAGCATATGATTGAAGCTTTGAATACTGCGGCTATATAACAAACAATATATAAATTTAAGTGGTGAAAGCGTGAAAATATCTAGAAAAATACTTCTCATAACTTTGTTATCCAGCACGTTGTTAACAGGGTGCCAACAGTTGAATCAACAGCGTTCACAATACATTCGTGATCGCGAAAAAGATTATCTTATCAGCACGGTCAATGCGCCTTTACAAGTGCCAAATGATTTATCCTACATGAGAGGCAATGAGCATTATTCATTCCCGGATGTGATCCCTGGCCAAGTTCAACCCGTATCCTTAGTACCACCCGGTTTTGGTGAATTAACGCAGTCTTAGGAGGTTCATGTGGACGCACAAAATCTAGTTTATAAAGGTAAAGCAAAATCGCTTTATACTACCGACAAACCCGATGAATTGTTATGTGTGTATCGAAATGATACCTCAGCATTTGATGGTGAGAAAATTGTAGAGCTTGACAGAAAAGGCATGGTGAATAATCAATTTAATGCCTTTATCATGCAAAAGCTTCATCAAGCGGGGATCCCTAATCATTTTATTAAACTGGTGCGCGATGATGCGTCACTTGTGAAACGTTTAAAAATGATCCCAGTTGAATGTGTAGTGCGCAATTTTGCTGCCGGAAGCTTGTGCCGTCGCTTAGGCGTTGAAGCGGGCTTAGAGTTGAAACCGGCTACCTTCGAATTCTTTTTAAAGAACGATGCACTTCATGATCCGATGGTGAATGATTCTTTGATCATGACTTTTGGATGGGCGACAGAAAAGCAAATTGCGCAGATGAAAACCTATACCTATGCTGTTAACGATGTTTTGAAGAAATTGTTTGCAGAAGCTGGGCTTATTTTAGTTGATTATAAGCTTGAGTTTGGTATGTTCCATGATGAGCTTATCTTAGGCGATGAATTCTCACCAGATGGCTGCCGCATTTGGGATGCCGAAACTAAAAAGGTACTCGACAAAGATCGTTTCCGCAAAGATATGGGCGATGTTGTTGAGGGTTATGAGGAAGTTGCGCTGCGTTTGGGCATTAAATTAACCCAAACTGCATAATCCCTCTATCGTAACGCCTGTTCAAGGTCATCAATTAAATCAGCGGGATCTTCAATGCCCGCTGATATTCTGACTAAACCATCTTCAATACCAATTTTCTTGCGATGTTCTGCTGGAATGGCGGCATGCGTCATAACAGTAGGATGTTCAATCAGCGATTCTACGCCACCCAGTGACTCTGCTAATGTGAAAATAGTTAATTGTGATAAAAACGGATTCACCGCAGGAAGTCCTTCTTTTAAGACCACACTTATCATGCCACCAAAGTCCCGCATTTGGGTGCGAGCTAAAGCGTGTTGTGGGTGGTTGTCTAAACCGGGGTAAATCACACGGCTAATTTTAGGATGAGCACTTAAAAAAGTGGCAATCTGCTGTGCGTTCTCGCAATGCGCTCTCATGCGTACCGGTAAAGTTTTAATGGAGCGTAACAGCAAATAGCAATCCATGGGGCTAGGAACGCTGCCGGTTGCATTCTGTAAATAATATAAGCGTTGTGCTAAACCTTCGTCATTGAGAATTAACGCGCCGCCAATCACATCTGAATGACCTCCAATATATTTGGTGGTGGAATGGCAGACAAGATCAGCACCCAGATCAAGCGGTGTTTGTAAAAAGGGTGTAGCAAAGGTGTTATCAACACATAGCCAAGCATTAGGGGCATGTTGTTTTTTAAGCCTTGCGAGAGCGTTGATATCAATAATTTTTAATAACGGATTTGACGGTGTCTCTAGCCAAATTAGCTGAGTATTCTGTGTAATGGCATTTGCAACGGCTGCTAGATCGGTCATGTCACATTGCGTATAGGTAAAACCCAATGGGGCAAATACCTGGCTTAAAATCCGCAAAGTGCCACCATAGACATCATCGCTTAATAGAATATGGCTACCTGAAGGAAATGCTTGTAATAGGGTGTTTAATGCAGCACATCCGGACGCAAAGCACAGACCGTAACGGCCATTTTCTAAAGCAGCGAGATTGTTTTCCAGGATATCGCGTGTTGGATTGGCGGTACGAGAGTATTCATATTTACCAAAGGGGTGGCCAGGAAGCTTTTGTGCGAACGTTGTGCTCAACATGATGGGTGGCATAACGGCGCCAGTTGTTTCGTCATGGCCAAAGCCGGCATGAATCGCTTTGGTTGCAAAACGTGTTTTTTGCTCTTTAGAACCCATTTTCTTTTATCCAATCATCGTTTAGGAATTTACTAATATAACGAGAACCTGAATCCGTTAAAACTGCCACTATCGTTTTGCCAGGGCCCCATTCTTTTGCCACTTCAACGGCAGCATGCAAGATGGCACCAGAAGATCCGCCACAAAATAAACCTTCTTCTTTGACAAGGCGTCTTGCCATGCTAAATGCTTGTTGATCATTGGTTTGACGCATTTCATCAATAACCGAAAAATCGAGTGCATCACACAAAATATCTTCACCGATCCCCTCAACTTTATATACATGAGGCGTTACCAGTTTATGGGTATAAAAATAGTCATAATGAACGCTACCAATAGGGTCGACTCCGATAATTTTAACGGGGTATCCCTTTTCTTTAAAATAGCGTCCTACACCCGAAACCGTGCCACCGGTGCCGGTTCCTGCAATAAATGCATCAATTTTTCCAGCAGTTTGCTCCCAGATCTCAGGCGCCGTTGAATGATAATGTGCAGTAATATTTGCTTGGTTATGATATTGATTTACATAAAATGCATTGGGGGTTTCTCTGGCAATTCGTTTGGCAACTTCTACGTAATGATCGGGAGAATCTCCCGGAACATCAGTGGGTGTAATAACCACTTCGGCGCCAAAAGCTTTTAGCATATTGATTTTTTCAAGACTCATTTTATCAGGCAAGGTAAAAATGGCACGGTAGCCCTTAACCGCAGCAATCATTGCTAAGGCAAGACCTGTATTACCGGAAGTATTTTCAACGATGGTCCCGCCAGGAATAAGTTGTCCTGATTTTTCCGCTTGTTCGATGATGTAATTGGCCATTCTATCTTTGATAGAGCCGGAGGGGTTCATAAATTCACATTTCACCAAAACCGTGGCTGAACGGGTATCCACTACTTTGTTTAATTTTACCAAGGGGGTATGACCAATGCATTCTAAAATATTATTGGCATATGCCATGGCAGTTTCTCCGTTAAACCCTTACTTTAGGTATAGACGGGTTTAAGGTTTGGTGCTTTAGAAGATAGCATTGCCGCTAATCGGCAACTGGCGACCAAAGCCAAACGCACGGCGCTGTAGTCTTACAATCGGTGAGGCTTGGCGTCGTTTAAACTCCGCTCGCGCTACCATGTTATGAACTTTCTTCACGATGGCAGGGTCTTGCTCATCCACTAGGGCTTGGAAATGCGCTAATTCGTTGACTGGTAGCAAATCACCTTCCAAATAGATTTTTAAAATAGCATCAAGGAAGACATACAGCGGGAGTGTATCGCTGTCTTTCTGATCGGGTGCTAATTCAGCACTGGGTGCCTTTAACATAATGCTATCTGGGATCCGCGCGTCACGGTGACGTTGATTATAATAGTCACATATTCGATAGACTTCGGTTTTATAAAGATCGCCAATCAAATTAAAGCCACCGGTCATATCACCGTAAAGCGTGGTATAACCAACGCTTAATTCACTTTTATTGCCAGTAGACAAGACCAGCGCGCCAGTTTGATTAGAATACTCCATCAAAAAGCGCCCACGTAATCTTGCCTGAATATTCTGTTCAGTCAGTGATTTGGCCTTTTCCCCATAAGTCTGTTCAAATTGCGCCAAGGCCAGGGCGAGTTCTTCTTCGATCGAAACGGTATAGAGTTTGACCTTAAAGGTCTGACAGAGCGTGATAGCATCCGCTAAGCTTTCAGGAGTAGAATAGCGAGAGGGCATAGCAAGTCCCACCACATTTTCTGCGCCTAATGCTTTAACGGCTAACATGAGCGTTAAAGCACTATCAATGCCGCCAGAGACGCCCAGTACCACCGTTTGAAAGCCACATTTTTGCACGTAATCTTTTAGGCCTAAGATCATTTGTTTATAGCACAGTTCTTCATCATAAAGTGGTGCAATATTTTTAAAATTTTCTAAAGGCATTAAGTTTGGCTTTTCAAATTCAACGGTGCCAACCGCGGATTCAAAAGAGGGGAGAACCCCTAGCGATTGACCATGCTTATCCAATATAAAACTGGCACCATCAAAAACGATATCGTCGTTGCCGCCGACTTGATTCACAAAAATTAAAGGCGCTTTGCAACGTTTGGCAATCGCAGAAAAATGGTTGAGTCGTTCTTGTTGTTTGCCAACATTACTGGGTGAGCCATTTATGGAAATGATTAAATCTAAAGATTGCTCGATTAAATTATCGACAGGGTCTGTCTCATACACATAGTTATCAAGCGACGCCCAGCCATCTTCGCAGATCAAAAACCCAAGCTTGTGTTTGCCAAATTCAGTGATACCAGCCTTTTTTCCTGGAGCAAAGTGTCTTGCCTCATTGAAAATATTGTAAACAGGAAGCAACTGTTTGTCATAAATGTATTGAGCACTATTATTGGCAAATAAAACCAAACTATTACAGTAATGCTGGCCTTTTTCCGTGATTGGTCTGACATACCCCACAATGACAGCAGGACCATTTTGTGTGAGCGCGCAGATTTTGTCTAAATAACGTTGTTGCGTTTCTATGAAGCCTGGCTGATTAATTAAATCCCATGGGTAATAGCCGGAGAGGCAAAGTTCTGAAAAGATAATCAAATCGTCTTGTTGGTGTTCTTGGATGGCCTGTTTAATTTTATCAAAGTTACCTGCAAAATCACCTAATTTGTAATTGAGCTGTGCCACCGCAATACGCATGGTTAGTCCTTTATGTTGAATATGTCTTTAACTTGAATGATAAATTGAGGGTCTTCGCAAACCATTTTAC
Source organism: Uncultured Candidatus Berkiella sp. (assembly GCA_964502705.1). Taxonomy (GTDB): domain Bacteria; phylum Pseudomonadota; class Gammaproteobacteria; order Berkiellales; family Berkiellaceae; genus Berkiella. The sequence goes on along the minus strand of CAZCXZ010000053.1, from coordinate 5,130 downwards.
CTTTGCTGTCTGAAATTTTAATTACTGGCTTTTGATCGGCGTAGGTCATTTTTATCACAATATCTAATGAAGGATGCCCCATATCATTGGTTAAATTGGTGCCAATGCCAAATACCGTTTGGCATTTTCCTTGAAAATATTTTGCAATATTAGCAGCGGTGGGAACGGTGAGGCCATCGCTGAACACGAAAGTTTTGTCAATTGCCGAGATGCCTAGCGCTTCATAGTGCTGTAAAGCTTTATTGCCCCAGGTAATGGGATCGCCTGAATCTTGCCGTAGCCCTTGATAACGTACCGCAAGATCTCTATTGAATTCTTGTAAGAAAATATCCATCGTCAGCACATCGGTAAGGGCAATGCCTAATTCCGAAGGATATTCTCTTAGCCACGCTTCTAATGCATAAGCTTGGCTACCCAGAATGTGCGGTGCCAATACCTGGCAGGCTTGAAGAAATTCATGCGCCATGGTACCAATTGGGCGCAATCCATACATTTTTGCAAAATGCACATTGCTAGTGCCGATAAAGGCATTGGGCAATTGTTTATGTAGCGTGTGGATCACTTCTGCTTGCCAAGCGCTAGAAAAGCGTCGCCGTGTGCCAAAATCAGAAAAACGTAATTTAGGCGCCTTTGATTTAACAAACTCGACCTTAGACAGTAATCGTTCACGTGCAATAACGAAATCTTCTGTTGGATACTGCGCACGATGATAAATTTCGCTAATAATACCTAAAACAGGCACTTCAAATAAAATAGTGGCAACCCAAGGGCCTTTAATTGTCAGCGTTAATTCATCTTCAAGATTAAGGTGAATATGTTTTTCTTGTAATTGGAATGTGTGCAAAAAATCAATAAAATCGGCTTTAAAAAATGATAAAGAACGCAAGTAGGACAATTCATCATCAGTAAATTTCAGCTGACATAAAGCATGAATTTCATATTGAATTTCTGAATAAAAAGGCTTGAGATCAAGAGGCTTGCGGCTTTTAAAACGATATTCAACTTCTGTTTGTGCAAATTGATGAAAAATGCACTGCATCATGGTTAATTTATAAAGGTCGGTGTCTAGCAGTGAGCAAATGACTGGCTCAGCCATGTAAGGCCTCGGGAGTCATATTGGTTTGGGTAAGTTCGAGACTCGATTGAATGATGATGGCGCCTTGTTGCTGCATTTGCAAAATGGCTTGTTCCGTTGTGTCGGAGGCGAGGCCACGGCAAGCACCTAAATTGACAATAGTTTCAAAGCCTGCTGCTAAGAGTTGTAAAACGGTTTGCTTTACACAGTAATCGGTGGCAAGTCCGCCCACAATCACGGTTTGAACCCCTTTACAGCGTAGGAATTCAATTAATCCCGTGCTGACTTTTTCAGCAAAGTCATGATAACACCCGCCATAAGGATGCATGTCGGGTTCAACGCCTTTATAAACGAAGAAATCATATTCGCTGACATGGGGTAACCCTTCAATTAATTCAAACCCCTTGGTTCCAGGTACACAATGCACAGGCCAGCGCATATCCATATTTTTGCCAATTATTTGCGTAAAGTCGGGTGCGTGTTCAGTGCCTACCCATTTGGCGTTAGCAGGGTGAGCATCTTTGGTGCCAACACGGTAGCGCGCAAAAGTAGCTTGTTGATTCAACTCTGCAACCACTTGCTCGCCATTTGGGACAGGGAGTTCTGCTGGGCAAAAATTGGTAAAACCATATTGGGTATCTACATCAATACTGGCTACGGTGGCCTTAAACCCAATTGTGCGCATATTCTTTCTCTCTTGCTGCTGACTTGACTTAGTGGCACACCCACACTAACATGATGGAATAAGAGAGCTAGTTTGTCAACCTGTTAACGAGCTAAATATGCAACGAATTGGGGTTATGGGTGCGAGTTTTAATCCACCTACTCGTGGGCATGTCAGTGTTATTCTGCAAGCCTATAATGATTTCGACGATATTTTACTGGTGCCCAGTTTACTGCATGCTTTTCAAAAAAATTTAAGCCCAATAGAGCATCGTTTAAGGATGCTGCATTTAATGGTTGAGAATGAGCTTAGCGCACGAGAAAAGCAGCGTGTCACCATTTTCAATATCGAGCCGACGCTGCTTAGCGCCAATCCCAATGCGACGTCTATTTATACTTTTGATGTGTTAACCGCAATCGAGCATTTTTATCAAAAACAAAATGTGCCTTGTGAAATACGTTTTATTGTAGGCCCTGATTTGGCAGCGCCAGCAATGTGGCATAAATTTTATCGCTATCAAGAAATTGAGCAACGCTGGCCACTCTATGTAGTTAAAGAAAATCTGCCGATTCATAGTACGATGGTGCGAGATATTGTCAGTAAAAAATCGCCATCAAATACAATACAAAAAATGCAATTAAGCGAATTAGTAGGTGACAGCATTGCAGACTATATTTTAGCGCATCATTTGTATCAAAATAGCGATTTGCAACATGAATAAAGCACTACAAGTCACCGTCAATGTCGTGGCTTTTGCGTTGCATGCGGGGCAGTTATGCGTTTTATTGGTTAAATCAAATCAAACTTCGATGAATACCAGTTGGCATTTGCCTTCAAGCGCCATTGATGTCGAGCAGGATCACTCATTAGAAGATTCAGCAAGGCGCGCCCTAAAAATACCCAGCGGTTTTGATGCCCTTTATTTAGAGCAAGTGCAAACCAAAGGTCAGCAAGAACGCCAAGAAGAAGCGTGGTCATTAGCCGTGGTATATTATGCGTTAGTGGGCAGTCATACGGCCTTACATGATCAACAGGATCATTGTTGGATCCCAATCGATGAAGTGTTAAAAAGTCATTTAGTGCTCTCCAATCAAACGCTGATCGAAGAATCTTTACAGCGCTTTCAGAACAAGTCACTCTATACCTCATTGCCGATTTTTTTGTTGCCTAAAGAGTTTACTCTGACTGAGGTACAAAAAGCCTATGAGGCTGTTTTAGGCTTCAAAATCGAAAAAAAATCGTTACGTAGGCGTTTATTGGATGCCAATTTTTTGCAGGAAACGGGTAATATTCGTCGCGCAAGTAATCGGCCTGCACAATTGTATTCACACGCTCAAGGACTGCCTTACTTTTTTGCTCGGATTATTGAGGGTGCCAGAGAGCATAAGTAAGAAATCGTCTCAAAATTTATCTCAGTGACTTACATTGATGTCTTAAAAGTGATAAACTGCCCTACCTTTATTTTTAATTACTGAAACAAAACCATGATGACATCAGCCAGTGCTGCAACCACTTCTACAACAACCGATGCGAAGGGATTGACGCATTTTACCTTTTGGGACGTGGATGACACCCTCATCGTTATTTTGAAAAGAATATTTAAAAATGCGCATCTATTATTGCCAACCATGCTTTATCAAACGCGCTCCCCTAACCAGCATTTTGGTATTTTAACTAATCGCTCTTTCGACGATGAGGCGAGATCGGATTTTCCAGTAGAAATCTGTTTGCAAATATTAAGCGGGTTTGGCATCGATGTGCCCAAGGCGCATGTGCTATTTGGTGGCGGTGAAGACAATAAATTGAATGGTGACGATCATCACCATCTTAGTATTGCTACCAAAGAGATTATTCGTCAGCTTGAGATGCTTAATTTAACCGACCACAGTGAAGGTATTTTACGCACGCAGGCGCTGGTTAATTTATTAGACAATGAAATTGCCCCCCTACAAGATCTAAAGCATCGTGGAAAAAATTATTTTATCCTTAAGTTTTTAGAAAGACACTTCAATAAACTTGCCAGAGAGTATCGTTTTGAAACCGGTGTTTGTCATAAAGATAGTTTTATGTGCGGCATAGTCGACGATAAAAAAGGGATCCCAGAATCTGCTGCAATGTTAGGAAAATGCTTTTTTGGGATTAAGGCAACCGATGGCGGCTATCCTCCTAAATCGGCAGTTGATAGACCCGATTTCTATCAAGATGACTATTTATTTGTGCTTGCCAGACAAATTGGTTTAGATGCTTATGCCAAAAGTCTGCTCAGCAACCCTGAAGAGCACGCGACAGAAGACGCTCTATTGCAATTGTCCGGATACTTATATGCCTGGCAAGCGTTCCCAGGAATACTTACGATTAAGCACTTTGCAAAATTTGAGCACTGCTTATCGTTAGATGAGTGTGAACAAATCGCAAATATGTTGGCGTATATCAAATGCAATCACAATCAGCATGTTGATGCCCACTATACTTCAGTCGATGATTTAGCAGAATCTTTTAAGACCTTTGCGATTAAAAAATCGTTGACCACTTTAAATGGCATAAGAGATCAAATAACTGCCTTGAATGCTCAATTAGTCACCCTTGCTGTGCCGAGTGCCTCAACCGTCGAGCCAGTGAAAGGCGTAGGGCGACTTGGCATGTTATTTAAATCGAAAAGCATGGGTGGCGCTTCACGAGCCTTGCCGGTGGGTAGAATGCTTGCCCCTGAAGATGCGGCAAGATTAAGTGAGCTCTCGCAAACAGAAACGATGTTGGCGATGCGCTTAACCCATTTACAGCAAGAAGATTTTGACGGCGTTCGACAGCCCGTTAGAATTGCTTTCGGACAAGCTATAGCACGAGCCCAAGCAGCCGCGAATCCTTATGGTATGATGATGCCTTTGTCGATGACTAGCTCGACGACCGGTTCAAGAATTTCTGCTAGAGGTAGCTCAATTCCCACGTCCTCTTCATCGCAAGATTCGACGATTGTGCCTGTGGCCCCCGTTCTGATAACGCCTGCAGTTCCGCCTGTTTTGATATCTCGATCATCTAGCAGGTCGAATGAAGACGCCGCGTCTGAGGAAGATCCTTCTTCTTCGGTCGCGCCCTCAAGCAGTGCTCGCCGATCAGGATCAGCGATTATTGGCAGAAGATCTGGCAAAAAATAACCCGCCTTAATGAGGTGGTTATTTTGCGATAACCACTTCTTCTTTACCAAATACCAGTAATTTTTGAATTGCAAAATTGGCGAAGAACAAGCCAATCAGCGCGATCATTTTACTGGCATAGACATTCGCGCCTAGGTAAACAAGACTTGAAATCAGTCCATATGAAAACACTAAGTTCACAAGACAAAGAAGAGTATATTTTAAAGCCTCTGGTAATACATTCTGTTTTGATTTAAAGA
>CAZCXZ010000052.1:2424-23600 GCA_964502705.1 Uncultured Candidatus Berkiella sp. | reverse complement strand
ATTACTTTATGGAGGTGGATAAGAATCCACCTGATCAGGTTTTATTATTGCAGAAATATCAAGCCTTACAATTATCTCAGCAGAATATGATATTGCAAATTGACAATCAAATTGCCCAATTTAAACAGTTTTACTTGGCAGATCATGTACAATATTATGAGTCAGACAGTGCCTATCTACGCAGAGTGTTGATGGATACCGATTTGATAGAGCAAAAGCTTGATCCTGCATTACATGTATTGTATAGCGCTATCAGCGATAGAATGAAGCAGTTTTCTCAGATTGCCCCACTAGTCACTGCGCACGATAGAGCAATTTCCAAGGTTAAAAAAGATTGTCTTGATCTTGTAGACGATTTTTCTACTAAAGTATCTGATAAGACACAAGTGTTGGAAAGTCGAAATCCTAAAAAGAGCAGTTTGGCCGGTAAGCAGTTGAAAGCGTTTAGGGTTGCGCAAACGGATTTAGCAAATCTTGATCGCGCTCGTTTAGCGAATGATCCAGCCGGTAATAGTATTAATGCCTTTCAAAATTTGGGACACGATGGTGTGCAAATTGCCAACCGATTGGAGGCTTCTCTCGATCATGTCGGTCAAGCGAGTAAATTTAGGCGAACAATTAGGTCTTTTAGAAATGGGGTTCGTGCTGTTTTTAGAAGTATTGGAATAAACGTTGATCAGATTGTCCCTAAAGAACTATCGCGGGCTGAAATTGCATCTATCAAACTAGATGCAGAAAACATCAATCCAATCGTGCAAAATACTGCTGTGGAAAGTAAGAAACAAAAAATTAAACAACATGATAACAATCGTTCTAAAGCAGTGTTGTCTTCTTTTGCTAAAAACTACCGCAAAGCCGAGCAGGATGCAAGATTGTTAACAGAAAGTGAGGCCATACTGGCATTACGCTATATTCAGTCACACATTGATGAACCGTTTAAAATAAATTTATCTGAGCGTTTTAAAGAGGGTGTTAATGTCACGTTTGTTAGCGATTTACACGTTGATCCAATTACCTTACGATTTGAAAACCCCATGAGTAATGACGAGCCAAAACATATTAAAGTGGAAGCACATGTCTTAAAACAATTCGCTATCAATCAAACGGATTATGAAAATCAACAACAGCTATTTACGGATGGCCTTGAGCGAATGGCCATATTGTTTAATGCTTTTGAATCATTAGGTGTGGTAGGCACCCAAGAGGGTAGACTACAACGAATCGAATTCGTGAGAAACTTAAATCATTTATCACTCATTAATCGAAAGGATTTGCTGGAATTGGTATTAATGTCACAGACAACAAAAGGGCTGCAAGTGTTGCAAACAACATTGTCAGCAAATAATGAGTATCAGGATTTATTGTCTGAGGTATGTGCGGTGTCTGATAAAAAGGAGGCCGCATATGCGTTGATTGTTGAAGATTCGAGAAGCCGTCGTCGTCCTCTTCCTGCGCGTGAAGAATGGGAACGAACGATAGCTAATGAGAGTGCTGAAGAGCTTAGAATATCGATGCGCAGCGAGTTTGTTGCTAATAAGATGTAACGGTCGTCAGTTACCTTTCAAGCGTTAATCTTTAGGGTCGTTACCTGCACCCATTTCATCATCTTCAAACGAAGGCGATTCTTCAGCCGGAATTTTATAATCTTCCGCAGCCCAACTACCTAGATCGATCAATTTGCAGCGTTCGCTGCAAAAAGGCCGAAAAGGATTGGTTGATGCAATGCTAGATGTCTTTTTGCAACGAGGGCATAGGATAACATCCGACATCGGGGCTAAATCGCGCAGCATGTTAATTCAAATGGAATATCTTGCGTCCATAATGCGGCTTTGCCTTGCTCGAATTGTGCTTGTAAAAAGCGCACATTGATGCGGTGTTTGTTAGCGCTGATTTCTGGGTATACACAATATTCAGCAGAAACAGCAATTCGGATTAATTGACTGGCAGCTTGGGCATTAATGGTTTTCTGGAATGTTCCGGCAGCTGCCATTTCACGCGTAGGTCGGCTGGATTGGCGCGTGAGATCTAATACTAATGATAACGCTTTATCTAGCGGGTTTAGTAATTCTTGCCATTCATTTAAGGTTTTTTGGCGCATTTTTGGCGGCAAACTTAACCAGTAGTGAAAAGCAGGCAAGTCAAAGCTGCAAGTGCCACCAGGGATCAAGAGGCGTTGACGAATACTATTGAAGAGATCGCTTTCTTTAGGGCATAAGCCTTGTTTAGCAGAATATGAACGTAATGATTCGATTGAATATTCCAGTTCTTTGAGGACTTTACCTAACGCATGATGATCCACGCTGGGTGTCATATCTAGGCGTTGTAATCCGTTGGCGTGCCGTTCAATTTCCTTTAACAGCTCACCGCGAAAGTCCGTTCTTTCAATAAGATTATAAAGCTCAATAATCGCTGCGATGCAATCTCTTGCGTCCCAGGGGCTCACCGTATTCGTTAATCTATACTTAGCTAACTGAAATAAATGTTCGGTTCGTAAAAAAGTACGAATACGTTCGTTGAGCGGATGTTCGAAAATGAGAAATTGTTGAGCCACGCCAAGTACCTCTATGGGTAGTGTGAAAGTTCTTAATTGCAATATATCAAATTTTCCCTGAGATGCTAGTTTTTAGTATGCGCTGATGTAAGTCATGCACCTTTTTTTCAATACTGTCCAGATCGCCGTGGTTTGATAAGATGGTTTGTGCAATCTTCAGTCTATCTGCTTGAGATGCCTGCGAGGCGATTATTTTCTCAACCAGTGGCTTTGACGAAGCGTCACGAGCCAAAGTTCTGGACAACTGCTGCTCGGGCATTACATCGATCACAATCACTTCATTGAGCATAGCTTGATAATCTGTAAAGCGCTCAGCAAGCAACGGGATCACAATCACGCAATATGGGTATTGCACGTTTTTGATGGCTTGTTGAATCGAATCGCGAATGAGCGGATGAAGTAAACCTTCTAACCAAATTTTATCCTCACCATTCGAAAAAACACGTTCACGGATTAGGTGTCGATTGAGCTCGTTATTTTCTTGCAGTATCGCTTGTCCCCATCGGTTTACGATTTGCAAGTAGGCTGGTGTCTGGGGTTTGACAAGATCACGAGCGATAAGGTCGGCATCAATAACCGGCACACCTAATTCACTAAAAAAATTCGCAACCGTGCTTTTGCCACTACCAATACCGCCGGTTAAAGCCACAACATAAGTCATAAATGGATCAAGTTAAGATAGAATTGGGTCAGTTTATCACCCCACATGAGGCTTAACCAACCTGCCATGGCAAGATAAGGCCCAAAGGGAATGGGTTGTTCACGAGATAATCGTTTTAGACCAATTAATGAGAGTCCTACGATCACGCCCACTACAGAAGATAACAGAACGATCACAGGTATCGCTTGCCAGCCTAGCCAAGCTCCTAGCATGGCCAGTAATTTAAAATCGCCATAGCCCATACCTTCTTTGCCGGTTGATAATTTAAAGAGCCAGTAAACACTCCATAAAAATAAATAGCCAATAATCGCGCCAAATAATGCACTTTGAAGCGTTGTAAACAAACCTTGTGAATTGACAATCAACCCAAGCCACAACATGGGGAACGTAATATCATCTGGTAATAGCTGTTCTTGTAGATCGATCAGCGTTAGTACCATCAACGACCAAGTTAACAAAAGCGCTGCCAGCGTTTGCCAGCTAATGCCGAATTGGTAGGCAACACTCATTGATAATAGGGCCGTCAGTATTTCAATTAACGGATAGCGCCATGAGATAGGCGCTTTGCAATGTCGGCAGCGACCCTTTAAACATAAAAAGCTAAGTACGGGAATATTTTCAATCGCTGAAATTGTGTGCTGACAATGCGGACAATGTGAACGAGGAAACATGAGATTGTAGGGGGCCGTGGTTTCGTTAGTTGGCTTTTGTTGAATATATTCTTGGCATTGCGCAGCCCAGGAAGCATGTAGCATACGGGGCAGGCGAGCAATAACGACATTTAAAAAGCTGCCAATGATAAGCCCTAAGAGGCCAACGATTGCGAGATAACTTAGCCAGTCCATTGGCAATAACCTTAAATGACCGAACCCATTTTGAAAATCGGTAGATACATCGCCACGACTAGTCCACCGACCAGAACCCCTAATACTGCCATAATAAGAGGCTCAAGCAAACTGCTCAACCCATCAACAGCCGCGTCAACTTCTTCTTCAAAAATCGTTGCCACTTTGGATAACATTTTGTCCAACGAACCAGACTCTTCACCAATCGCAACCATTTGCACTACCATATTGGGGAATATGCCAGTCGTACGCATAGCAGCTTGCATTTGCGAGCCAGTGGATACGGCGTCACGGATGTAAAGCACCGCTTTGGTGTACACAATATTTCCTGTAGCACCTGCAACGGATTCAAGCGCTTCAACTAAAGGTACGCCTGCTGCAAATGTCGTTGAGAGAGTGCGCGCATAACGAGCAACGGCAGCTTTATTTAAAATGGTACCAATGATGGGGAGTTTTAACATCGTACGATCTAATACGTGTTGAACCCCGACATATTTCTTTTTTGCATAAGAAAAAAATGAAACAGCACCTATGATAAAACCTAAAATAAGCCACCAAAATTTTTGCATAAAATTAGATAAGTTGATAACCATTTTTGTAAAGTAAGGTAAATCAGCGCCAAATCCTTTAAATAGTGTTTCAAATTGTGGCACGACAAAAATCAGCAAAATGGCAGTGACGATAATAGCGACGACCACTACCGCACAAGGGTAAAATAAGGCCTTCTTAATTTTACGCTTTAAGGATTCCGTTTTTTCCTTATAGGTTGCAATACGATCTAGCATCGTTTCAAGAGAACCCGATGCTTCACCAGCGGCAACTAAATTGCAAAACAAAGCATCAAAGTATAAAGGATGCTGAGTTAATGCTTCAGAAAAAGAACGACCTGCTTCAACTTCTGACTTAATCGCTAATACTAAATCGCGTACTGCGCTGTTGTCTGTACCTTTTGCGACAATATCGAAAGATTGCACTAATGGCACACCAGCAGACATCATGGTTGCCATTTGACGGCTAAAGTGACAAATATCTGCCGCAGAGACCTTTTTTTTACGAGGTCCAAATAAGGGAGTTGATTTTCGACGTACCGAAATAGGATTTAAACCTTGTCGTCTGAGATCCGCTTTTGCGAGCGTGATGTTGAGAGCGCTCACTTCACCTTGCACTTTCATTCCTTGAGAATTAGTGCATTCATACGAGAACATATAGGTTTTATGTGTAGCTGGCGCTGCTGGTCGAGCATTTGCACGTTTAGGGATGGCCATGATCTAATCCTTGGTAACTCGGCTCACTTCTTCAATACTCGTTAACCCTAATTTCACTTTATTGAGACCTGCACGTCTTAAATTAATGACGTTCTCTGCTTTCATTTGGACAGAAATATCAAATGCATTGCCACCTTCCATGATGATTTCGCCGATCGCAGGGCTAACTGGCATGACTTCATATAAGCCGACGCGGCCTTTAAAACCATTGGTGCACTGATCGCACCCTTTGGGTTCAAAGATAGTAAAGTTTTCTTGAATATCCGCTTCTGTAAAGCCCATGCTTAATAATGCTTCTGGGGGAAACGTGGCGGGCTGCTTACAATTTGAACACAGTCTACGTGCTAAACGTTGTGCAATGACTAAGGTAACTGAAGTCGCTAAATTAAACGCTTGGATACCCATATTCACCATTCGAGTGAGCGTTTCAGGGGCACTATTCGTATGCAGTGTTGATAACACCATGTGACCTGTTTGTGCTGCTTTAACCGCAATTTCTGCTGTTTCTAAATCGCGAACCTCACCTACCATGATGATGTCAGGATCTTGACGTAAAAAAGCTCGTAATGCAGTCGTAAAAGTGAGGCCAGCTTTGGGATTCACATTTACTTGGTTAATGCCAGGTAAGTTAATTTCTACTGGATCTTCAGCGGTTGATATGTTGACTTCGTTAGTGTTGAGAATATTTAAAGCGGTATACAAGGAAACGGTTTTACCACTTCCTGTAGGGCCTGTCACCAATACCATGCCTTGCGGCTTATGTATGGCATTTAAGAAAGCTTCTTTCTGCGCTGGTTCATATCCTAACGCATCAATACCCATTTTGGCGCTAGAAGGATCCAAGATCCGCATAACCACTTTTTCACCGAACAATGTTGGGCATGTGCTAACACGAAAGTCGATTGCTCGGTTTTTGGATAGCTTCATTTTGAAGCGACCATCCTGTGGAATGCGACGTTCAGAAATATCTAGACGGGACATCACCTTTAGGCGAGCCGCAAGGCGTGGTGCAAGATTTACGGGTGGCGCTGCAAATTCATTTAAAATACCGTCTTGTCTTAATCTGACGCGGTATTGTTTCTCATAAGGTTCAAAATGAATATCAGAAGCGCCTCGATTGATAGCATCCAGCAACACTTTATTAACGAAGCGGACTATTGGCGCATCGTCTACTTCAGAGTCACCATCGTCGTCTGCTTTCTCAAGTTCATCTGAATTCGAAATATCTAATGCATCTAAGTCACTGTCTTTTAAGTCATCTAGGGCTGATGATTCATTTTCAGTTAAGATCTTTTCGATAATATCAGTCAGCTTAGATTCTTCAACAATAATGGCTTCGGTATTAATACCGGTATGAAATTTGAACTCATCAAGTGCTTCAAGATTCGTTGGATCTGAAACAGCGACAAATAAACGATTACCGCGTCGAAATAAAGGGAGTGCATGGTGTTGTCGGATAAGCTTTTCGCTAACCAGTTCTTTGGGAATGAGTTCCATGTCCATGACGCCAAGGTCGAATAATGGGTCACCAAATTCCACAGAAGCGCTGACGGCTAGATCTCGTGCGTTGATCAGAGACTTTTCAACGAGGTAAGCGACAAAAGGAACTTTTTTGCGGATAGCACCATCCATTGCTTGGACCGCTGTCGTCGCATCCAGCAAATTTGCTTGAACTAGCTTTTTAGCCAGTCCGTTTAAGGTCGTGGTGCTCTCGCTCATGTGGCAATGTCAGCTTTTTATCGATTCGACACCTATATAGTATAAGTCTAGTTAGGCATATTAGGTGCACAACTTCGTGTGTTTTTAACACTGGGTATGATAGACCCTGCTAACGTAAAACTAAAGGAGGATCCTAAAATAATAGAAGGGATCCATTGGCTAACTCGATAGAGCGCAATAGCGGCAAAACCCATACTAAAATCATGATAAATGACTTGAGTTAAAGTCCCAAACAAAGCCTCCAAAACACCAATATTGCCTGGGGTTAATGGGAAAAGCATGGCAATCGTTAAAATGCCCACTAAAAATAAACAGTGTGACACGGGTAAGGGGGCATTAATCGCGATCAAGCAGATATAAAATAGCGCAGTGGTGAGCAAGTTAACGCCAATTAATGCCAACAATGAAAAAAAGAAAATGCGTGGTTCAGCAATCAATTGCTGTAAGGCTTTTCCGATTTCACCGATTTTTCGAGACGTGTTGAAATGGCTGTTTTTCAACCAAATAATAAAACTAACAAATGCAAGTCCCACAAAACAGGTAATATAAAATAGCTCATCAAAGGCATGAGGGATATCGCTTATTAGCCAGCCGATTAAAGCAAAAACAGCGGAAATGACAACCGTAAAAACAAAGTAGATCAACATGACGTAAATAAACTGCCCATTACTCATGTGAAAATGTTGTCTCATATAAACATAACGAAAAGCCATACCTAGACGGTAGGGTAGTAATTGGTTGAGAAAGTTCGCAACGAAACTTAGCCCAGCCCAGGCTTTCCATTTCAGATCGATATGATAGTGCGAGCATAGGAACTTAAATGACAGCCCACCGAGCGCTATCATGGGTATATGTAATAAACTCAGTATGCCAATGTAAGACCATTTCACGCGACTGAATACGTTAACAATATCAGCGCGATAATGATAGAACATCGCAGTGATCACGCTAAATAAAATGAGATAGGCTAATAGTTTAATCGCGGTTTTTCGCATAGTGTGTCTGTTGTTCTTTGTTTGGCGTATCTTTAATATTGTTGTTGCTTTCGTGTTGTTTATTAGACTCGGGTTTTTTAGAAAAATTATTCTGGTTCGAATACATGAGGCAGGTAATTTGCTCTGAAACAAGTCCTATCAAAAAGATAATGACAGAGGAAGACAGTAAAACAGCACTCATGTTGGTAAATCTGCCTTGGGTGGTATAGGTATAAGCATAATTAGCAAGACCTGCGACAAGGTGCAGTAGCGCAAAAGGAATAAACATTTTCAATGGCGAATATAAAGTGACCATTTTATAAATAATTAGTAAAAATTTGATGCCATCAGAAAAGGGCTTAAGATGGCTGTGACCAATGCGTTGTTTAACCTCAATAGGAACATAGGCAACAGCATAACCACTGCGAAAAAAGGCCAAAGTAATGGTCGTTGGGCATGAAAAGCCATTTGGTATTAAATGCATAAATTCTTTAAATTTACTTGCATTTACCACTCTAAAACCAGAGGTTAAATCGAGAACGGGTTGTCCTACCAAACGAGAAGCAATGACATTATAAAGACTATTACCTAACCAACGCCAGGTACTCGCCTGATGACGCTTACTTCTTGCGCCAACAACTAAGTCGTAACCATTATGGTATTTTTCTAACAAGGGAAGGATATCGCTGGGTTGATGCTGACCATCGCCATCCATAAATATCAGTATATCGCCATTAGCAGCTCGTGCTCCCGTTTTAATTGCGGCACCGTTTCCCATGCTATAGGCGTGACTGATTACTTTAATGCCAAAGGTTTTGGCAATGATAGCGGTGTCATCTGTTGAGCCATCATCGACGAGAATGATTTCAAACATGCTGTATGTTTCACATAACTGTGGCAAAAATGTTTTTAAACCATTACCTTCATTTTTAGCCGGAATGATAAGGCTTACAGAAGGTTTTTTATGATTAACCATTTTTATTCCTTATTCATCTTCATCTGTTCAGATTGCTTTTTTACAGATTCCATGGCGAAGTCAAGTTTTTGTAGTTTAGCTTTTGCTGATTTATTTTTAACTAATTGCTCATGAGCATACGCAACAGAGGCTTGTGCTTCTGGTAGCATGTTATACTGCATTTCCAAGTAAGCTTTTTGGAGTAGGGGCTCAATTCTTTTTGGATACGCTTTATATGATTCAAGCAATAAATAGCGACTTTTATCGACATTGGTATTTAGCAATTCAAGCCCTGCTTCAAGATGATATAAAACGGCTTTAAAGCGTGGTTTGTAACGTAAATAAGGATTTTCATAACAAGTGCGTATCAATTCAATGATCTTCTTTTTATCAATTGAAGGGCACTGTTTATTGAACATATTTTGAACCATGGTGTCTAAAACGGTTATCACGTAAGGCGTGATAGCACCTTGTTTGATTTTTTGTTTTGCTTCTTCATAAATGCCAGGAGGAACATATTGTAAACGGCAGTAGATCAGAATTTTATGTAGCGCGATCCCTGCATTATTGGGATCCAAGCGTGCGGCTTCATTGAGTTCGGCAAAAGCAGCTTCATATTCTTGTTCTTGCAGAAATAAATTAGCAATCTCAATGTGGACTCGAGGTGATAATGGGTGTTGTATGCGAGATTCTTGTAGAAATTTAACACTGGATGACCATATATAGCTGCGTTGGTAAGTAATGGTTGCTAAAAGTAAAATAAACAGTATTGAGAAACCGTAATATATGCGTCTTGGGGCTTTGTCGGCCTTTTGTACCAAAGGAATAAAGTAATAGGTAAATATCAATATTAAGCCAAAGCTTGCTAAGTAATTACGATGCTCAAACACCATTTCCAGTGGTAAAATAGTCGATTCGATTGCATGAGAAACAAAATACCACGCAATACCAAATGCGATAATCGGTGCTTTTTTTCGCGCGAAATACATCAGCATCGCGGCGCTGACTAGCACTAACGTGCATAACACTGTTTGCACATTGATAGAAGTAACCACCTTGAAGTCATCGTGATACAGGCCCATATCAGACAATTGTGGGACAATGATCAGCTTAAGGTAGAAAACCAGAACATTGAATTGTGTCAATATTCTGTCGCCGAGTGTGATTTTTTTGTCTGCAAATAAAGCAAGATAGGTATCAAGATGGTACCAATAATAAATGGCCGCACACATAAACAAGCTCAGGCATAACGACAAGTGAAACCATTTTAATTGGCGTGAATCAGACGGATTGCCATGAAACTTGAGAATGAAAATTTCTGTAATCATTACGTAAAAGGGAAAAAGAATACCGGTTTCTTTGCTTAATATGGCTAGCGGGAAAAATACGATATAACTTAGCCATATAATGGCACGACTGTGAGGTTTGTGCGTGAGCTGTTTAATTCGTCCACATAGATACGTATTTAATCCAAGCAATATAAACAGATGGCATAATTGCGTCATACGTTGTACGGGATACAGTACTGTACTCACCTGTAAAGGATGAATTAACCAAAGTAATGCAGTAAAAAAACCAATGAATTTGGCAAGTCGCTTTGCCTTAGGTAAAAATTTCATCAGCAAATAACTGAGAAAACCAATAGCAATACCGCAGACGATATGAATGATTAGATTGACGATCTTGTAATAAAATGGATTTAAACCAAAGAAATAATGATTTAATGCAAAGCTAGCAACTGAAATAGGTCTGCCGATAGGGCCAGAATCATTTTGTAAGCTTATTTCTAATAGCTGTTGCCAAGTAAAGGTTGAAAGCTGTGCAGGCTCGATCGATTGTAAATCGTCAAGCATGAATGGCCCGTAAAGCCCTTGCCAGTAGATGAAAATAGTGAAAAGAGTAGCACTAATAAGTGTAAGAATGGTGAGAAATCGATTGAATGTGTGTTTATTAATTTCCATTGTTCAATTAAAAAGGGGCTTACGCCCCTTTTTATACATCCTTTATATGATTATCTGCATGATGAAGGAGCAAACTGGGTTGCACCTGTTGCAGTGCAAGTCCATCTTACTGAACCGTTGGCAAAAGTAGGTGTTAAGACAATTGCAAATGCAGCACCGCTACCTAAGTTAGTTTGGTTGCCTGTGACGGTAATAACCCCACCTGCACCAACCGCTAAACCGGAAACGTATTGCGAAACAACGCTGGTAACACCGGCCAAGGTATTGGTCGTTGGCATGCTACCTTTAGCAATACGATATTCTGAAACAGCCGTTTTTGCATTTGAAGCAACGTTGATCACTTCAGAGACTCGAGCACGTACCATGTAGTCATTGTACGCAGGGATTGCAATCGCAGCTAAGATACCGATAATTGCAACAACAATCATTAACTCGATCAGGGTAAAGCCTTTTTGTAATCGTTGAATATTCATAAGAGCCTCCAAAGTATAAGTTGTAAAATCGAATTCATTATCTGCAAGATGCAGGCGCATATTGCGTTGCGCCAGTCGCGGTACAAGTCCAACGAACAGCCCCGTTACTAAAAGTAGGTGTAAGCACGATTGCAAAAGCCGCGCCGGATCTTAGATTGGTTTGGTTTCCAGTGACGGTAATGACACCGTTGGCGCCAACAGCGACACCTGAAACATATTGCGACACGATGCTAGTGACGCCGGCAGCGGCGGTTGTTGTTGGCATGCTGCCTTTGGTAATACGGTATTCCGAAACGGCTGTTTTAGCATTTGAACCGACACTCACTAATTCAGATACGCGTGCTCTGACCATGTAGTCGTTGTATGCGGGTATGGCGATAGAGGCTAATATGCCAATGATTGCGACGACAATCATTAATTCAATTAGCGTAAAACCATGTTGTCTACCAGAGCGCCACATACCGATTTACCTTCTTAAATGAGTTAATAATATCCTTGCAGTATTCATGCCAAAACCTGATTTAAGCAAATAAATCACCTAAATTCAGATACATAGCCACTGTTGAGGTTGTTTATACCGATGGGGGAAGCGTCAGAAGGTATCTTTGTAGTAACACAAATGGTCACATACTGCTTATTTTGGTCAGTTTGAATATTTGCACAGCACCGACTTGAGCCTTGTCCCTAACAGCCGTATACTTCCACACCTTCGCAGGCCGAAGTAGCTCAGTCGGTAGAGCAACTGATTCGTAATCAGTAGGTCAGCGGTTCGATTCCGCTCTTCGGCACCACTCATACTGCGCCTTGTCATGAGGGCTTTATTCTCGGTTGGCATACTTACTAAAAGGTACCATACTTAATATTGGTACCATAGGATCCAAGCGGAATGCGGCTATGTCCAAAAAGGCAAAATCAAAAGCATCAAATTTGGAAGCACGTCCAAATCATTTGGATTTTGTTGAAGCACCGGATATTGATTTTCAGCCACCCTTTGAAGACCCACCGGTAAAAAGAAATTCCCACTTTGCACTCAAATTTGTGACGATATATTTTGTTGTCGCTATTGTTGCAGCGCTACTATTTTCACAAACGATGCTATCGTTTTTAGGATTATCAAATTCAGCGCAAGCATGGTTGCACGGGATTAAGTTTTGGGGATTTGTCTTGGGCACAGGCGCCATTATTTATTACTTAATCGTAAAAAGAACGGATTTGCTATTAGATGAAAAGCAAGAACTCGAAGAAGCTCTCAAGAAGGCACAACGCTTAAATCAGATCCATCAACTAATCTGCGAAACCAATCATGCTATTTTGCGTATTCGTGATAAAGAGCAGCTCCTCAAAGATATTTGCCAAATTTTAAAAGAAGTGGGGCATTATACCTACGTATGGATCGGCATCAGTGAATCAGCTGAGAGTCATCCTAACATGATAGTGACCTCCGGTAAGAGCGATGAGTATATACGATTGCTGTTTGACGGCCTTCAGGCGGCAAGCGCCGCTGAACGTGGAGAGCCAGCATTATCTGCTTTGAGAAAAAAATATTCGGTAGTTATTAACGATGTGGCAGGATTTTCTAAGAACGCCTTTGCTTGGCAATCTCGCGCACTCAAGTTCAATTTTCACTCGATTGCTGCTTTTCCCTTTAAAACCTCGGCAGGTTTAAATGGCGTGGTGGCGCTATATGCCAAAGAGCTTAATTATTTTAGTGAAGCAGAAACGGCTTTGCTGAGATCATTGTCTGCTGATGTGAGCTTTGGTTTAAGTGATATTGAGCATAAAACGCAACTTTATTACGCAGCAAACTATGATGTTGTGACCCACTTACCCAACCGTCAACTTTATGAAGACCGTCTCAAACAAGCGACTTCTCGGGCCTTGCATGATAAAAGATTCGTAGGGGTAGTGATCGTTGAGATTGATAATTTGAAAAAAATAGCTGAATCACTTGGGCAAGCTGTAGGCGATAAATTATTACAAGAAACCGGTAATCATTTGATGCGGCTGGTGCGAGACGGCGACACGGTTGCTCGGCTAGCACATAACCAAATTGGAATAATGCTGGCCGATGTAGCCGAAGCGTTAGACGTTGCAGTGGTGTCGCAAAAGTTAATCAAATCGTTTGGCATTCATTTATCCAAGCAAGACGAAATGAAAATACAATTGCGAGCAGGTGTGGCGATTTACCCTCAAGATGGTGAAACCGCTTCAGTGCTGATCCAAAATGCAACGGCAGCTTTAGAGGAGCTGGACAAAGACATTAGCTCAGAATGTGCATTTTATTCGAAACAACTATCTTCGGGGCTTAAATATAGCCAGCAAATTAAGGAATCGTTGTCTAATGCGCTAGAGCGCAATGAATTTTGCTTATATTATCAACCTATTGTTGATATCAATACGCGCAGCCTTATTGGTGTTGAAGCTTTGGCACGTTGGCGTAATGCTAGCTTAGGCGATGTGTCACCGGTACAGTTTATCGCTGAAGCAGAAGCGACTGGCTTAATTATTCCGCTAGGTGAATGGGTGATTAAAACAGCTTGCCAACAGTTGATGCAATGGCATCAAAAAGGACAAGAAAATCTCATGATGACGGTGAATGTGTCTTTAAAGCAATTAACCCATCCGCAGTTCATTGAAAGTATTAAAGCCATTTTTAAGCAACTGTCTTTTGATTCACATTCTTACCAATTAGCTTTTGAAATCCCAGAAAATGCCTTAATCGAAGAACTAAAATACACGCTCGAAGTATTATTAGCCTTACATGAATTGGGTTTGAAAGTCATTGTGGATGACTTTGGAACAGGTTATTCATCATTAAGTTACTTGCATCAATTGCCTGTTGATATTCTGAAAATTGATCCGATGTTTGTCAGAAATTTAGGCAAGGACCAAGATACCAAAGCGCTGATCCGGGGTATTCAGGCGTTTGCAGATGGGCTAAATATCAAAACGATTGCTGAAGGGGTTGAAACAGAACAGCAAGAACAGATGCTGCTTGCTTTGGGGTGCCAATATCAGCAAGGGTATCTTTACAGCGCGCCAGTGGCTGCTAAAAATGTCGAAAGCTTTTTTGGTAAGCCATTGTAAATTTTGTTAAGATGCTAAGCACAGCCTACCTGGCTACAAACAATATAGGCTCACTTCATGATAAAAGAACATAAATCAGGGTTCAGCTTAGCGTTTGCTAAAGTACAATATTTTATCCGCATGGAATCTTTCGCAGGGTTGTTACTGATCCTGGCGAGTCTCGTTGCTTTGGTCGTTGCTAATTCTGCTTTGTATGATAACTATCAAGAATTTTTACAATATCATCTGCATGTAGGCATCGAAAAGTTTCAATTATCTAAACCGATTATCTTGTGGATCAATGATGCGTTAATGGCCGTTTTCTTTTTATTGATCGGACTTGAACTAAAAAGAGAAATTCAAGAAGGACAGTTATCTAGCATTTCCAAAGTTGCTTTACCGGGGTTGGCAGCGTTGGGTGGCGTTATTTTTCCAGCGGTTATTTATATTGCCTTTAATTATCATAATACAATCAGCATATCTGGTTGGGCGATCCCCATGGCGACGGATATTGCTTTTGCATTAGGCGTATTAACCTTACTGGGTAAACGCGTGCCTAGTGCCTTGAAGTTATTTGTATTGGCATTAGCCATTTTTGATGATTTAGCCGCTATTTTAGTGATTGCGCTGTTTTATACTCAAACACTTTCACTGTGGGCAATCGTAGGTGCAAGTGCTGCTATCTTAGTATTATTCATATTGAATAAATTCAAAATAGCACGATTAGCACCTTACCTTGTCTTAGGGGCTGTGTTGTGGGTTTTTGTTTTAAAATCAGGTATTCATGCGACCATTGCGGGTGTTATCTTAGCGATGATGATACCCCTGAATACCAACAAACAAAGTGAATATTCGCCTTTAAAATACCTAGAAAGAAAACTACATGCTTGGGTTACTTTTTTTATTCTACCGCTCTTTGCGTTCGCTAATTCAGGGATCAACTTTAGCGGTATTACCTTTGAGCAACTGCTAAACCCTATTTCCCTTGGCGTTGCGCTTGGTTTGTTCTTTGGGAAACAATTTGGGGTGTTCCTTTTTTCCTTTGCGGCAATTAAATTAAAACTGGCTAAAATGCCGAGTAACGCCAATTGGTTGCAGTTGTATGGGGTTTCAATCCTCTGTGGCATTGGTTTTACGATGAGTTTATTTATTTGTTCGTTAGCCTTTGAACATGCGCCTATTGAATATAACATCGATGGTCGAATTGGTGTTATGTTGGGAACATTGATTTCTGCTATTGCGGGTTATTTATTGATGGTCTATGCGACAAAAACGCAACATAAAGATTAAACTTAGGCAGACCCCTATGCCGTGAGCATAGAGGTCTGCGATACACTAAAATGTTATTTACCTTTGCGTTTAGAAGATTTTTTTTCAGATTTCTTATTGTGAGTGGGCTCTGATTTCTGAACGTTTTTAATCGTATTATCAATATGTTTTCTATGAGAGACGATCAGATTTTTTGCATTAACAGATTTTTTCATCTGATCTGCTTTTTCAGGATTATAAATTTGTGTAACGAAAATTTGAATTCGCTTAAAGAAGTTACTAAATGCACGTTTAACGCTAGAGTGATTTTTAAATCCTGGTGGCTCATCTCTATGCAAATCTTCAATATTCGCTTTTAATTCTGTCATTCTGGTTTTAACTGCTTTAGGGTCCTGATGTGCTACGATGTCATTTTGGGCCTCTCTAAGTTCACGAATGTAAACATCAAGGTGTGGCACGATAGCATGATCTTTTATATTACGACTTCTTTGTAGCTCTCTAGAAACTTTGGTGAGTTCGACACAAGATTCCTCTAAAGCGTCATAAGCCGCTTTTGCAATACCACTTAGTGATTCCATTTTAGCGTCTGCTTCCTTTTGTGCTTTTCTATTGTCAAAAGCACTATTCATTGCTCCTAGAGCCTTAAATGCATTATCAAAAAGCGCATTCTGTTCAGCATTGAAATCCTTATTTCGTCTATCAGGATGATAGATAATCGCTTGCTTTCGGTAGAAAGTCTTCCATTCCTCTTCTTTAATGCCTATTTTTCTCATTGCATCGCTAAAAAATTTTCCTTTATCAAGGAGTCTTTTTGCCTCGATAATATCATTAGCTATCTTTATTTGTTCTTCAGTCGGTGCGGCCATGGTTGTCTGCCTTATGTTGTGTACTCCTTCTTACGACATAGCGGCTCGTCCATAAGTTCAACGGCACGAAAAGGCTGTATGAACTATCAGCTAAATGGGCGTATTTTGAGATTGCTAGGCTTGTTAATCAAAAGGCTCAATACTAAAATGCCTGATATCACACTGTCATGGGGCAGTTGATTGACTTAATAGGTAGTAAATCCATATGAAGTACACACGCCTGATTCTTAGCGACAAAAAACTGACCCGCGAAAATTTTCTCGATCAACCTAGAAAATTATTTATTCTTCCTGATAATTTGCCGGATTTTCGCTTACCACGTAATAAACTCTACGATAGTCAACATCGTGGCGGTTTAGCAGAATGCATGCGCCCTAATTTGATAGGCGGAACGGCCAGACATCCTATTTATGACGTGAATATCGTCGGTGTGCCAACGCTTTCTTACGATAAAAATGAAGGCCTGAGTATTAAGCATATAGCAGAAGCATTTGCGAATATTTATCGTCTAATTAACACGGGCGACTTTGATGAAATTGTTGTTCCTTATAAAGATAATCAACCCGCATTTGGCGGTGGTGTAGCAGGTGCGATACCTGCGCTGATTAAAAATTCGATTGATGAAGAATGTAATCGCTTAGAAGCATTTCTTCAGAATAAAGTGATGCCAAGTGATTTTCCAGAAGATCTACGTAAAGCCTATGTAGAAGGGCCTTTGGCAATTAAAAGTACGATGCGCGAGCGATTCAACGCATTTTTGAATGACCGATTTCCACGAGTAGCCCTCGTTATGCAAACTACGTTGGCGTTTGGCTCTGCTTGGGGTATTTATGCTGCATTAGCTAGTAGCTTGAGCCTGACACCACTCATCGTGGCAATGGCAACTTCAAGCGCAATTTCTGTAGGACTTTATCAACTTGTGACACGTGGATTGTTTGGTCAAGAGAGAATTTCTTTTGGTTTCAACAAAGACGGACATGTGCTCCCTAAGTCAATGAGTTGGGCAAGTGGCGCATTACGGTTCATCGGTATAAAAGCACCTTATAAACCCACCATTACCGATATGGAAAGCGACTTGAAAAAAGCGCTAGGCACGTTCTTCAAGCAGCAACCTGGCCAGCTTGATGCAACCTATAACGATGAACTTGCAACGTTGGCAAAATACAATACTAAAAAAATCATTCTGTCTAATGCAGATAGTTTCTTTTATGAAGCTGATATCCAACGTGTAAAATCAAAAGATTACGATGTGGATGCACAAGTTGCTGAATATCGTCGCAAACGGAACGCGTAACGCAAATGAGCGAGGAGATCTATTGTTAAAAATAGATCTCCTATTCGCTAATTTCTGCGGTGCTTATTTTTTGATGGTTTATTATCATTTTGTATAGACGCTTTAAATTCCTTAAGTTCTTGTTCTGGTATTTTTGCGATGAGCTTATCGCAGACTTTAGCCAATGCAGAACTAAGTGAAACCGCCATCTTGTTTTCATTGATATGGGTTTTTATACCTTCCAAAGCCACATATAGATCCTTAGAGCATTGTTTCCTTTGCGCAACGGTTGTCGCTTTATTGACATTGTCAACCAATGTCTGAATGCTCGCAATTTGCTTATCACGTTCAGGATCCTTTGCGTAAGCGACTTTCTTAACAGCATTGCGTGCTAAAGAGCGCAGAGAATCGGCACCTGATACGGATCGTTGATTTTCATACATTTCGCTAACATTAATATTAACAAATTCACTCGCAGAGACTTTAGGTTTTTGAGGCAAAATTAAACCTTGTGCAAGGCCAACAATTTGCGGCCAAATGGCTTCTGCTTTAGCGCTAATTTCAGGATCAGCATGTGCTCGATATTTATTGGCATCGTTAACCATGTTTTGTTTGGCTTCCTTATTAGCATAAGGCGATTTCAAATGGTTGGTAACTTCACTTAAGAATTTCATAATCGCATTTTTGTGTGGATCGACAGCGGGAGTGGGTGCCGCTACAGGTTGTGTCATGGTCGTTGACGTTGTAGGCGGAACAGGTAGTGGTTTGTCGGGTGGTTGTAATCCCACAGTTTTATCTTTGACAGTAGGGGCTTTAGGAGAGGTATCAACAACTGGCGCAAAAGCGACGGTTTTAAACCCTTTCTCAATGGCACGTTGGATCTTCGTTTGCGTTAACCCATTTTTTAGATCACTTGGGTGCGTATAGAAATCAACTTTAACATCGTTACCATATTTGCGCCGAAAAGCGATTAAGGCTTTACCTGCAATCTGGGCCGACATTTCAGGTGGCCATTGATAAATGCCAGAGCCGAGAATGGGGCAGCTTAAGGTTCTTTGTTGCTTATCTTCGCCGTAATTTAGGATATATGCCATGCGAAAGGTATTGTAATAGGCTTCAAATAATTTTTGCTTTGCTTCATCAGTTGGTGCATTTGTGCCTTTAACGCGGTTACTTTTTTGGCGCAAATCGGGAGCAGAGGTATGGATCACATCAACCCCATCGGTGCGGGTTAGTTTGACTTCACCATTTGGGCAACGTTTGCCACCGACTACGGGGAATTTTAGGAGATCAGCAACATAGTTTTTAAGTGTACCTTTAGCTTGGTAGAATTGTTTGATTGCGCCAGAAATGCCACCATTGCCATTCATCGTTTTTTCATTAGCAGCATCAACTAAGATCGTGTTTTGTGTTTTATCTAGCATATTCCCAATCACCACATTTCCTGTATTCAATACTTTTTTAGCAGGAGCGCTAACCGGTTTTTGGGGTAACTGAAGGGTTTCTTCAAATTCATCAAGTGCTTCTACAACATCAAACTCTGGAACGTCAAATAGGTTCTGCAGGTTATCTAGTAGCTGATCATGTGGTGTGCTTATGCTATACGACGATGTTGCAGTAGGTGGATCTGCAGGAAATTCTCCAAGTGGTCGCCATTGGGTTAATAATCTTTCAGCTATATCTCTGAGCCCAGCTGTTTTAGCATTTTTAAGTTTTTCAAGATTTACCTGTAATTCATTATCGTCAAATGAATAGGCGGCTGTTGTTAAATCAAGATACTCAACAATATCAATACTGTCATCATGCTCAAGCATTTTAACTACATTTTTCAGCTGCTCTTTTACTTCAGCAAGTGTTAAGGCTGTAGGATTTGGTGAATCTTTCATTGTGAATCCTCAATTACAACTTTTCATATTATGACTAAGAGAATGTGTGAAAAGTTTCATTTGTTGCATATACATATAAAGTCGCTCTCATACGTATCACAAGGTGAATATGCTATCGTTGGTTGCCTCTGCGTTTACTGGGTTGATTATCAGATTCTCTTTTAACATAGCGAATTTCTCGCAGCAGTTTTAAATTACCTTCACTAATCGGCGTTTTATTCTTTAAGTTTGGCGCTGTTTCTTTAAGACTCTCAAGGCTTACCATAGTCTTCATTTGCGATTTGAATTCATCAGTATTGATTAATTGACGTTGTCCATTGTTGTGGTAATAGAATTCACTATCAATGATGAATTCGCCCGTTTTGGAGATATTTAAAATCCCTAAATCATTGGCTTGTTGTACCAGTTTGAGTAGTGCTATTTCTTTTAATAAAACCGCTTGCATTGGGTTGCTTTTCATTTTGCTGATTTGGTCCATATTTTTAATGATGGCTTTGTTCAATTTCTTTGAAATTGCGTGTCGCGTTTTATCTAGTTTGGCCGCTTGTGTTCTGCAGTAATCGGCTAGTTTGCTGATGCTGACTTGGCGTTCAATTAAGCGGCTAACCATGTAGTCTTCAATGGCATAGCGTAAGAAGTCAGTTTTGCCTTTTGCAAGTTGATTAATTTGTTGCGGTTTCATGCCGATTCGTAAAGCAAACTCTCTAAAGGCTTCATTGGCGTTATGGCCATAAACAGCTTGGATGTTACTCAATGATTTTTCAATATTATTTCGAATTTCTTCAGGTTTTTGGTTGACGATTTCTTCGCAAGCTTTAACAAATTGTGCGTTAAAGTAGAATTGTTTGTTTTCAATCGCATAATCCCAAAAATGGTTTGTAGGGAAGAATTCGAGTAGCTTTCCGCCTTTGACAAACTTTTTTGGACTGAGTGACATGACTTTCCCTGCCATGGGATTAAAAATATCAATGACTTTTTTGCCAAAATTAAAAAAGCTAAAGCCATGGTCGATTTTGACGAATTTCCCACCTTTTTCGTTAGTAACATAAACGGTGTTACCTGTGTGAAAATCGTTGTCACCATGCCATAGAACATTTGCAGCTGAATATTCAAGGCTATGACCTGACTCATCATTTAAATCTAGTATCTTACGGATCAAGCTCTCTTTATTATTGAACAGATGCTTAAGGCGTGCTTTTTCGCCCGCAAACATGCCGCGTGATGAATAGCCTGCTGCAGAATAGGCATCTTGAATGGTATCCGCTTTTTGATAGATGGATGCAACATAAACATCATTGATAGTGGGCGATGGATTACTTTTATCGCCCACAAGAATGCAACGTGCAGAATATTCTGGAATGGTCATTTCATAAAGGTTAGCGCCTATATATTCAGCAATGGTTTCACCAACA
>CAZCXZ010000052.1:0-2414 GCA_964502705.1 Uncultured Candidatus Berkiella sp. | reverse complement strand
TGTTTGATTAGCAGAGTTTCAGTTTGATTATTATTATCGGTAAATGTATAAACGCCAGTTCGTTTGCCTGCATTTTTTGAACCACCTTGTTTAGGCTTATATTTTTGAGGGTGAGTTAGCAATTCTTGAAATTTGACATCCGGCGTTTGCCACGTATCTTTATTTAAATAAAATTCATCGACGTTTGCACCGTAACTTTTTAATAGTGCTTTTAACCTATGTGCACTAAAAGCAAGAGTTGATTGATCACTTCGAGCAAGTTGTTCTACCAGGAGGCCGAGTTTCTCTGGAGGCGCCACTAATTGTGCGTTCAGCGCTTTTTGCGTTAAATCGTCGATTACCCGCTCTAATTCTTGTAGCGCATTTTTATTAACTTCAACTGTCGAAACTTTATCTTGGCCTGGAAGAACAGTGTGGAATGTTGAGATATGAGTGTCATCATAGCTTTGTATATTGCGCTTAATTTTTCGTAAGTTGCTCATTATGCGCTTTGGCTGATTGGCATTCGGGCGTTTTCTGAGTTTTCGCATGTGTAACCTTTACGTGCAAATACAGCAATTTAATCATGTCATACTTAATATCTATGTCATAAAACAAACTGCATATCAAATGAGATTACGCGTATTTGCTGTTATTCACTGTACAAATACCCTATAATCCACCAAATAGTTACTGACTAACTTAGTGCGTGCCGTGATCCATGAAGCTTCAAGCCATAAAAAAACCTAGCCAAGAGATGGAGCAGTTTTCTGAAGTGGAAATGGATGAAGGCATCTTTTACTTTAACAATAACGTCGGTTTTAAAACTTATGGCGTGAGTTCTTGCATTGTTTTTGTGGCCTATTACCGTAATAAGCCACTATGTATGATGCATTGGAGTACACCGGATTCACAGACACATATAAACAAAGTCAATCGAGCTGTTTCAGATTTACTCACATCACTTGCTATGAGTATTGCTAATTGCAACATTGATTTAAATGAAGTAACGGTTTACGCCTTGGGTGGTCAGGAATCTTCGCATAAGACAATTGTCTCTTTAAGTGTGCAAAGCAAATTGAAAAATAAGCTTTTTACCTTAAATGTAGATTATTTATTTATCGCTCCGTGTGAAGATTATTTTGATTTGTATGTCCACCCGGGCGCTGAAACATTTTGGATTGTGCATCATCCTATTCCGGTAACGAAAATGGAAATTGCAGAAGCTAAAGCTCAAATCACGGATTCTTTGGATATGTTGGGATTATATTGCTATGAGCTGTACGTAAAAGGTTTAGAAAATCATCGGTGCAAACCAGCCCCAGTGATTAGGGGTAGTGATCGCAAGCGTCGAATTCAAAGGTAGTTAGAAAATAACCCAATGTTCGATTTCACACCTTGAATAAATGGTTGTAAGTTATCTTTAATTTTTCTATAGTGCAATGAGGAAGATTACTTTAGCTAAAGGATCCAGGGAGCGGTGAAAATTACCTTTCATAAGCATATCATTCCAACGATTGCTCTACTTTCAATGCCTGGGCTTTGCCAAGCGGGCACTATTGATGGCGTAGGCTCTGAATCTTTTCTCATATCCATTTCGATTCCCCTAATTGGTGGTATCTACTCCTATACGAGTGGAGATATCGAAGGATTAAAAGAACTCACCATGAGTTGCGCAGTGACAGCGCAAGTTACTGCTCTCTTGAAGAATACGGTGCACCGTACCAGACCTAATGGTGACGATGATCTTTCCTTTCCATCAGGACACGCTGCTGCTGCCTTTACGGGGGCAAGTTACTTACATCATCGATATGGTTTGAATTGGGGATTGCCCTTTTACGCCATTGGAACAGCCATCGGTATCCAGCGCGTTAATTGTAAAGATCACTACTGGACTGACGTGTTAGCAGGGGCAGCATTAGGATATTTATCTGGCTACCTGTTTACAGCAAAATTTCCTAATGTTTGGATATCACCTGACTTTAATCCAGAGCGTAATGCTTATGGCATGCAAATGAACATGAGCTTTGGTTAATAATTGACCAAAGTTTTTTTTGCTGTTCATTCCAGCGTTTTTATCCTTATTCACAGCAATCTCACACAATTTGTCCCCAGTATCTGTTTATAAAACTGACAGTAGCTGGGGTTTAGCTTCTTACCTTAATACCTATAAACGAACATATTGGTTAATAATTGAACAAAATTGTTTTTGCTGATGGATTCAGAATTTTTATTCTTATTCACAGCAATCTCACATCATTTGTCCCCAGTAACTGTTTATAAATATTATTTTGGCTGCAGCTTGGTGCGAGGGATGATGGCATCTGAATCTATCCAAAGATCGAGAGCTTGCTTTGCGGTAAGTCGATTTTCACGAGCAGCAAAGAAACCAGCGAAACGTTTTTCGGTTGGGATAGTTTTGGGTTTTTTGCCAT
>CAZCXZ010000051.1:3593-24185 GCA_964502705.1 Uncultured Candidatus Berkiella sp. | reverse complement strand
CCTGCACCCATGGATGGCAGGGACTCCAACACCGAATGAGCCACTACGGACGGGTTGCGCACGGCCGCCATGAAGGTGTCGCCCAGGCCGTCCGCCGCCTGCACCTGCCGGAATGCTTCCTTCTGCTCGTCGCTGTAGCCCTGGTCCAGCATGGCCTTGGCCTCTTTCGGCCGGAAGCCTGCTTCCTCGGCCAGCTTGCCCGCCTGCCCGCCGGTCACCAAGTCGGCCAGGCCCACCGCCGATTCCGGTACCGCGATGGCACCCTTCAGCGCGGAAATACCGACATCCCCGGCCACGCGCATCATGCTGCGCGGTTCCACCGGCGCCGGCGCGGGCTTCACGCCCAGCGACTTGGCCACCTCTTCGCGTGGTATGTCGCGGTAAAACGCTTCGTGGACCGCATCGACAACCTGGTTGTCGTCGAGATCGCTCAGGTCGGGGTATTGCTGCTTGATGTCGGCAATCGAGGGCATGCGTGTCCTTAGAGGTAGTAGCCGGTGGCCTGGCGCACTGCCTCGGCCTGCTGTGGGGTCATGTCTTTGAGCAAGGCATCGAACTGGTCACGCGCCTGCTGTACCTGCGCGGCATAAATCTGCAGGGCTTTGGGGTCGCCACTCTTGGCGGCTGCGGCAAGCTGCGCCTTGGCCTGGGTAATGCCGTCAGCGGCCGCCTGTACCACGGGTACCTTCTCGGCCACTATCTTGTCGATGGTGGCGTTGCCGGTGGCGGCACCCAGGGCGGCTGCAAGATTGGGCTTTTTGGCTGGGGCGGGCGCAACTGGGGCCGGTGCTGCTGGCGCTGCAGCTACTGGTGCGGCGACAGGAGGCGCTGCGGCCCGGGCTGGCGCCGCCGGTGCCGCAATTGCGCCGCCAGTGGCCATGTTCGCAGCCGCGCCCGGCGGGGATGCTTTCAGGTTCTTGAACTCGCGGCTCAGGGCAGACAGGTCGCCTTCCGCACGGGTTTTCTCTTCCGGCGTCTTGGCGCTGGCCAGCTGGCTTTGTGCCTTGGCCCACTCCTGATTGAGGATGTCGACCTGCCCGGACTTGGCAGATCCCGGTTGCGCTGGTTGCGACTGGCGCCCACCAGCTGCGGGCTTGCGCATGCCCAGCGGGTCCGGTGCTGCACCGCCGCCATCGCCGTATTTACCCACCAGCTGGGACTCCTGCATGGTCAGTGCCGCCAGCTTCGTTTTCAGCTGCTTGGCGCCAGGCGAGTTTTCGTCCCATGATCCCTCGGCCTGCGCCTTGGTCATGGCCGTAGTGATGGTTTCGCGCTGTTTGTTGATGCTGGCGTAGGCCATCTTGTCCGGCTCGGACATCTTTTCCGCGATCGGCTTGGCGGCTGTGGCGTCCTTGGCACCGGCGGCCGCCTCGTAGTAGTTGGCCTGCGCACCCTGCAGCTTGATCTTTGACTTGGACTCGGCGCCCTCCCGGCCTTCCTTCGTCACCTTCACTTGGGTGTCGAGGAACTTTTCATAGGGCATCAGGCGCAGGCCCAGGTCGTGCGAATTCACCGTCATGTCCTGGGGCTTGCCGTCAGCGCCCTGCACCTTGAAGGTCGCCGTGTAGGTCGGCACCACACCGATTCCAGGGATCTCGCGCTGCTCGGGGGTCAGGACTGGCTCGCCGATGATCTTGTATTGCCCGCCCTTGTTGAACGCGGCGACCATGCCGGCACCGTCACCGCCACGCAAGGCCTTCAGCGCGTCAATGGCGCCCTCGTCCTTGAGCTTTTTGGCATAGGCCACCTGCTCCTGGGTGAATTTGGTAGTTTCGCGCCCGCGCTGGGTCTGGGTGTGCTCCAGATCCATCGCCTTCACAGGGTCAATGCCCGACAACGCGGCAATCACGCGCTTCGATCGCGCCTCTGGCGTGTTCAGCACTGACAGTTCGGCCTTGGCCTCGGTCGGGTCTGTGTAGGCCTTGCCGTTTACGCTGTATCCGCCCTCCTGAAGGCCCTGATTTGGCAGCGCGGCGTTCTCGGGCAGGCCGACATCGCGGTTATCCATGGTGGCGGGCTTGACCATGCCGCCGGCGCCTTCAACCATGGCGATCGGCGCGCCGGCCTCGGCGATGGTGCGCTTGTCCTTGATGGCCTGTTCGGCCTGGTCGATCTGAAGTTGGGAGGCTTTGTTCCGCAGGGCGCGGTCTTCATCGTCGCGTTTTTGCCTCTCCCTCTCCTTGTTGGAGTTAATCATGCCGGACCCAAGGCCGGCCAGAAACGCGATGGCATTCTTACTCATGGAACTACTGCCTTTCAGTGGTGTGGTGTGCACACTGCGGACTTCGGATTCACCGATGATGCGCAGCGCGGGGGGTCAAATTCAAGGGGGGTCGGATTGGGCATAAACTCCAGCTTTTCAACGGAGGTACCCATGCGCGCGATTACTCTCACGGCCGCTCTGGCGGCCTGCCTTTTGGTGGTGACGAACGGCATAGCACATGCACAGGCCGGGGGGTTAGTCGGCTCGATAGTGGGCGGAGCGTTTGGAAAAGTGATTGGCAAAGGAACCTTCAATGGCGCCGTGACAGACGCACAGCTGACGGAAATCGCTACCAAAATTAACAAAAACCTCCCGACTCAAGTCGATTCACACACTCGTTTGGACAAGGTTGAGGCAGGTCCTGGGCTTGCATTGACTTACCTCCATACGTTGACCGGCTATAAGCGTGATGAGATTCAGCTGGCAAGTTTTTACGGGTCGTTCGCACCCCAATTAAAAAAGAACGTTTGCGGCAATGCTGGGTTGAAGGAGGCGCTTTCCAAACAGGTGCGCATTGCCTATAACTACAAAGCGAGCGACGGTCTTCCAGTTGGGACGGTTCGCATTGGAATCGAAGATTGCGTCTGAACGGCACACTCCTGCGTCACCTTCCGATACCCCTGCCAATCGCGCCGCCAGCAGCCGCGCCAGCCGGACCGCCGATGAATGCGCCAGCGACTGTTCCCAGCGCACCCCACATGCCAGAGTTGTCGGTTTGCCCAGAATTGGAGATAGCACCGTATGTCGATGCGGCGTTGCCGTAGCCCTGCTGTGCGCCTGCGTACCCGGCTTGCATCAGCTGGGCGCCCGTCGCGGTAGCGGCCAGCGGCACCTGCGCGTTTGCGGAAGAGCGATCGCCAGCGGACAAGGCAATACCGGCGCTGGTCGCCTGGCTACTCGCCAGATTCCGGCCCAGGCTGGCGGCGTCCATCTTCTTGGCTGCGCCCAAGGTTTCCACCTGAGTTCGGGCGGCATTGGCCGCGCCCGCCTTTGCTGCACCGGTGCGCACACCCATGACACCCTGCCCCATCGCGAAGTTTCCCGAACTCGGATCCACGCCGCGCGCCATGGCCTCACGGGCGATCGACTCGCGCGCGCCGGCGGCCTGGGTACCCACGTCGGCGATGGCCTGGCCCGCGGCCTGCTCCCGGCGTTGCGGGGTGTCGTATGCCACCGCATCGGCAACAATGCCGGTTTCCAGCGGCCGGAAGGTGTTTTTCTGGTAGTCGGCGTAATCCTTGGCCATCGCGTCCTGCGTCGCCATGGATGCAAGTTGAGCATCGGACACGGCATTGGCGCGCGCCGATGCCGCTGCCCGGTCTGGCGCTGACTCGGCATAGATCTCTTTGGCCCAGGCCAGCTGCTCGGCCGAAAGCTCAGACATTTGCAGCGCGGCCTGCTGCTGCATGCTGGTATCGGGCGCGTCAGAGCAAAACAGGATCAGGCCGTGCTTGGCGGCATAGGCCATGTGCCAGCGGTACAGCGGCTCCAAAAGCCAGATCAGAAAATTGCGCATGGCTACTCCTTGAAAGGTGCAGCGCTCTTGCGCATCGGTGCCGGCGTCCCGGCTCAGAAAAATGTCTTGACGAACTCGATGCCCACCGGCTCGTACTTCATGTACTGGGCCAGCTTGTCGGCTTTGTTGGCCGTCTTCGATGTGAACCGGACTTCCCGGACGCCCACCACGTTGACCACTGCCGCCTCCACAAACTGCCACAACCTGACCGCCAGAAACCCGCCGCGGTGCGCCGGCAGCAGGTACAGCGTGTCTTCCTTGCACACCAGCGTCTGGGTGTGGCTGCTGGGGTAGATATTCACCCGCATGTTGCCCACCAACTCCCGGGTTTCCTTGACCCTTGCCGTAAACTGGATCAGCCGGCCGGCGCGCTCCGCGTCCCTCATTCCCTCATAGTCCGGGTCCATCGGGATTCCGGACCGATATTTCTCAGTCTCCGAATAGTGCGCGTCGTGCAGCGCGTGCAGTTCTGGCAGCACATCCGCCAGCAACTCGCACTGAATGCTGTAGCCTTGGTACTCCCTCACGCCAAACCGCTCAGGCTTCCAGCTCAGATCCGGGAAAAGCGCGGTCACCAGGTCCAGCGCGGTTTCCTTGTTGATCGTCGCCCCCAGTCTCGCGGCAAGGGCATGAATAAGCTGTTGGCGCATCAGATCGTGCACCCTTCATGGTGAACCCGCTTGGCCGCAAGGTAGGCGGCCTGGGCATCACTCGCCAACTCAAATTCCCCTAACTTCCGCTGCCGTCCTTCGTAGCAAATCTGCGCTACAAAAATATCACCCTTCGGAGAAACACCCAATATCCCGGTCTTGCTGTCCTTGTGCGCCCGTCGCCGATTCTGTGAATTTAGAGCCTCGTCTGCCTGTCTGATATTCAACCAACTGTTGTCGTCACGAATGCAGTTTTTGTGATCTATCTGAGATTTAGGCCATTCGCCTGTCACATAAAGCCAGGCCAGTCGATGGGCCTTAAATGTTTTCCCCAGCAGCCCAATAACTCGATACCCTTTGTAGTTGATGCTTCCCGCCAGCGAGTTCTCGGCAATTTTCGTGTTTGGCTTCACGCGCCAGTAAAACTGACCTGTGATTAGGCTGTAATGCAGTTTTTCTCGAAGCAAAGCAGCTGTCAACGTCATTCATAAATTGTGGTCGTTTCAAGCTGCGAATAAAAGGGGGGTCGCGTCAGCCCAGGCGCTGCACGATACGGTTTTGCTGGGCAATCACCTCGGTCAGGGTCGCGGTTTCTGGCAATTCCTTGAGCGCCGGCGCGTTACCTTGCTGCCCCGTCAGCCAGTCCATGTTTTGTTTCATCACGGCCGCGAACTTGTCGACCGACCGGTTGCCGCTGCTGACCGCAGGGATGGACGCGGGCTTCCTCATAGCGACATCTGCCCAAGTTCGCGTTCAGATTGAGCAATGGACACACTGTGCACTGGAACGGACGCGGTAATAGCGAAACCCTGAAGCTCGGACTTGAACCCGTTGGGCAACCTGAACGGCTTGTCTGAAGAAAGCTGCTTCGTGAAGACTAGAGCGCCGTCCACTCGCAGAGAAAATTGCACCTTTCTCTGTGTCTCCTGCGGCACTGGTTGAATTGCTGACCCGTTGACGGCGAAAGTATTTACAGGTGCGGCACACAGGGCACCGTTCACGTCGTCGGCGTCAGCCAGAAGAGCGATATTTTCCTGCAAGATGACCGTGTTGATCGGAAGAATATCGCCGTAATCTGCGTGCACCTGGGCGCAGTTGAAGTTGACCGGGGCAGGCAACTGATATTCACGGCTGGCCCAATAACTCAAGTATCGGTTGGTGTCGTCTACATTCCAGGCGTAGATCTTGTTGCCTTTGACCATGTAGAAATTGCCATCAAGCGGATTCAGGTACAGAACGTCAACTCGCTCGTCAATTTCAACGATGCTATCGGGCTCTGACAGGTCGAGCATCATTATTTTGGACGTGCTGCCGTCCAGTGTGTCGTGCATAGCGTAGTAACGCTGATCAAAAAATGCTGCCTTGAAACTGGTCGGCACCATGGCCGACCACTCCTTATTGCGGTACAGGTCATTGGTGATGTTCCGCACGCCGGCTGGCGTCGCCAAATACAGGCCGTCATGGCCTGCATAGAGACACCCGCCACCAATGTCCACCACGCTCTGTTTGGAAACGCACGGAGCATATGTATTCATGCCCGCCGGGCTGGCGGCCTCGGGCGTCGTCGCCGTGAAGACAATAGGATCGTTTTCTGTCAGCACAATCACTGAGTTTTCAGCCGCACACAGAGCGACCCCCTTGCCAGCGAAGGAATAGCGGTTGGCCAGGGGCCAGGAATACGGCTTGTATTGCTCGCTGAAACACAACTCGTTTCCAGCAAGGCCGGCCATAGCGCCATTCGCCAGCACCACCAGGCTATGCAGGTTCTTTGGCGGTGGGAAACTGTCCAGTTGCTGCGTGTCGTCCTGCAGCGCGCTGGTCAGGATGATGTCGCTGTACGTGGTGGTGGCCACCGGGATCTCCGCCACTCGCTTGTAATCCTCGCTCCCGATTGAGCGCTTGATTACTTTCGTCATGCCGGTAACATTGTGCGGCGCCACGCGGGCCCAGGTATCGGTGCCTCCAGAATAGACCTGCGCGGTGTCGAGTTCAACTGTTACCTTGTTGGCGCCGGCATCCACGGACAAAAGCGCAAAGGTGGCGTTCAGGTCGGTCATGCCTGATACACCGGAAAATGTCACCTCTTCGTGCTGCATCAGGCCACGCACTGTGTCCAGGGTCACTTCAACCACACCAGTGGACACCGTCGCGGCGGCGCTGATGGTTCCACTGTTTGGCAGCGCAGTCTCCATGCCACTCAGATCCCAGCTCCCATTTATATTGCCGGACACCACGATTTCAGGACTCGGGCCAGATTCCTCGCCAAAAGCATTGCGGAAAACATAGATGTAGGCCCGTGTTTCCACTGGCGCAACACCTCCGGTGACGATCAGCGCTGGCGCAGTAGACGGGGCTGGAATGCCCAGGGCATAAAAGGCTGTTGGATATGGCGCGCTGTCGATCGCAAGATCGTAGGTCGTCATGCGCGGGTCGCCGTCGCCGGTGTAGTAGACCCGGCCCAGTGAATCCTGGGCGGTCGGCGACTTGACAACATCCACCACACGGGACCACACCAGCCAGTTGTCCGCACCTTTGTACCGGTAGCGGTAAATGGTGGCGATTGAACTGGCCAGCGACGTATGGACCAAACCCGGACCCATCAACGGGTCGAGACGGCCAGCAGTGATCTGGCAATTAAGAGCGGCAACGGCCTGATTCGCACCAATCAGGCGATCGCTCAACCGCGGCACTTGGCCACGAAAGGGTTTGACGTGAAGAGCTGTCATGACATGCGCTTGATGAACACCAGTGCGTAGTAAGGCGGCAGGTTTTTATCAACACCAGATGCTCCGGCATCTGACACCGCCACGGTGCCTGTGGGTGTGCCGGCAGATGTAGCCGCGAGCGCGATGCCGGTAGTATTGGTTGTAGTGCCAGTGGAGCCGGCCTCGGCTAAAACATTGGAGCCACCGCCGGGTGCGCCGTAGTTTTGGAACAAGCCGGTGTAAGAGTGCGCATGGCCCGCGTCAGTAATAGTGTGGTTGTGGGGAGGTAACACGCCTCCTGTAAAGGTCGCGGTGTGCCCGTGCGCCACGGCGATGGCGTCTTTGGACCCGCCGGTGGCGCCGGCCGCGTAGGCCGTCCCGGCTCCGACAATGAATCTATCGCGCAGGTCTGGAGTGCCGCCCGTCCCGTCGCAGACTTTCCAGTTTGCGGGCAGATCACCGATCACGCCGTCGTACATGGTGATGCCGCCAACGGGCACCATCGACGGCGCGAACACAGCCGGCGCGTTGATGATGGTTTCCAAATCGAGCTGCGTCAGCCGCGTTTCGACAATAGACCCGGCGGCAAATGCCCTGGCCGTTGTACCTTCCTGCCCCCGCAGAATGACGGAAAACACACCACTGCCAGATGCTCGTGTGCCGACCTTGATAATTTCAATATTTCCGGCGGCGTCCTCGATCGTAGCCCGAAACCAGTCACTGGGCGTCAGCCAGTCGGTGGTGTCAGCGACGGCAAACGAATCCGCCTTCCCTGCCTCAACCGTCAGCGACGTGTCGACGGCGGAAATGTTTGCAAATAGCAACGCATGCGCGTTATTGGGTATTTTCTGGCCCATGGGGATGTCCTTCTTTTATTTGGCGGCGCCTGGGATCAGCGAGTCGTAGGACCGCTCGCAGGTTTCCCCGGCAATCCCGCGTTCTCCAGCAATTTTTGCCAGGATTCCCGCTCGCGTGTTAACGCTTTCAAGCACGTCGGCAAGCACTCCGGCGGGGTCTTGGGCTGGCGTCCCTCCGGTGCCAACGGCGGCACTCTGGCAGGCACGACGGGCGCGCTCTGCAGCGGCTTTGGCGGCGTGCTGCATGCTGACAGCAGCGCGATTAGCGAGCACAAGGTCATCAGTAGCGGCAGCGAGTTTGGTTTTTGCTTCAAGGATGGCATGGTCTTTCTCCTGTTGACGGCGGTTTTCTTCCTCGCGCTCCACGCTCTCGGCTTTGGCGTGAATCCGCGCGGCCTCAGCCCGGGTATCTGCCCAGGTCGCGCGTGCCTCGGCGAAGGCAGCTTTCTCGCTGGCAAGGCGCA
The DNA here is from genome assembly GCA_964502705.1 of Uncultured Candidatus Berkiella sp. Classification (GTDB taxonomy): domain Bacteria; phylum Pseudomonadota; class Gammaproteobacteria; order Berkiellales; family Berkiellaceae; genus Berkiella. The sequence goes on along the minus strand of CAZCXZ010000051.1, from coordinate 15,730 downwards.
CGGTTTGTACGCCAGCGGTGGTCACAGCAACGGCGATGACGCCGGCAGCAATCCATGTCGTGATGGAAATGGTCATTTTTGGGCCTCCATGCACTTCGCGTGGGATTGCAGGCGGCGTTCCCACAGGCCCCAGCACCGCTTGTTTCCAGGCGTCGAGCAGTCGTAGCCGGCCGCTCGCTTCCACTGCAAGATCTGATTGCAGGCCCCGGCGTAATCACCTTCACGAAGCCTGCTGGCCATGGTGGAGCTACAGAACGCGGCGGGTCCTATGTTGTAGGTCATGTCCACATACACGTCGTACTCAGCCTGGTGCATGGGCACTGGTGCGCAACGCTTCACCGCCGCCTCGTACACTGTGTCCAGCTCTTTCGCAGCGCGCTGGATGGCGCGAACGGGCGTGGTGGTGTCGCCGATCTTGACGCCGGTGGTCGAGCCGAAGCCTAGCGTCGGGATGTCCCCCTTGGTCGGTATGATGGCGCGGTCGGTGTAGCCTTCGGAACTGACAAGCGCGACAAAAGCTGCCGCGCTCAGGCTCAAAGAGGCGACGACAATGCGGGCCCTCATTCGTCTGCCTCTTTTGCTGCGTCTTCTTCCAAGGTCATGATGCGACGCTTGAAGCCGAACCAGCCAAAATGCGTAAACAGCGGCTTCCAAAAATGTTTTACAAACCACTGTGCAATCAGCAGAAAAGTGTAGAACCCGGCCAGGCAGGCGGCCACCAGCGAAGCAAAAGCCGCGGCCTGCTCCAACGTGGACACCCCAACCAAAGCCCACACAGCGGCGAGCTTCAGAGCTGGAGCGGCCTTTTCAATGTCTTCTGGATTCATGACGTAGCTCTCATTGACTAGAACGATGTTTTTCGATCAGGTCCAGCAGCGGTTGCTCTTTGGCATTGGCCCCCACGCAATGGCCCGGCTGGTCCACCTTGTCGGTGATCCAGATGACCCCACGCGCCCACCATGTTGTCCGCACCCTGCCGCAGTGGCTGCTCATGGTCTCGAACGGGTTGCCGGCGAGCGCGCTGGCATTAGCCGCCATGTCATAGGCGCGCAGGGTGCGCTTGGCAGCGTCAGCCTCGCCGGCGACCAACATCCACAGGAAGCGGAAGAAACCGGCCACCAGGCAAGGCAGCAGCAGGCACAGCAGCACCAGGCCGCGGAAGATGATTTTTGTGCGACTCATTGCAGCGTCTGGTAAAACTTAACTTTCACAGCGGGCGGCAAAGCGCCCTTGAGGGTGTCGTACACGTCACCCAGGATGGCGCGCATCTCAGCCTCTGTCGTCGCGCCGCTGAGGTTAGTCAGCGTTGCGTTGCGCAGCCCCTCTTTGTACGTTTCAAGCGCCAGTGCGTAATCCATATTCCCGAGGGTCAAAAACGAGGCTTGTAGCCCATCTGCCAACTTGAATAATTCCGCCCTCAAGACCCTGCCCTCGCTTAAAACCTTCTCAACAAGTTCAGCGTGCGTCGGCTCTGGCTCGGGTGGGGATTGGGGAATATCTTCCAGCAACCACTCGCCAGCGACCAGTTTCAATCGCTTGCCTGGCGGAACGCTTGGGGGTTGCAGCTCAGTGCAGTGGGCGGGGATCAAGAAAACACCAGGCTCCAGCGGTGATTCATCCGCCTCCGCCTCGCCAACGTAAACCCCATCGCTGCTTGTCTGGTAAACCGTCTTCTTGAGCAGAGTCATTCTTGCCTCCTAGAATTTGACGCAGGCGAGAGAGGACACGTTGCGAGCGCGCGTTTCAGCGGCGGTGCGCGGAGTGCCGTTCACGCCGTCCGTGATGATTAAGGAGCCATCAGGCGACCTGTCCACGTATGTGCCAGCGTTAAACGGCCCTACAATGACCGGGTAAATAGTTGCCGACGCACCAGCCTGCGCCGTGAGGTACTGAAACTTGTGCCCTTGAAAAGCGTCAAGCTGCGACGTACCTCGCGCACGGCCCGAGTCAACTCCGCGCGAATCGTCCCACCCACGAAGTACCTCACCTCGGAGATCCGGCAAGCGGAAAGTCGTGGAGCCGTCGCCGTCGCCGAACCGCCCCCAGCTTGTCGCGGCCCATGTTGCCTCGGAAACCAAACCGTCGGCGTTCGCTGCCGCAAACAAGGCAGCGTAGGTTGTACGAGACACAAGGGCGCCGTTGGCTTTTAGCCACCCTGTAGGAGCGGATGAAAATGGGAAATACCCAATTAGCCCTGGGCTGTTTTCGGCCGCGCTGATGTCGCTGCGCGCCTCGGTGGGCGTGCGCGTCTCATAGCCTGACTCGTCGGCTTTGACGCGCAGAAGGTGCAGGGGTCTCCCAGTGACGTCGGGCAGGCCGGTGGCAGAGTCAAAGTCGCTGATAGTACTGGCGAGCTGTGTCCCCGTGTGGTTCGCCCTCGCCAGTAGCGTTGCGTCGGAACTGTTGGCGGTAGCGCCTGCGGCCACCCCGTTCAGCTTGGTCTTGTCAGCGCCGGTCATGAAACCGGCGTCGCCCCCGGCCACTGCGGCTGCGTGAGACGCACCGCCAGACCCAATGTGCGCATCCAGCTCGGCCTGTACCGAAACCACCTCGCCGGCCGCCTCGGCTGCTGCGATCTGGGCGGCGTCGCGGGCGTCCTCTGCTGCGGCCAGGATGATAGGCATGTCGGGGTTCACGTCGCCGACGTCGCCCTTGTCGCCTTTTGGCCCAGGCGAGTTCACATGAATAACCTCAGCGGCAGGAACTTCCTTGACGACAACAATGCCGCCCGGCTCTTCGACAACCGTAGTCACCGCGTTACCTCCGGGCTGATTTCCACGGCGCCATACAGCAGGCGCGTCACGGCGCCAGCAGCATCCACCAGTTCGAGGTCATAAGCGCCAGCGCGCGCGGCGATCGCAGCCGTTTGCGTGGCAGTCAGAAGCAGATCCACCGTTCCGGCAGCGCCGCCCAGCGTGATGGCGCCGTTTTCCGTGGTCAGCGCCACCAGAATTTCGGGGTTGCGCACGCTCGAGCGGATCTGCATGCGCGCGGTGTAGCCCGTCAGGTCCACCAGCGCACCAAGCGAGTCCTTCCACACCACGGTGCGTGAAAACGTGGCGCCCTGGTAGATGGTGAAGTCGTATTCGCCTGGTTGCGTCATGGCAGGCCTTAAAAGAAATTGGGCTTCACACGTCGGGGCACACGGGAGAAAGATTTTTCGACGGCGCGCGCAACCTTGGCCATGCGTGCGCTGAATTCGGCCTTGCACAACAGAGCCGCGTCCTTGTCGGTGTAGGGCTTCTTGATGCTGGCGTGCAACCGTGCGCGGGCACCCACACAGATGTCCTCGAGATAGTGCGCAAACAGTTCATCCGACACGCCCGTGCCCTTGTTTGATGGCTTCAGGGCCACGCGAGTCTTGATTTCCAAGCCGGCCTCGCGCTGCGGAATGACATAGAACGTCCGGCGGTCCTGCGTCAGGATCCCGCTCAAGCTGCCGGAGGCGGTCTGCCAGTTGTTTGGCATGTCGTTGACGGAACGGACTTCAAGGTCATTGCCGGCCAGGGTAGCGCCCAACAGTTTGACCACCTCTTCTCCGGTGCCGATGTCGAAGTCGTACTGGATGCTTGTGGCCACCGTCAGCTGTGGGCCGCGCCACTCGTCCCATGCCTTGGTACGCTCGCAGAACTCCCGCGCGGCATGGCGCAGGGCCACATTGGCCATGGCTGGGTTGCAGCCCGGCACATCGGGAAGCAGGGTGTCGTAGAACTCGGTCCAGAGCTTCATAGCTGCCCCGCGGCAAGGGTGAAGAAGGCGCCTACGCGCTCCGTGTCTTCAGTGTCGACCGTCATTGCCCGCGCCGTCAGCGCGTCGGCAATGGCCTGGTCAACGTGGTCTGGCGTCGGCAGGGTGTCGCCCAGCGCCAGCGCCACAAATGGGGTACCCAGGGTCCCGATGAACAGGTCTGGGCGGTTTTTCTTGAGCGTGCGCAGGCCTGCGTTCAGAAAACGCAGCAGGTCCGGGTCCAGATAACGATCCTTGTCGGCATCGTTGAGCGGGATCCGGGCCAGGTCGATGACTTCCTGCGCGGTCGCCACGGTTTACTCCGCAGGGTTGAACGTGTCGAACAGGTTTTTTCGCAGCTCTTCTTCGGTCCACGCTTTTTTCACCGAGAAGGTGTTGGCTTTGGCGAAGGCCTTGAGCTCAGCCATGGACATGGGGCCCAGGTCGATGTCGTCCGCGGCGGTTTCGCCCAGCAGGTAGAACGGCTTGCCTTTTCCGCGGTCCTCGTCGGCGTCACTGGCGCCAGCTGCAGGTGGCACAGGAGCCGGCGCCGGCGCTGGTGCGGCGGCTTGTTTGGGCGCCTTCGCCGCGGTTTGAGCCTGGCCGTGGGCCTTGTAGGCCTCGGGGATGTTCAGCAGGACAGCGGCCTGGGCCTCGGTAGCCTCGCCAACGATGTCTCCACCAGCAACGGGTTTGAACTCCACCTCACCAACACCGGTATCAACCGTGACGGCCGCATTGCGGCGATAAGCATGAATTAGCATCTTGCACTCCAATAAAAATGTGAAAAAGCGGGCCGCCTGGGATCAGGTGGCCCGCTCGATGGTCTGCGGGTTATCAGCCTCGCAGATGCAGAATGACCTGGCCTGTCTTGCCAGAACCCGCATAGGTCGCGGCGATCGCGGTGAACTTCAGCGCCACCTTCCGGGCGGCCGTGGTCACCTGCTGTGCGCAGTTCGCGGTCGCGGCACGCACGACGGCGGCAGACTGGCCCGCGGTCATCGCAGCGTCCCAGACCACATCGAGGTCCGTGCCGCCGGCGTTCTCGGTACCGATGCTCGAAACCAGCGTCGGGGTGACGTTACTGTCGACGTCGGGGAAGTGAATGGAGTAATCCACCACTTGCACGCCGACAGGGATTTCAATCAACTGGTGCAGCTCGTTCGCCACATAGTTGATGGCCGGGAAAGCCACGTCGATCGCCACCTGCAGGACAGAGGCATCGAAGGGCTGGGGGACGGGCTTCTTGTTCGTAGCCGCGTCGGTGTAATACTTGGTCATAACGGACTCCTTGGGGCAATTTGTGAATGGGCTTGACTGGCCGGGAGTTGCCCCCCGGCCTGGTCATCAGGCGTTCGGATCCACCGCGTAGGTGTCCATGGCGATCACGCCGAAGTCGCGGATAACAGAGTCATCCTTGGACTTGTAGGTCGCCTTCTTCACACCCATGATCGAGTGCGTACCGATGGCCACGCTGTTGCCGTGGTCCTTGGCTTCTTCGGTCCAGCTGAACCGGGTGTCGCCCTCGTCCGAACCGTAGGCCACAAAAGCGGCCTGCGAGCCCAGGAACAGAGCGCGGCGGGCCGGCAGGTTGGTGCCGGCGCCGTAGTCGCTGAAACCGATGACGTTGCGATGCTTGTGGATGATCGCGTTGGCGTACATGCCCTGATTGCCGGTGAAGATGGGGTTCTTCTGGCCTTCAGCAGATGCAGCAGCCTTCTGGATGTCCAGCCACTGGCCGGTCGCGGTGCTCGACTTCAGGCTGTCGAACTGGTACGTGTGCAGCAGTGCCACGTAGTGCTCGCCACCCTCGATGTCGATAGGCAGCATGGACAGTTCATCCGTGCCGTCGCCACCCATGGTTTCCGACTTGGCGATGGCCTTGTCGATCAGGCGCAGCGTGAAGCCGTCCGCATTGGTCAGCGATGCCTTGCTGGTCGCGGTGCCGCCGTACATGATGTGCTGGCTGTCCGGTGCAGTCAGTGTGTTCACGTTGAAGAACGGGTTGCTGGCAGACCACACGTAGCCCGTGCCGGTGCCGCGGCTACCGGATAGGTAGATGAAGTACAGCTCGTCCATCAGGCGCTTCCACCAGTCGGTGGACACGCGCTTGGCGTCCTGGCGCAGGTTGCGCAGGGTGCGCTTTTTGGTCATGCGCGAGCCCAGATCCGCACCACCGCGCACCTGGTCGATGCGCAGACGGTCGGTGTAATACTTCAGCGGCTGTTCTTTGCCGTCCAGGGTTTCTTCGCCGACCACTGGCTCCATGTTCATGGGCATCAGCAGGTCAACAGTCACCTCGTCGCCGGGGCCCTGTTCAAGATCGTCGATACGCTGGATGGGGAGGCGGGAGTCCTTGCCCTCGCCGGTCATCTTGCGAGCGAAGTAGCTCGCCTTGTTGACGGCCACCGAAAGCATGGTGGCCCATTTTTTGACCGCTTGGCGGTCGTTCACACCGATCAATGTACGCATTACGCACTCCTTCAAACAAAGTTGAAAAAGCGCTCTTGCGCATATTCCGGTTTGCCCCGGCGGCCCTGCCAACGTCAATCGGCAGATATAAGAACTCCGAGATTATGCAAACGCAAAGCGATTTACAAGGCCCCTCGGATTTCTATGTTGTCGGCACCACACTGGGCGTGTTCTTCGGGTCGCTCGGGCCTGTGCCCGGCTTGGCCACCACCACGTCTTCACTGAGTTCGCAGCGGATGCGGGCCGACGATCTGCCTGTGCGTTCCTCCAGGCGCAAAACGATGCGCCCGTTGTCAAACGACAAGGTTTCGCCGACCCGCATATTCCTCGTCAGAACACGCTTGTCGCTCATCCCAGGTACCTGTCAGCCTGTTCAGGGGTCAGCCGTGCCACTGCTTTTTCCAGCGCCGCGCCCGTCAAGCCTTCAAGGTGCGCGAACTCGTCGGCGATGTTGGCGTCAGCTGCAATCGGCGCCTTGCCCAGGCTCGGCGGGATGCCGGACAGGTCAGGTTTGCCGCGTGGGCCCGGTTTCGGCTTGACCTCTGCGCCAGTTTCTGCCGCACCCGCTGCTGGCGCCTTGCCGTGCCGTCGCTGCATGGTTTCATGCGCCTGGCGCAGCGCCCACTTGGACGCCTTCAAGCCATCGTCCGACATGCCGGCCTCGTTCGCCTCGGCGCCGAACACCTTCACCAGCCGGTTGAACTCGGTCAGCAACTTGTCGTCACCCTTGTAGTCCAGCCCTTCAGCCTTGGCGGTCTTCACCAGCGTGTCGACCTCGGCAGCCCAGGCTTTGGCCTTGTTGGACTGCTCGATCGTCGATGTCACGTTGTCGGTGATGGAGGCCTGCAGCAGCTTCTCGAGCTCGCCGTTCACCTCTTTTTCCACCTTCTGGTACTCGCCTGGCTCGATTTCACCGTCCATCAGCTTCTGGAAGGATTCGTCTTTGCGCGCGATCAGGGCTTCGCGTGTTTTGTCGGCGTCCGCCGGCGTCTGAGGTGTGAACGTCACACCGGTGTCGGTAGCGTCGTCGTTTTCCTCGTCGGGATCGGTTTTGTCGTTGCCATCGGCGCCGTCTTTACCGGCGCCATCCTTCTCGCCTGGTTTCCCCTTGTCGGCGCCATCAGCACCTGCCGCGGCCGCACCTTCGGCGCCAGCGTCATCGTCGCTGGCCAGCGCCTCGAGCTCCGCGGTGTCAGGGTCACCTGGTTCGCCCGCTTGCATGATGGCGCGTTCGGCAGCGCTCAAGCCCTTCAAGTCTTCTTCGTTGAATCCGTCAAGCATCTTGCTCTCCTGTCGTGGTTAAAAAATCGGTTCAGCCCTTGGCCAGGTCCTGCATGGCCTTGAGTTCGGACAGCTCTTCCTTGGCGGCACGCTTGACGTGCTTCATGCGCACTGGATCCTTCTTGATGCGCTCGGCCTCGAGCACCGTGCGCATGTCATCCTTTGCGCGCCACTTTTCGTAGGGCTGATCGCTCACCGGGCTTGCTGAAATTGCGTCGTTCATAGCGCTCTCCTTTTGCCCTGTGGGCGTGGTTACAAAACTGGTTGCCCGCCTGCGACTGGCGCGGCCTCGGGCTGGGGTTGTGCGTTCATGGCCGGAAGCGCCAATTGAGGCTGCTGTGCTGGCGCGACCTGCTGCATGCCGCCGGCCTGGGCGTCATTCATGCCAGCCGATGCGGTGATGGCGTCGGCCGCCGGCGCAGCGCCTGGTGTTGCGGCCAGCAGCCCGGCCGCCTGCAGCGCCTGGAACATCGTTTCGACGCGGCGGAACACCTCGTCGGCGTCGTAGACCCTGGCCTTCGCCTCGGTTTCCTCCACCTTGGCTTTCAGTGCGCGGAAGTCCAGAGCCTCGCGCGCTTCCTGCTTTTCCTTGCCGGCCTTCTCGGCAGCCATTTCCTCGGGTGTGGGCGGCTTGGTGGGGTCGCGCTGGCCATTCAGCTTGCGGATGCGTGTGACCCACTCGTCCTTGTTCTTGATGTCGGCCGATTCCACCATCAGGTCCAGCACCGCCAGCACCACCTGCGGCGCGAAGGTGGCGATCTTGCCAAGCAGGTCGAACATCTGCTCCAGCGCAGCCTGGGCCAGGCTGGCGCGGTAATCCTGCGTGTCCACCATGAAGTCGGCCTGCGTCGCCGTGATGTCGTTGAGGATTTGCCCGGTAGCTGGGTCAAACTGGTTGATCTTGATCCACTCGATGGGCTTGTTGTCACCCACGATGCGCACAGCTTTCTCTTCGGTCCAGAACTGCTCAATGTGGGATAGCCGGATCTGCCCGGCAATCTTGATGGTCAGCATCAGGTTGTCGAACAGCTCGGATGTGGTCAGCGAGCCCTGGTCCTGCTTGCGCTCGATCGCAATGCCGGACTGCGCGTTGGTGTCGCGCCCCAGGTTCTCGTTTGTCACACCGCCGCTGTTTCGCATCAGCTGGGTGTTCTGGGCCGCGAGCTCGAGGTTGCCGGTGAAATCGGCCATGTTCTTCTCGAACGTCAAGGTCTTGCCGGCCTTTTTGACGATGATCCCGTCCGGTCGCGCTGCCTCTTCCCGCAGCTCTTCTACATCTTCAACAGCATCGTCATCCATCACGATGCGGTTGGAAGACAGCGCCAGCAGCGCCTTGGACCGACGCTTGTTCGTGTCGTCCTGAATGTCGCGCATTCCACGCATCGGGCCATAGGGCTGGCCATCACGGAAGCGGCGATAGCCCCACAATGGCACCAGCAGGAACTTGTTGTGCTTGAACGGGCTCGGGCCATCCCACAGCGGCTGTTCCTTGGTGCAGATCATCACGCGCATTCGCATCTTCACCGTGGAATACATGCGCACGCCGACTGCGGCCGCCACATGGGTGCTGTCCTTCGGGTCGAAAACCTTGCCGTGCATCGGGCCCTCGCTGAACACCTTGACCGACTCAGGCACGCGGTACCAGCACTCCAGCAGCTCCACGGAGCGCCGGCGGCCGGAATCGTAGTAGCCGTTGCGCTTCACATAGGCCGCACGGTCGCCAAATCGCGCCGACGTGTCGGTCCACTGGGTTTCGCTGGCGTTTGTCAGCTTCTCGCCCAGGTACCAGATGTCGGATTCGCCGTCGTTCTCGGTGAACTCGTAGGAGCTGTTCTTCAGGTACTCGGCCTTGGCTGGCAACAAGGCGATCGCATAGTCCAGATCGGTCACCTTGCGGCGAAACAGGTAGCGGGCGTCCTCGTTGTAGTCCAGTGCCCGGCTGCGCGAGTCGCGGAACACGTTGCGCCAGTCCTCGGTGCCGGAATAGATCATTTCGGCTTCGGGGTCCGGGTTGATGCCTTCCTCGATCCAGCTCAAGCCGGCGGCCGTGGACTGCTTGAAGGCCTTGCTGCGCTGCCAGTGCGTCAGGTTCACGTCGTCGGTGTACTTCACCAGCTTGGTCTTGAGCTCGGCGCCGGCCTCGTCGCCCTCTTCGCGCGGCAGGATCTTGTAGTCCTTGCGCATGCGCTTTTCCATGCCGCAGATCCAGTCGATGGTCTGGCGCGCCTCGTTGAACACCACGGGCGCCTGGCCGCGCTCCAGTAGCACCTCGGCATCCTCTGGCCGCCATTGCAGGTGGTCGTAGTAGTCCTCGTCAATGGCCATCTGAATTCGCTCTTCCGCCTGGCGCTCGCCCTCATCCTCCAGCAACTCCATGAGCACGCCATGCCGGCGCTTCAGTTCCTCGTCGGCTGTCTCCTTCGGGGCTTCTTCCTCGGCTGGCCGGCCGCCCTTGGCCTTGGGTGCACGCGCTTCAAACATGTCAGATCCTTTCTTCGTGCGCCTTGCGGCCGTTGATGGTCACAGAGGCCTCAATGCCCTGGCGGTGGGCTTGAATCTCCAGCGCGCTCGGCTGGTCGCTAGGCATCAGGATCAGCTCGGGCAGCGCCTCCAGCACCAGGTCCATCATTCGGTGCCGCGCGGCCTTGTCGTTGCGGTCAAAGCCCACGGTTTCGCAGGCGTCGACCACCGCGCGGTAGAAGTGGGCGGTCGGCTTGCCCTCCCTGGCGCCGTAGAGGTAGGCATAGCGCTGCGGGATGACGTGCGCGCCCGTGTCCATGCGCCTGAAGCTGTGAAACAGGCACATGCACGGGATCGGGCCGTCCTCGGGGAACTCGGGGTCCTGCTTTTGCAGGTCGATCCACTGCAAGCTGCAGGTCATGTCGCCCTTGGTGTACTGCTTCCAGCAGCGTTCACCGCCCAGTTCGACGTAAGGAGTGCCGCGTGGGCCAAGGAGTGATGGGGATTCGGTCATGGTCAGGCCTCGTGAGTGTTTGAAACTGCTGTGATTTCGACGTGGGCCGGCACTGGTCCGGAGCCGTCATTCGCCAAGAAGCTGTTGCTGTCGCCGGCCTTGGGGTTGCCCTCCAGCAGGCCCAGCACCAGCGCACGCTGCAGCGCGTCCTCTACCAGTGGTACGCCGCGGCGGCTGTCGTCGTCGAGGTGGACCTGAACGGCCACGGTCACCGTCAATACACGCTTGGTCATGTGGTTCTCCAGCTGCGTTTGCGTGAGGTTTTTCGTTGAAGGATTCGCGGTGGTGTGTAGCCCTGGCCAAACTGCCGGATGGCGTCGGCGGCTTCGCTGTGCTCGTCGTGCAGCGGGATCTGGCTCCAGCACCCAAGACGCGGGCTCCACTGCTTGCGGTAGCGGGAAAGGTGGATCAAGCCGGCTTTGGTCGTGGCTTCGTGGAACGTGCACTGACCGAACACCGACCGCGTGGCCTGGATGCCGTGGATCACGTCGCCAACACGCGGCACGATGTCCCAACGGCCGCCCAATTCGGACTTGCTGAGTTCGTCGATCGGCGCCACCACCTGGTCGCCCTGCTGGCGCTTGTGGCCAGCGTCGTGTGGCAGGTAATGGACAGCCCATTCGTAGCCCAGCTTGCGCAACTCACCTGTGAAATAGCTGTAGGGCTCGCCCCAGCCCTCGATGAAGCCGATGAAGCGGTTCTCACCGCCAATGCGCTGGTGCAGCCATATCGCCGTGCCGTCGCCGGCGCCGATGTCCCAGAACGTATTGACAGGGATGCCGTCAACGTGCGGGAAGAAACCGATTCGGCCGCCTTTGCGCGCCTGTGACAGCTGCTCGGCGTAGTACGTGCCCTCGGTGGACACCTGAAACGCCTCCTTGGGCGTGCTCGGGTACTCCTGCCACATCTTTTCCGGGTCGCCGCTGAAGTCCGAGTCGCGCGTGGCGATGTACCAGTTGCGCTGCTGTTCGTCGAGCACCGTGCTCATGGCGGCTTCGACCTCGGCGAAGTAGGCCAAATCCTTGTCGGTGCAGATGACGTTCGCCGCTTCAATGCGGTATTTGGGCTCGTCCCACCACGGGTAGAAGTGAAAACGGTAGTCGCGCTGGGTCAGGTCCTTGCCCTGCTCGTCGTTCGCCATGGCCTTGTTGGTCATGGTGTAGAAGTCGCCGTCTTGGCCCTCGGCCGTGGACTCGATGATCGTGATGCCGCTGAGCGGTACCGCCGGCAGCGAGCCGGTGATGACCTCCTTGGCCTTGTCAGGGAACTTCGCGCAGATCTTGCCGAATTCCGAGATATGCAGGCGGTGGATGGTGCCCGACCGCATGCTGGTGGCCACCCGGATGCTGCTGTTGTTGTGCCCGAACAGCAACTCGCTGGCGCTGTCCCGCTTGAGCGGCATAGCCTGGCGCAGGCTGGCCGGCATGTTCTCGTAGGCCAGCTTCACCTTGTCGCGGAAAATGACCTCGGCCGCCTCGCGGTCCTGGGCGATGATGCCGCAGCGCTGGTTGTCGTTGAAAAGGGCGTGGTCCAGCCACAAGATCGCGATCAGCGTGGTAAAGCCCAGCTGGCGGGCCTTCAGGATGATGTTGCGGTGCCAGAGGCGGGCCAGGAAGCGGCGCTGCGCCCGATTTGGCTTGAAGGGGATGATCGTGCCCTCGTCGTCCTCATCCTCTTTCACCAT
>CAZCXZ010000051.1:0-3583 GCA_964502705.1 Uncultured Candidatus Berkiella sp. | reverse complement strand
ATAATCTTGTAGAGGAAACCGGACCCAACGCGCCAGTTGTAGTCGGCCAGGCACGCAGCCAACTCCGCGGCCGTGGTCGGAACAAAGTCGAGCGCGATGCCTTTACTCACTTGGATCCTTCACCACCGGGAAGGCTGATTTGCCGCCCAGGCCCTGCAGCAGCTCGCGCAGCGGGTCAACCTTCTGGCTGTTGTCGACTTCAAACAAGCCCAGGTGCTTGAACATCCGTTCAGCCGCTCCATCCTTCGAGTGAAACTTGACCTCCAGCCCTTCCTTGGTCTGTTTCACGCCGGCATACAGCGAAACAGCCTGCCGGCTCAGCTTGCTGGTGTCCTTCAGGATCACGCGGCCATGGCCATCGCCAAAACACTCGGGGCATTCCGGGTTCGGTTCGCGGTTGGCATTGAAGCCATCGCCGCCCTTCTCGTCGAAGTCACCTTCAGCGTCGCCCTTCCGCACCTTTTCCTCGTGCCTGGCGCGGTCGCGCTCAAGTTCGCGGGCCGTGCGCTGGTAGCCGAAGTCCTCGCCCCAGCAATGACGGCAGGCGCCAACGCGGTACTCAACCAGTTCGCGGGCGTCGGCGGTCAAGATGCCCCAGACCTCCTGCAGCGCCCGGTCAGCCGTGATTCCGGTGCGTTTGGCGCGCTCGTCCTTGGCTTTCTGGATGGCGGCGGCAATGTTAGGGTCTGCTAACAAGCGAGAAGCCTGAACGCGTGCCGATGGCTCCTTGGCGTCCGGGTAAGTGCGCATGTAGGCCTGGGTGCCGTTCAGGTCCACGATGTACTCGATGACAAAGCGCTCTTCGGATGGCGTCAGGGCTCTCGCCGTCCTCGCCTTCGGCGCTTCCGCTCTCACGCCTACCGGCTCCAAGAACTCTTCAGGGATCGCTATAGGGCATGCGATGCGCTTGAACGGCTCGATGCGCTTGAACGTCTTTGCGGCCGGCTTCGCCGCTACGGGCGCCTTGGCCTTCGTTGCCACCCTGGAGCGCGCGGGCGCTGCCACTGGGGCGGGTTTCTTCTTGGGTGCTTGCTTTTTGGCAGCCATAGCAACTCACCTCTCCAAAATAAGAAAGCCCGCCGGGCTAGAGGACCGGCGGGCTTGGCACTACCCATGGACAGACTACCCCGCCTCGTGGCGCTGGCTGGAGACAGAGGGCTCCCCCTCTGCGAGCACACGTCAGGTCTGTCGGCCTAGTGCTGCCCGCTTCATGGCACGCTCGCTCTCACCTTCAGGGATGCGTTCAGAAGGACTGATTCCAGCAGGAGGTCCCCCTGGACGCCTACGACCGCATCCCTGAAAGCAAAAAGCCCGGGGTCGCCGGGCTTTTTCTGGTCAATGGCCTTGTGGGCCGGCCATCAGGTGGATGGACACATCCGCCATGAGCCCGTGACTTCGGGGCGCTCGCGCTTGGCCAGGCGCAGCACAAAGGCCTTGGCCTGCTTGAGCATCACCGCGGGCTGCGATTCACCCTCGTCTTCGCCGCCGGCGAGTTTCACGGCTTCCAGCGCCATTCGCTTCACCCAGCTGCCCGCGCTCACGGCGAAGGCAGCGATCGGCGCCACAACGTGGCTGTAGGCTGCGGTGGCGACGGCAATACAGGCCAGCGCGGCCCAGGCAAACAAACTTCGTTTCATGTCGATCCTTCAGGTTGTTGCCGTGGCTGGCGGCGGGGTTCCTTGCCATAGCGGATCTGGCTGTGAGGCGTAGGCTCGAACCACGGACATCCGACTTAACAGGCCGGCGCTCTACCAACTGAGCTACATCACAAAACTTGGCGGCTTGTGACGGTATCGAACCGTCGACCTGCCCCTGGACAGGGGGCTGCTCTACCACTGAGCTAACAAACCTCAATAGAAAACGGGGCGATGGCGCAAGCGGGCTCAGCATCCTGACTCGTCCGGGTCGCCTTGCGCAGCTGACCGGCACCATGACTACATCCCGCGCTTACATCGCGGTTAGCCCCTGCGGGGTGTATTCGTAACGGGTTTTCCCAACAGATCGGCCCTTCGGAGCATGGTGTCCCATTGAGATAAGCGGCAGGCCTCTCAATGGCGCTTGTTAAGCTAACCCGTCAAACCAGCGTTTCAGTCCCTGTTGGTCATGCCTCTTAGCGCTGGGGACAGTCCCAGCACTACTCAAACTGACGTGAATTTGGCCCGTTTTTACCAGTGGGTTCAAGGGGGGTCGAAACCTTCGAGAACTCCGCCGGATATTCCGCCTCGAACTCGGCAGCCGTCAGCTGTCGCACCTTTCATGGATGCTCCCACCGCCGCCCCGTCATAGGGTCGATAGTGGCACGCGGGCTCTGGAGATATTCGCGCTCGAACACCTCGGCCGGAAAATCCACGTCCTTGTTCCGCATCTTCTCCATTGCATCGAGCCACTGTGCATTCGCCGCCTCGTATTTCATCTGATGCTCGGCGCCGGCGCTGGAAGTGGCCACCGTGCCCCAGTCGACGCCATGGATCACCACGGGCGCTCGTCCTTTGTCCATGAGGTGCGCGATTTCCTCCGGCGTCCAGTCGGCATACTCGCGCGCGGGCGCCGGCTTGAACAGCGCCCGGACCGCGGCGCACACCATGCTGATCTTCTTTGCAATCATTTGCTATCTCCTGATTTCATTTGCTGGATTGCGTCGGCCTTGAACAAGCGCAAGAATGCTGAGGGCCGGCTGACTGCCTGCGCCAGTTCCTCCTGACATACCGAGTAGAACGACAGGCCGCTCTTGATCGGGAAACGGTGGACCACCCAGCGCGGGCCAGTCCCGCCGCACATGCGCTTTTGTGGCTCCACGCACCGCAGCTTCAAATGGCTGGCGAAGTCGCTACGCATCGTCATCTGGCACCTCGTCGCCGTAGTTTTGAAGTCTGCATGGTTTCCCCTTATTCAATCATCCCGCGCGCGCGCAGGTCGTGCTCCACAAGATCCATGGCCACGCTCTCCCGGCCCCGCAGCCACGTCTTGATGCGCACGTAGGTGGCGCTGACGGTCTGCTGGCTCACGTTGCACTGGTCGGCGATCTGGTGCTGGCGGATGGGCCGGCGCACGCCGTCCGTGCACAAGATCCGGCCGCCGAAGTACCGCTGCACGCACAGGTCGATCAGGTGGTGCTTGTGCAGGCCTGGGCCCATCGCGTGCTGCACCACGAACTCGAGCACGGCCAGCTTCGCCTTCAGGTTCAGCCGGCTGTCCACGCTGAACTTTGCCAGCATCACGCTACGGTAGGGCTCGGGCAGGCCGGAGAATCCATTTCCCCCCTCGATCACGTTGCGCACCCAGCCGGCCAGGATGGCCGCATCCATCGGTGAAGCTGCAGCGCCTGGCTTCCCGGCCTTGCGCTCTGCCCGCTGCGCTTGGCCCAGCATGTTGGGCGGATAGTCCCCGTGGCTATGCCGGTAGGCAAAGCTCAACGCGCCGACGCCGGACGCGAAAGGCGCCGGAGTTGGTTCTTCGATCAATTCATGGGTGGGGTGTTCCGTCATTGCAGTCGAATACATGTTGAGTCCTGCTGTTTTTCCCGAATCTTTCAGTATTACCGCGCCTACACCATTTTCATCAGATTTTCCGTTCGTTTTAATAC
>CAZCXZ010000050.1:0-24913 GCA_964502705.1 Uncultured Candidatus Berkiella sp. | reverse complement strand
TGCATATCCCACAATGGAGACATTTCACGAAGTCTTGAAATAATTTTACGTACCGCTTTAATTGCATAATCGACTTCGGCTTCGGTCGTAAAGCGTCCTATCGAAAACCGTAAACTACTGTGCGCCAGCTCGTCATTTAGCCCTAATGCACGTAATACGTAAGAAGGTTCAAGGCTTGCAGAAGTGCATGCAGAACCTGATGACAGCGCTAAATCTTTAAGCCCCATCAACAGCGATTCGCCTTCAATAAAATTAATGCTGATATTCAAGATCCCGGGTAACCGCTTGGTGGGATGTCCATTTAAATGGACTTCTTCAATATCACTTAGGCCCTGCCATAATCGATCGCGTAATGCAGCAATCTTAATGGCTTCTTGTGCCATTTCGGCTTTCGCTATTTTGCACGCTTCACCCATGCCAACGATTTGATGCGTTGGCAAAGTGCCCGAACGTAAACCACGTTCGTGACCACCACCATGCATCTGCGGGTTTAAGCGAATACGAGGCTTACGACGTACAAAGAGTGCCCCGATGCCTTTAGGGCCATAAAGCTTATGCGCAGAAATTGACAGCAGATCAATTTCATTGGCTTGCATATCAATCGCTATTTTGCCTGCCGTTTGGGCCGCATCCACGTGGAAGATAATGCCCTTTTCTCGGGTTAATTTACCGATGGCTTCAATATCTTGGATCACACCAATTTCATTATTGGCATGCATAATCGAAACAACGACCGTATTGTCTCGGATAGCATTACGAATGCTATCAACCTCAATTAAGCCTTGTTTGTTCGGTTCTAAATACGTTACTTCAAAACCTTCTCGCTCTAATTGGCGGCAAGTGTCCAAGGTCGCTTTGTGTTCAATTTTACTGGTAATAATATGCTTACCTTTGCGCTGATAAAATTGCGCAGCGCCTTTAATAGCAAGATTAATTGATTCCGTAGCGCCAGAAGTCCAGACAATTTCACGCGGATCGGCATTAATGAGTGACGCGACATTAACTCTCGCTTCTTCTACTAAATGCTCCGCATTCCAGCCATAAGCATGTGAACGTGAAGCAGGATTCCCAAAATCTACCTGCATACAGTTGACCATTTTCTCGATAACCCGAGGATCAAGCGGCGTGGTGGCAGCATAATCAAAATACAATTGTTTATTCATTAAAGGCTTTCACTTATCAGACTTTTTTTAGCAACATCCATCCTGGGTGGTTTATTTCCTGTCGTCATCGTTAACGCAAAATCATCTTCAGGCTTTTCGCCTTTAAATTGTACGGTTAACGGATAAAATTGCACGATTTTTGCCAAACCTTGGCGCAATAACTGCTGTGCAAGAATAATACTGCAAGGTTGTGAGAATTCATGGTTACTGGAGACTAAAATGGCATTATGCATGGTTTAAGCCCACCCATTGTAAGGGTAATGATTTGGTTTTATGTGATAAAAGCTTTGGCTCATTAATCAGATCACTTAAGGTAATGCTGGTTAAAAAATCGATAATTTGTTGGTTGAGCCGATCCCACAAGTGGTGTGTAATGCAGACACTGCCTTCATGGCAGTTGGCTTTACCCTGGCATGCAGTAGCATCCATATTTTCATCCACAGCACGGATAATATCTGCCACAGTAATTTCATCTGCGGGTTTGGCTAAGTGATAGCCCCCTTTTGCACCACGTACGCTCTTTAATAAGCCTTTGGCACGTAACATACCGGCTAAGCGCTCAAGGTAAGTAGGCGAAATGCCGTGGCGTGATGCCACATCGCAAATACTCATAGGCTCGTCTTGCTGATGGATAGCCAAGTCGACCAATGCAGTAACGGCGTAACGACCTTTAGTTGTTAGCTTCATGACTTATATTACCTTGGAGAATTGCACGCAGAATGCCAAACCAGACTAAATTAGTCAAGATTCATCTGCGTGCGGGAGCACGCGGATGAATCTTGCCCGGCGAAGCCGCTTGGCGTAGCGGGGCCAAGGTATTACAAACACACAGTCTGCGCGCCAGTGCGCGCAGATGAATCTTGACCGGCGAAGCTGCCTTAGCAGCGAAGACGGGCCGCTAAGGCTTTTTCCATCTTGCGCGACACCTGTCTTTAAGTTAGCCTTCACCATTGCCACAAATGCTGTTAGGGGAGTACCCAAATGACAAAACCTATTTCACGCCTTTTCTGCTTTGATTTCGACAATACCCTGGTTGATGGCCATTTTCATAATGCGTTATTTAACCTAAGTGTCCCATCAGGAAAAGCGACTGCAGAACAGATTGCTTCATTGCTCAACTCCCATGGCATATTCAATGCAGAGTTATTACTAACAACATTTCGTGCCATCTTAAGTAATGGCCATCACATCGCTATTACCACATGGTCTGAATATCCTGAAGTGATTGTTCCCACCTTACAAAAATTGGGACTTAATTCTGAGGAAATTGCACAGATCCACGTTGAAAGTGGCATTCCCCCTTCGCAAGAAGCAGGCAAAAGTGGCCATATCGCAAGAGCGAAGCAACATTTTGGGATCACAGACAATAAAAATGTTTTCTTGATTGATGATGATGAGGATAATATTCTGCAAGCACGAAAAGAAGGTCAAACCGGTTTTCATGCGGTATCCCCTAAAACCAATACCGACTATTTACAAAATATTTTAACGCTACTTGATAAACCAGCGCCTCGTCGCAGCGTTCGTATCGCCTCATTAAATACCATTGAAGGACAGCGCTTATTTGAAGTTCATAAAGATTTACAAGCTAAAGGAAAGCGGCGTCAAGGTATTCGCAAAGACGGCGAAAAGCCCTTAGGGCGGTTTTTAGCGAAAAATCCTGCGATAGCAGCTGAGATAGGGATAACCACTCCTGCCCCCGTTGACGTAACGAAAACAGATGCGACATTAAAGGATCAAGATCAACCTAAAAATACTTCCGAAAATCCTTTAGATGCAAAAATTTTGACAGCAGCTAAAGCGGTCGATTTTAAAGCGCGAATGAAAACATTGATTGTTGCGCTATTGCTAGCTTTATCTGTTGCTGCCATTCTTTACTCCGCTGCTGCGTCTGTAAGCTTAACGATTATGCTGAGCGCACTGGCATTTACAGTTGTAGCCGGAATTAGCGAGGTGCAAGACGGTTTATTTAACCATGCTTCGATTGAGGCACGTAAAGACAAGCATAAGTGGATGACGGAAAACAAAGATGCCTATGAGTTGGGTTGTGACTCGGCCAAAGCTTGGGTACCCTACCTAAAAAGCTATGTCCAACCTAATGCCTATACTTCGGCATATCAAATTGGTTTTCGCTTTACCAGCGTCGCAGACAAAGTTCTCGGTAAGGAAATAGCTGAAATTGTCACTAAATATACACCTAAGGGTTAATTAACGATTAAAAAAAGGACACCTGTTTAGATTAAGGTGTCCTTCTTTTTTTAATCGCAGAGGCTGATGTAGCTACCCACAATAGAATCTTCCATTTATCAGGCATAAAAGCATTCCATCGGTATTATCCGCAATTTGATTGATATGCTTTTGCTATCTAATTATTCTGTTTATAACGATTTTGAAAAGGTAATTGCAAATGACAAATAGCGCGCGCAACAAACAACGCAGATATGGCTCGAATGGCTACGCACTTGAGTATCCAGAATTTGGTCAATTACTCGTGATGCTTTTAGAATTCTTAGCCAATTATTTTAAATCGATGTTTCCGAATCTGTTTCAAGCCAATCCTGCTACGGGTGCTGAAAATGATGATGACAATGATAAGGGCAGAGCGCCAGCTCAACAAAGCATGCCTAGTACACGTTTTGATCAAACTGCCACACCCAGTATGACAGCAAGCAGAACCCAAACCTCAGCAGCTACACCAGCAGCGAATGTACACACCCATACAACAACAAATAAACCGACTAGAAGATAAGGTAACAAGATCCAAAGCAGTGAGGCATACCTCACTGCTTTGTTTTTTTATTGAAATAATTTTCTGGATAGTTTTGCTTTAGGTTTCTCTTCAACATCAAAACCAATCTGCTGAATGACACTGGTTTTTATTGTTTGATTGAGTGATTTATGAGAAGTGTTATCAAGCTGTCGAGCATGCGTGATTGCATTCATGGCTTTAGCGAGCAACTCATTGCGCAGCTCGTCATTTGCATGCACTGAAGATGAAGCGATTTGTGGCTTCTTCTCAGGGCTCCAAAATTTGTGCTGCTGCAAATCCTCATCAAAAGCGACAAGTCCATCTGCCAAACCTAGGTCGTTGCACGTAACATCAAGTTTTGGATCGTGGAAAAATTTCTTTTTTGGACCTTTATTCAAAGTATTGACACCTTTTAAGATAAAATCAGCGTGGAGTTTATCTTAAAAAACATCAACTAAGCCACTAAACATGGGTTATTTGGCAAATATTTCAGGCAATATTTCATAAGGAATGACATGGATTATTCTTTTTTATTTAAAAAGAATAATCCGCTTCATTTGTATCATTTAGGCGGGCATGTTGCGCCCCTACCAGGGCTTAAAATTGGGGGGAATCATGTCACCCCACGCTGCGAATGTCGCGCTACGCGCTCCATTCTTACGCGGGGCTAAATTCCTACGCGGCTGCCGCCGCTGAACAGATATGTTTTTATTTTCTCCCCAGCGAAGCGTACGAAGATACAAACCTAGATCATAGGAAACATTTTTAGTCTTAAAGGTTATGAATTACGCTATATCGAGTAAAAAATATTCTTTAGCAGCGGTAGCTGCGTAGGAATTTAGCCCCGCGTGTAGGCATGTCTGAGCGTAGCGAAGACAGCCGGAACGTGGGGTAAATGTATCACCCACCACTCCCAAGCCCCGGTAGGGGCGTAGGATATTTTAAGGTTTCGATATCTTTGCCGGCGTTGCCAACTTCAAAAACCCTCGCAGCAAATTCACTTCTTCTTTTTCAAGCTGTGCTTTGACAAACAAACGCTTTAAACGTGGCAGCAATTTTTTAGGGTGTTTGGGATCCAAAAAGCCAATCTCAACCGCAATCCGCTCAAAGTGATCTAATAATCCTGCCACTTCTTCTTGCGTTGCTTTAGTGCCAAAATCAGTAATTGGTGCTGGTTTAATTTCAATTTGATTGAGAATAGCCTGATAAATTTCGTAGGAAATAATTTGCACGGCTTGGCTTAAATTTAATGAGCTAAATTCAGGATTAGATGGTATCGCAATATGAAAATCGCAGTGTTGTAATTGATCGTTCGACAAACCAGATTGCTCATTTCCAAACATCACCCCAATAGTTTCACCTTTGTTACTAAACTCAAGGATTTTCTGCGCTGCTTGTTTAGGGGTTAACTGCGGCCAGGGAAAGGCGCGTGACCTTGCACTGGTTCCAAACAGCCATTGGCAGTGCGCTACACCCTCTTCTAAGCTGGTGCACACCTTTGCATTGGCTAATACGTCATCTGCACCACTGGCTCGCTCAGTAGCCGTAGGACTTGGAAAATTAAGTGGCTCAATTAACACAAGTTGCTCTAAACCCATATTTTTCATCGCCCGAGCGGTTGCGCCTATATTGCCGGGGTGGCTAGTCTGGCATAGAACAATCGAAATTGGTTGGTTCACTTTGTTAATCTGCTTGATAAAAGGGTATATCATAGCAAGGGGCTAGCTGTTTGAGTATAATGCCACCAAACTTAAATTAGGGCCCGACATTATGCATCCAATGGTGAATATCGCCGTCAAGGCAGCCAGAGCCGCTGGCAAAATGATCTTAAGAGCACAAGATAACGTCGATAGTCTTACGATTATTGAAAAAGGCCGTAATGATTTTGCTTCACAAGTCGACAAAGCTGCTGAAGAAATTATTATCGACACCATCAAGCGTGTTTATCCCAGCCACAGCATTTTAGGCGAGGAATTTGGCCTCCTTGAAGGCGATGACAATGAAATTCAATGGATTATTGATCCCTTAGATGGAACCACCAATTTCTTGCATGGTTTCCCGCAATTTTGTATTTCAATTGGGGTTAAGCAGGTCGATAAAATTATTCACGGCGTGGTATATGATCCTGTTCGCGATGAACTATTCAGTGCATCACGCGGACAAGGCGTACAAATGAACGGTCGCCGCTTGCGCGTCAGCAATCTCGATAAATTGGAGTCAGGTTTGCTGGGAACGGGTTTTCCGTTTCGAGAATTTGAAAATCTCGATCAATATCTTACTTTCTTCAAAGGCTTGATCCCCAACTGTGCGGGCATTCGACGAGCTGGTGCTGCTGCACTCGATTTAGCGTATGTGGCCGCAGGGCGCTTAGATGGCTTCTGGGAATTTGGATTGAAGCCATGGGATGTCGCCGCTGCTTCGCTTCTGATCCAAGAAGCGGGTGGTTGGGTAACAACGATTGAAGGTAACCCTAACTTTTTAGGTGCGAAAAGCATTTTGGCGGCACCGCCTAAAATTCATCAGCAAATGTTTGATTTATATCAACGATCTTTTAAGTAATCTTTTCACAGGACTGCGCATTAAGCTAATGCGCAGTCAATCAGCTCATGTTAGAATACTTGCCATTAAAATAACTTGGTAGTTAGCTGGCATGATTCATGGACCTTCCGATTTTATCCAAAAGCTATTGAAAGGTAGCGAAGAAGAACGCGAAACTTTAATTGGGCAAACCAACCATCTTAGTCAATTTCTGAAAATGCTGAGCGGGTTTGTGTCAAACGCTGAGCGTATTCGCCAAAGCGACATTTCACAGAAAATTGAAAATTTCCCTGGAATACATGAATTACTGAACAATCCTGAAAATCTTAAACAAATAATACTGGGCATGAGCCGTGTTACCCCTTTACTTTATGATCTCAATCATCCAGAAATAACGAACGAACATGTCCACGCCAACCTAAAATCACTACACATTTTTTGCACTATATTACAATTTCTTAACCAAAAAATAACGCTATCACATGAATTATCTGCCAATTTCAAGATAAGTCTCATGGAACTGCATCTAAAAATCGCAAGCACCTGTGAGAAATTTCAAAGATTAGACATGCTTGATCCTGAATACTATGAATGTCATTTATCCATAAAAACTGCAGCAGAACATTATCAGCATGCATTAAAGATCTATGAAGAATGTCGCGAATCACTTAATCACGAGCCATTTGCTAGCAAATTATGGCGTTTTACGATTGCTAAAATCCGTGCACACTTTGGTTTTTCTTTAATCAGTTACGCACTAGGTAATCGCGATGTTTTCGAGATGCAAGCTAGCGAGTTACGACAAACGGTTAATGAAGCGTTGAAGAATATTGATCGCATGACGATAGAGCCACCTAAAACCAGTAAAGAATTGATCAAAGAGCTGTTAGATTTTCCATTCAAGTTAAATGAATTCGCAAAGATCCTGGCACAACCTGAATCCATGATTGATGTCATGTTCAAAGAATTTCACAAAACCATTGATCAACTCAATATGAACCACGGCATTCCTTTACACGAAGGAATTAGAAGCATCAAGGCTAGCGCTGACACCAAAGACATTCTTAGTAGAATTCAACAGCTTGAATCGTTCGTTGAAAAATCCGGTGACATCACTGTATTCATTGAATTATTTAAGGATGATTTAACGTATACGCTCAATGTTGCAAATCAGGCTAATGATAAGGATTTGCTAGGTTTAATGACATTATTACGCATGTGGTTCAGGCTATTAAGACATAATTTATCTCAATCAACCACTAAATATGCTGAACTCACCTTAGAATCACTCTATCTGATGCGTCAAAATCTCTCTCGACTCTTATCGAATACATTACCTGCTCATTATATTGAAGATATCACGGATTCTCTTGATGCTTATATTAATGCTTGTAAAACAAATATCGGTTCAACAACCGCTATCGCCAAATGGATCGAAGGGCCTGAAAAAGAGAAACCACCTGCAAAGCCCGCAGCTAAACCTAAAGCCGTCAATCCTGTAAAGGAAAAAAAGCACTCTACAGCAAAAGAGCAAGCCAAACCGCTTACAAATTCAACGACTACCAATGTTGAAGTTAAATCGGCTGCAGCTAAAAAAAGCTTACATTCTTCAGAAGTAAACCCCCAAAAACATCAAGCAAAGCCCAAAGCTAAAAAATCTGCAACAGCAAAACGTCCAGTGGCTGTAAAGCAAACGGTTAAAACGACAGAAGCACCTCCACTATCGATGGCCGCCTCCTCAAGCAATATTTCTTCAGAGGCAGCATCAACAACCGTTATAGAAGCACAAAGTGCTATCACGATACCGCGTGAATTAAAATATGGCGAAGTAACCATTTTAAAGCATGAAGCATTACCTGCAGTCAGTATACAGCCCCCTGTCAGCATAGCTTCTTGTTCTGCAACAAACGAACACGATGTAGATGTTAACTTGAGTGCACAGATCAGTAAACTTAAACTGCATGATGATAAACCCATTCAAGTAAAATTTGCTATTCCCTATTCTGTTTTTGCATTCAATGCAATGAATTTACTTTTGTCACAAGGCAGTAGAGTTTATGCTTATGGCGGCATAGTTCGTGATGCCATTTTCAACAAACCTTACCATGACATTGATTTGGTTTCTGATTGTGATGAAGCGACATTATTTAAGCTTTTCCCTAATGCAAGAAAAAACCCGCAAATTGATATGGTTGACAATTACACACTGGAAGCCAATGTTAGCGTCACGCTCGTTAAGGATCTCGATTTAACTGTCTTTTCTAAAGATCGCTACTTGGCAGCAGAAGCGCTATTTGCTGATATTCATGGTCAAATTTATGATCCGCTGAATGTTTACACAAAGCTCTGCCTTGAAAATGGTAGTCTCGCACCGGTCCCTGATATTGATCTGATACAATCATTCCAGCGCGATCCCAGTCGAATCTTTCGCACCATTCGTACAGCAACGCATCTGCAGCGTACTTGGTCGGACGATCTGCATCAGGCAATGGTAACATCGGCCCCCAAAATCAACCAATTACCCTTTGGAAAGTTTATATACCAATTTTCAGAAATGTTTTTAAGAGGCAAAGCGGCATTACACTTTTATATTTGCTATGAGATAGGATTGATCCCGCATATTGCTTTGCCTTTGGGCCGAGACAGCGCAGTTTTCTTTAATGCCGATTCCCACTTGTATACATTTATCAAATTATGCTTAATGCAAATAGATCATTACCCATTACAAACAGTGACTGCACAGAACCGTTTATATCTGTTAGCACTTTTTTTATTGCCGGCTCTGGAAGAGGCTCGTCATCTGCATTTTAAAAATAGCAGCCAAGCCTATAGTAATGAATTTCCAGACATTACATCAAAGGTGCTTGATCAGTATTTTGCACGCTATGAAGGTGCAATTGAGCAATATGATAAAAATGCGAAATATAAACAGTTAGAAGCAATTATCAATAGCCAACTTTGGCCATCGTTTTTATTATGTCGTTACCGAGCATTGGAGCACAAAGCCATGCTCGAGTCTTATCAGGCCCCACCTCCTGCTTTCTATGTACCGATTAATGTTTTCCCAAACGACGGTATTAACGCGCCTTTTACAACGTATATTCCCTATTATCAAATGCAGCCAGTGCAGCAATTTGTTCAACCGCCCATAGCAGAGAATCCTGATAATAAAGGATCCCCAGTCTTTAACTTTTATTAAATAGCCATTCTAAAAGCTGTGTACTCACGCTACACAGCTTTTGATAATAAATTCCATACTTAGAACAATTCCTGACAGCATTAAGTTCGAAATATCCTTACAATTTGGAAGGTTAAATTTGTTCAATAATATGGAGAATTGATTATGTCATCGAGTGGGCCAGAAAATTCAACGATGCAAGAAGAATCGCAATATACTAATAGTCCAGTACTTATCGCTTCACCAGCAGGTAAATTTGTCTCGTCACCCCGATCAGGAAGATCGCGCTTTCAAGTAGGACATGCTGAGCAGACGCCAGCTAACGCAGAGCGACGTGTTAAAAGATGCACTATTATTTAATGACTTTTACATATTTGCAAACTAGCATTCAGCTTTCTTCTTAGCATAAGAAGCTGATGCTTCTACAAAAGCATGCCATAATTGTTTATCTTGTTCGCTCAAAACAAACTCTGGATGCCAAATGACCCCAATAAAAAAGGTTTTATTGGGGGCTTCAAATGCCTCAATCACCTCATCAGGTGCGGTCGCTGTGACCACATACTTATCGGAAAGCCGGTGGATCCCTTCACGGTGATTGCTGTTAACACCAAACTGCTTCTTCTTCATAATGCGCGACAATAAGGTATTGGGCACCACGGTGACTTGATGTTGAATTTGTTCGCGGTTATCAACCCGATGTTCGATCGACGTTTTACCTGCTTCTTTTAGATTCTCTAACGAGCCACCTAAAGCAACGTTCATGTTTTGCATTCCTGCACAAATCCCTAATAAGGGCATATTCCGCTTATACGCTTCTTGAACAATCACAAACTCAATCGACTGGCGGGGATAATGTTTAGGATCAACTGGCTTATGCTGTCCATTATCATAAGCGCCCGGGGGAGATTTCAGATCGCCACCGGTTAGCACGATGCCATCTAATTTATCAAGGTAATCTTTTACTACGCTAACATCATGGCCGATAAAAACAGGAATACCGCCTTTAGCCGCTATAATTTCACTATAGTTTTTTCGCATGGCATACCAAGGGTAGATGGAATATCCACCTTGTCCACCGTCGTTAAGTAGAATACCAATTAAAGGCTTTTTTGAAGTGTGATCTTTTGCGCAAGCACCTTGACCAGCTAGGAGTAATACAACACAAACAATAGCTGGCCAAAAAAAACGAGACATAAAAACTCCTAAGGCATGTCGTCGACAACCTTTTTGCCCGAAGGCGCAAGATCAGCACGGCTTAACCCCATTGTTAACGACAATGCGCCAGCAACGAAAATGGACGAGTACGTACCAACGACAATACCGATGATTAATGCCAATGAGAATCCACGGAGTGATTCACCGCCGATAAAGTACAAGGCAACCACCACAATTAACGTTAATGTTGACGTCATAATGGTTCGGGAAAGCGTTTGGTTGATAGACAGGTTCATGATTTCCGTCGGGGTTCCTTTACGGACTTTACGGAAATTTTCTCTGACTCTATCGTAAATGACGATAGTATCATTCAAAGAATAACCAATGACCGCCAACATAGCGGCTAACACGTTCAAGTCAAAATCGAATTGGAAGAACGAGAATACCCCTAATATCAGGATCGGATCGTGCATCAATGCTACCGCAGCGCTGATTCCAAAGCGATATTCAAAGCGTACTGCAATATAGAGCATCATGAAGAGTAATGAAACGGCAACGGCTAATGCGCCTTGTTGAGCTAGGTTTTCACCCACTTCTGAACCAACAAATTCAATACGTCGCAATTCAACACTCTCTTGATGAACTTTTAAGGCATTAACCACCATTTGACCAAGCTGTTGTTCTGATACGCCTTCGCGGTTGGAAATTTTAACCAAAATGTCGCGCGCGCTACCATACTGGGTCACTTTTGCACCCGTTAAACCAGCTTTATCTAGTTGCTCGCGCACGTCTTCAAAGCTTACGGGTTTATCATAACGCAACTCCAGCTGCGTACCGCCTGTAAAATCTAATCCAAAGTTCAGACCTTTAACGAATAACAAGCCTAAAGAAACGATCATGACTAGGCTTGATAACAGGGCCGTCCATTTACGCATCCCCATAAAGTCAATTTTGGTTTCGCGATGAAAAAATTCCATGCTAAATCCCTATTGGCAAATGTTTAACAGAACGACGGCCATAAGCTAAATTCACAATTGCTCGGGTGCAGGTAACGGCGGTAATCATGGAAGTAACAATACCGATACTTGTCGTAACCGCAAACCCTTTAATTGGGCCCGTTCCAATACAAAACAGAATAACCACAACAATCAATGTCGTTAGATTGGAGTCAATAATGGTCGCTAATGCTCTGTCAAAACCACTATGAATCGCAGCCTGGATAGACATGCCATGACGTAATTCTTCACGGATCCGCTCGAAAATTAAGACGTTTGCATCCACGGCCATACCCACCGTGAGCACGATACCTGCCATACCGGGTAAGGTAAGCGTTGCACCCATGACCGATAAAATGGCCACCAGCAATATGACGTTAATTAATAAGGCCAAGTTCGCAATAATGCCAAAGACGCTGTAATAGAGCATCATGCCAATAACCACTAACCCAAGCCCTACTTCAATAGACAATACGCCTAAACGGATGTTTTCTTGTCCTAAACTCGGACCAACCGTACGTTCTTCGACAATTTGAATGCTTGCAGGCAGTGCACCGGCTCGCAGTAAGAGTGAGAGATCTTGCGCTTCTGGTAATGTAAAGCCCGTGATCTGGAAATTACTTCCCAATGCGCTTTGAATGGTTGCAATGCTGATCAGGGTTTCGTGGATTTTATTCTTTTTAACCACTTGGCCATCAACATTTTCTTGTTCTGTCTTGCTTTCGATATAGACCACCGCTAGCAAGTTACCAATGTTTTCAATGGTCGTCTTTTTAAAGAGCGGCAACCCTGCACCACCAACGCGAACATGTACCGCTGGCCGGCCCGTTCTATCATCCGCACCTACCGTAGCACCGGTAATAGAATCACCCGTGAGCACGACGCGCTTCTTTAATAAATGAGGAACACCTTCTCTATCAAAATACCATTTTGTTCCAGGAGGTGCTTGCCTGCCCGGCGTGGCTTTCAATAATTCTTCTTTGGCTTGTAAGCGAAATTCTAGGGTCGCGGTTTTACCTAATATATCTTTAGCTCGAGCAGTATCTTGGATACCTGGTAACTCAACAACGATATGATTTGCGCCTTGTCGTTGTACTACCGCTTCCGCTACGCCAAGTTCATTAACACGGTTTCGCAAAGTTGAAAGGGTTTGCTCTAGGGTATAATTTCTGATTTCTTGAATAGCGGCAGGTTTCAGTTGGCAGATGATCTGCATTTTGCCTTCGTCAGTCTTTGTCAGAAAATCAAAATCACCATAACGCTTTTGCAAAAGCGTTAACGCTTTGTTTAATGTGTCGCGATCATCAAAATAGAGATTAATTGACTCTTCACTGCCAGGTGATATTTGGCGGTAACGAATTTTCTCATCACGTAACTCAGTGCGAATGTCACCAATAACGCCTTCCATACGACGGGTAATCGCTGACTCAACGTCAACTTCCATCAGAAAATGGACGCCACCTCGAAGATCTAACCCCAGCTTCATGGGTTTAGCACCCATCGCTTCTAACCAAGCCGGTGTTTTGGGAGCTAGATTTAAGGCTACAATATAGTTTTCTCCGAGCTTATCGTAGATAACATCTTTGGCCTTGATCTGTGCAGGGGTATCCTTAAAACGGATCAACAAGCTATCGTCTTCTTGTCTTATCGATTTAAAGGGGATCTCTGCATCAACCAATGTCTTTTCGATTTGTTCGTGAGTGGCTTTGGTGAGAGTACGGCCTGTCATAGGTAATACCTGGACGGCAGGATCCTCACCGAAAAGATTGGGAGCAGAATAAATGAGTCCGACCGTCAATATGGCCAACAGTAGCCAATATTTCCAAGCAGGATATTTATTAAGCATAGTTTCGTCCTCTTTTCCCTTAGATACTTTTGAGTGTCCCTTTTGGTATCGATGCTGACACAGCTTGCTTTTGAACTTTTATTTCAACGCCGTCAGCAATAGCAACCACAATAAATTGATCGGTAACACGGGTTACTTTACCAAGGATACCACCGTTTACGATGACTTCATCATCTTTTGCAATACTAGAGACTAATGCTTGATGTTCTTTAGCTCTCTTGCTTTGGGGACGGATCAACATGAAATAGAATATGAGTAAAAAGCCGCCCAACATTAATACATTTCCGATCATACCGGGGCTTTGTGGGCTTGCAGCATCTGCAAAACAGACGGAAGTGAAGGAAAGTAAAAAGACAGCGAGAAGCGAATTGCGCATTGAATCACCCAAAATTAACTAATTGAACTAACAAACAGGATCATGATATTAATCCTGTGTCTGGGTTTGCAATCTACCGTTTTAGGAACAATCACGCAACTTCTAAAGTCCTTTGTTCTGCGTGCTTCCTTTGCTATACTCTGCGTCTACTTTTCGCCGGAGTGGTGGAACTGGTAGACGCGCCAGACTCAAAATCTGGTGAGGGCAACTTCGTGAGAGTTCGAGTCTCTCCTCCGGCACCAATTACTATGATCTCAAGTAGTGTGATCATAGTCTCTTGCTCATTCCTGATACCACTGGCACAACGGCGGTGGGTGACCACGACGCAAAGTAGTCTGAATCTTTCGCAATCGCTTTAAACAACCCCTTATTAAAGTCTCCCCTGCCAATATCATATTTCTTCATAAGTTGATTAACTAATGTATTCAGCGAACCACTAATATCTTCAGGTTTAAATTGCCTGTTTACATCAGGGTGCATCGCTTGGCGATTTTGCCAAAGCTTTACCAATTGATTTGCTTGAATACTTAGACAAAATCCAACAAATAATTTACGCGCATCACTTTCTGAGGGTTTAGAATAAAAAAAGCTATGTGAGCCTTTGGAGGCAAGCGGTACTAAAATCCCCAAAAACTCAGTCAAAGGATGTTTCTTAAGGATCCGTTCGGGTTCCAACAACGATTCATGTAACCCCCATTCATGCATTTTCCTTTTCATCAATAAATGAAAATCTTCAGGCAGGTTATGCTTTTTAACAAAATAGGCGTAAACCGACTGTTCAAATGCAGCAATGTAAGAGGGTATCGCATCATTGACTGCCATTGAACGAATAATTTGTAGATCATCTGCTGCAGGAGCAATACGATAGAGATTCCATTTATCCACGAGTTGAGCGCTTTGCTCACGCTGTTTGGTAGAACCCGCTGTTGAAATCAATTTATCAGCAAAATCTAAAGAATGCTCGATCAAAGGGCCACTGGCCCCTTTCATCATTGCACGATGCTGCCTTCTTGCCACTTCGCTAAGCAATTGATCTAATTTATCTTGCTGTGACTTATCACCAAACATCCTAACATATAAAGCATTTTTCAGCAGTAGATGCTCTTTCTCTAATATACTTAACTGATTATCTTTTTTAAGCGTGGGATCAATCATTTGCTCAGTAGGTGATCTATTAGATTTAACACGACTATCTAGTTCATCTAACAAAGCTTTTAATTGTGATTCAACATCGCCTAAACACCCTTTCACCCACATTTGAATAGAGACTTTTAATTCAGGTGCTTTCAAAATAGGAGATTGCAAAACTGCTTCGATTAATTTAGCGTGATAAGCCCAATCCACGCGAGAAAACTGTGCCTGACTCGGATCAGAATGAAGCAAGATCCATTCAACTTTAGATTTAACACTTGCCAAGAGCTTCTCTTGTGTCTGAGATGAAAGATATTGCATAAAGGCACTTTGATACGACACTTTCTCATCTTTGAATAGAGGAAAATAGGTTAACTCTTCATGAGCATCTAAGGCCTTTATGAGCCGAGAAGCCATATCTTCAGCCATTTGAGGAAAATTTTTAGCCGCAGCACGATATTCAGAGATAAGAGCCATGTCTGCCGGTCGACTAGTAACATCTATATAATTATCTTTTAACACTCGATACCAAGCAGCTAATGCCTTAGCTAAAGGGTCTTCAGCAGGCAAATAATCTTTAAGTGCTTTGACTTGAATTTTTAAATAGTGCTTTGCAGACTTACCTAAATACTGGCTAAATAATTTTAAATCATCAATATCAAAAGTAAGAAGATGAAGTTTTTCAAAATTCAGCCCCAGCACAAAAGCTTTAAGCTTGGTTATACAAAGTGCTCGATTTGCATAGAGTGCTTGAATTTCATTTTTGAAATCAATGGGTAAATTCGCTTTAGCCAACATTGTCATTAACGTTTTTTGTTGACGTTCTTCTGCTTGAAGCTGTGCTTTTGAGTCTGTCGTTTCTGAATCAATCGCTGCGGAACTGACCATCAAGTCTTTACAAGAGCTTCTAACAACCTCTAAAATCTGTTTAAATAATTGCTGCTGATATTGAGAAATCTGCTGATGGAGCATACCACTTTCACCACTTGCCAAGGCTATCGACCCCATCATCTGCACGTGAAAATTCTCAAGCTGTGAAATTCCTTCAGAAAATATACCATTTTTCAAACAGTGAATGGTTTTCTGTGCTTGCTGAAACAGATCGCGCTTTTTTCGAAACAATGGCCAATCCTCATGCATATTGAAAGCCGGATCTCGAAAAAGGCCATTAATCAGCTGTATTACATCATCATTTAATTCTTCACAGAAATTATCTAAACGATCCATAATAACCTCTCGCACTTTAGGTAAATTTGCTTCACCATAAAAATCTGCAAGACTGGTTGTATCATTGGGTATTTGTCTATTTTGATAATGATATTTACCATCTAATGATGAACGCTCAATAAATGCCGTGCCCACAAAGTTTTGCGGATAAGCAATAAACTCAGACAACCATTTTAAATGAATATCTTGTCGCATTGCTTTTTGTTCTTTTGGTAAATAAAATTCAATAAAATATTGCGCATGTCCTTGCCACTTATTTTTTTGAGTCAAAGTTGCCAAGTGTTCTTTAACAATTTCAATTAACAATTGCTTGGCTGTGGGTAATGTAATAATTTTATTTTCAAGATAATTAGTTCCTAAA
Source organism: Uncultured Candidatus Berkiella sp. (assembly GCA_964502705.1). Taxonomy (GTDB): domain Bacteria; phylum Pseudomonadota; class Gammaproteobacteria; order Berkiellales; family Berkiellaceae; genus Berkiella. The sequence continues at coordinate 8,194 of CAZCXZ010000050.1, read as the reverse complement.
TACTCAGAAATTTTGACAATATAGGCTTCAGTTACATCACTGTTGTTTAAAGCTAGTAATCGTTTAATTCTTAGTAGCCTGTAAGACTCTTTATTTTGTAACGCCCCCATTTTTTCTATTATCTCGAAAAATCTTTCGCTACTTAACGCATCCCAATTGCCTGATTTTACTAAGAATAATAATTTATCTCGAAGACAGGTATACACAGTCTGTGCAAATAAAGGATTACTCAACAATTGTTTATAGAAATCCCCTTCTTCTAAGAGATCTCGAAATTTGTCATGCGTAACCAAATATTCAAATCTTTTACCAAAATAAGCTGCAGTTAATTCAGGGTCATTAATTTCCAAAATCCAACCAGAGAGGTGTTCATACTCACCTGTCACCTTGATTTTTACCATTTCAATTAATTTTGCCAATATCAACTTTGATGCCTTTATATTAGCGAATGAGCGCTCATCTTCTTCTACAACTTCAATGTTCTGATCTTCATTTTCTTGATTAAACAACCAAAGAAAGCGCTTCTCATAATACTCTATTGCAAAGGTTTGATCTGTTCCTTCAGTCAATGCGAAAAGCAATGAACCATATTCTAGATTTGTCCCGTCATAACGACTAACATAGGTTTTAGCCTGGTTATAAAGAAGTTGTAAACGTTTTGAATGCCTTACGTTTTCAGTTGACTTTAAATCTTTTATGTAACGCTCAAAGTTTTGCAAAGTAAACTTAGTTGTGCCTATAAACTGCACTTCACTATTATCAAGATCCTTTTCTTCCCCTGGCCCCAACATCAATAAATTATTTATAAAGATGAACTTCTCATCTAAATTATCGTTGCGATGTGCGCTCCATGTTCGTGCGGCATCGGTAGCAAACCGTTCTAAAAAGTGAAGCGCATCATCACTACCATCGTCACCCGTTGTGAAGATATATTCTCTAGCTAACATCTGCATTAATTGCTTAAATGCTTCCTCCGGGCCATTTTCAGGCAGTAGACATTTAATCTGCTGATAGACACTAGCATCTTCAGTGGCGTTTTTCGGCAAATTATCGCGCGTAATAATCCCGACAACTAATTTAATTGCCAATACTTGCTCTGCCGACCAATACTTTTCTGCATAACGCAAAAAAGCGGTTACATTGTCTTCGTTAATTTTTCTGAAGATCTCATTTTCATTTGGTTTCTCTAAAAAGCTAAATTTTCGTATCACATGTATCGGCGATGCGATTTCCTGTAACCGCTTTAGATCTTCTTCGCTTCCATAATATTTAATGTATTTCTCTAAATTGCTCATGAGGTCAGCAGGCAATATAAATGATTTCTTTTCAATGCTATCTAGCAGCATCCATTCAAAATCTTCCATAAGATAGAAAGCAATTTTAGTGGCTTTTTCTTTTATTGCTGTTTGTGCACGTTCTAATTCTTTTATCCATAGTTCACTGAAATTCTTTGTCTCAGTGGCTTTAAAAAATGGCAACCAACGAAGAATTTTTCCCATTAAGCCTTGTGTCACCATCGCTTTAGTGCGTGCTAACTCCGCTTCAATAATCGGCGCGATCTCCAAGGCATCTAAAAAGGATGATGATTGACCTAGAGCAAGTAAATTCAATCCCTTCCCTTCCTGATAGTTATCACGTAATGATTTTTCAAAGTTTTCAACATGGCGATAAGTTTCATTAATTAAACTTACCGCTTCATTTGAAGCACCAACCCAGACCTTTCTGACCCAACCCCAAAAACCTGTCAGCAAATCATTGGTTCTAAAAAACCAATAGCGTAACCAATTGCTAGGTGGAAAATAGGAAGGTTGATCTGGCACCAGATCGGCTAACACGGTAGGAATTATCGCACCTGCTTTTACGGTAACGGAGATTAAATTGCGTTTATCACGATTGGTTGCCCATCTTGAGTTAAGCCACTGCTGCTGAACCACGGTATTCTTAGAACGCATGAGTATTTTATGTAATTCGTTGAAATTACTAAAATTGCAACCATAGGTAATGGAATCAATCGGCGCTGATGCAACATCAGAAATGCTATTTAACACTTCAATATTATCAAATTGAAACACTGATTGTGATAACTCTCTCTTTAACACAAATAACGCATCATCTAGCCTAAGATTACCGAATTGAGCAGCGCCTTTAATGCGCCAAATCGCTGCAGCTTCGATTTGTTGACGATATGCTAATATAATGCGTCGATTTTCTTCGAGCTGCTTCTTGATCTCGCTATCAACGATGGATAAATTCCGAGTTGGTAGACTTTTTTCGACCATATCCATCAATGCACTAAAGTTATCAATTTCCCCTTTTATTTTAATTAGATCATCCGTTGAACTTTGTACTAAGCTACCTTGTGCTTGCCAAGTTTCTCTAAGCTTTTTCAGACGTTCTGCACGTCTTCCAAATGACTCAAACAGTGAATTAAGCATGGCTTTACGATTTTTATTGCTTTTTTGATCATATACTTCCGCTTTCTCATATAGCCATTTTTGATAATCATCATTTTTATTAAAAGTATGCATGCCTGTTAATTGACATAACAATACAGCTCGCTCCCCGCCATCTCCTTGATCTAATTTGTGAGCGATTGCCATTAACCGGTCTTCTATGTTTTCTAAATCAGCCTGATCTTGTGCAACGGCTATCGTTTGCAATTGCCACCATGGCGAACCGGGTTTTAATGCCTTTAATGGATCTCTGTAATCAGAGAAGCTTTCTATTTCTTTTTGCTTACTTTCATAGGCTTCAAGATTATCTAACGCTTCTTGATAGAGTTTTTTACGTAGTGACAAGTCTTTAACAAGCACTTTGCCTACGTCAAAGGTTTTATTTCCTTTTTCCCAACGTTGTTTTGCCAAATCCATGGCTTGGTTGTAACCTTCTTGACGCTCAAATGCTTTTTGATAGCAAAGCGTTTCACTTGGGGGATGTTCGAGTAATTGATTAATAACGCCAAGGTCATGATTATAGATATCAAAGTAGCTTTGCGTTTTACCTTGATTATCAACAAAGGGTCCCAAAAGCTCGGTTAATCGTTGCTTGATCTCAGCGTTATTAGTTTGTTGGAAAGCTGAAAGTAATTCCATAGTCGTTCCTCATGAAGTACTGTCTATTCCTCCATGAAGATGCGCTAAAGCTTGTCCTTTATCTTCGCATTAATCACTACTGTTTGGTGGTAGGTTAGTTGGAGTATAGATTAAATTCAAAGCGACAGATGTTAATACAAATTGCTGATTTCATTAGCTTGTTCATTCATACAGTGGCTTGATTCGATAGCTAATCCAGTAGCAAAAGAGAGTGTTTCAGCAACTGCGACCTAGGCCATTGATGAACTCCAATAGGGAAATAGTAGAGAAAATTTGTCAATTCGTTCGTTTGAATTATTCAACTTATGAGTTTTATGATTTAGGCTTGACTTTAGATAGACTTGGCTGTGTTTCAAGGTTATTTGAATTTTCTATTGTAAAAGATGATTTCGAATCACTACGCTGATCATGAAATGCATTTAACATCGATGATTTTGAATCTTTTGCGGATAGATATTGTGTGATAAATCTATCTACAATATCAATTTTCTTTGCAGCTTTGAGTGCATTTTTATCAATCACTGCTCCATGATCAAGTAATAACTGAATTGCCGAACGATCTCGGTTTTGAATTGCCATTACCAGTGGCGTCCTTCCCAAGGAATCGGCTTTATTAAGATCAGTTTTCTTATCTTTAAGCAAAGCCGCCAAACTATTATCATATCCCCAGTCAATAGCAATATGAAGAGCTGTATCTTGATTGTTATTGACTTGATTAACATCAAGTTGTGCGGCAAGAAGTATATTAATTATTTTTTTATTGTTATTATATACTGCTAAATGTAAAGCATTATTGCCATGCGCATTCACCTCTAATAATGACTCAGGATTTCTTTTAATTATTCGAGACACTTTTTCAGCATTATTTTCCATCACAGCATAATGAAGCTCAGTAAATCCATTAGGTGAATCATCATCATAAGTATAAGATAAAGCCATTAAAGGTGGCTCGATACTCGGTACATTTTCAGGTTTCAGATTATAAAACTTGTATGCATTTAAATTAATCTCGAATGTACCATCAGCATGCAATTTGTTTAAGTTTTTGTACTTGGTTTCAATTATATAATCAGCTAATTCTTCAGGCGAACTGAAATCAGGCGCTTTGAGTTCATTGTTTGAATCAAAATATTTAAATATTCCTTCTGTAGTAATATATAAACTTGTCGCATGATTTCCTCCCGTTACATCTAGACTGATATCTCGCCAACGTGATGCCAACTGAAGCATTTCAATCAACTGCTCTCTCGTTACATTCCTACTTGAAATGTTAAATAAATTACGCAATTCTCGCCCTTGAGAAGGGTCTTTAATTAGATTATATTGCTCAATTCGTGAATATTGTCCCCAACCATCAAGTTCAAGCTCCTTCACAGCATCAGCGGTATGCATAAACAAAGTTAAACCTGTAATAACTTGTTCAAAGAGCTCCTCTGCATTGTGATAATTTTTTTTGATTGACTCAGGTAATTCGCTGTTTAATGTACCTGGTTTACCATCCCATCGTGAAATAAATTTCAGAATATCATAGAATTCATTCTCTTTGCCTGCGGTGACAAAAAATTGATGCATAAAACCCCAGCCATTACAGTTGCCCATAGGGTCAACAATACGATGAGCATCCCTACCTTGCAAAGTCAGATAAGTCGTTAATTGCTTGTTAACATGAGTCTGGCTTAAATTGAAATAGTGTTCTGATTTCTCTTGCGCAGCTTGTAAATCGATGCCAGGCATTTTTGATATAATCTCAACTGCTTGTGTATTGCCCATTTGAATGGCTAAATCTAAAGGTGTTCTTCCATAACGATCTTGCTTTTGAATTGCTTTAGCATAGGGGCCATCTTTATCTTTCAATAACGCTTCTAACACGTCAGTTCTATTCGTCAAAATTGTCATGTGCAATACACTCATGTTATTTGAGTAGATCACTTTGGGACCTTGTTCTTTGAAAGCATTAGCGTACTTTATGATCGAGTAGAGTTTTCTTTCATCTTGAATATGCAGCTCATCATCACTTCTCATATCATAATCTTCATTGCCATTCATCATGTAAACTAATTGTTTTGCGGCCAAATCTCTTACGTGAACATTTTTAGAAAGGGATTTAATCACGTCTGATTGACCTTCTTTTACAGCCGCGATCAATCCAGCGTTGTCATTTTGTTGGAATATTTTTTTTACGCCATCAAACTGCAAAAGAGTCTCAAGAACTTTGGTTCTGCCATTCGCTGCTGCTTCATCTATTAACAACTCAAAGTCAGAGTTAATGACTCGAGCTTTTATATCGTCGTACTTAAAAAGGTTTTCAAGGAGTATGTTTAAACCCTCTATATTTTCTACTTTGCACGCCTCTTCTAATAAATCAGAGTACCCATTAACGAGTATATCAATCGCATCTTCATTATCATTAGTCACTGCAAGATCTAAAGGAGTTTTATTACTTCGGTTTTTATCATTAATAGTTTTTAAAAATACTCCGTCATCATCCAAGACATATTGCCTAACAAAGTCATTTCGACCTAATATAATAGCTGTGTGCAATAAATTTTTTCCTCGCACAAGGTCAAATAAGGTGGTATTTTTTTTAACTACCTCTAAATGCTTTCTTATTTCTTTAGCATTATTCTTTTGAGTCAATAAAGTATTTAATTTAACTAATTCAGCCGTCTTGACTTTCTCACTGCTTACTAAAACGTCTGCTATTTCGAGGTGTTGATTATTAACAGCATTTTCAAAAGCTAAGTTATCATTTGCCGCTGCATTCCTTTTAACATCATCAAATTCTAACAGCTTCCTTACAACCGATTCTTGCCCCTCCTCTGCTGACATTTGCAGTTCCTCTATGATAAACGCTAAGAGTTCCTCATCGAGATCGCCGTTTTCGATTATTTCGTTCATAACGCTATCAAGTTTTTCTATATCTTCCTCAGCACAGGCATTCGCTATAATGTCTTCATAATCATCCATTGGCGATTCACCGATATATGAGCATATATGAGCATATATGATTAGTCATATATGCAATCAGCAAAGTTCACTGTTAGCAATAACTAGGCCAATCAGGGGAATAGCCCTTTTAAAAGGGTTTTATTTGTGTATATGCAATTATCGATGTAATAGAGAATGAAAGTTAATACAATCTCATTTTATAAGACAAGCAAGGCTGCTAGAGTTGCCAGATTTGAATACCTGAATGAAGAAAATTATCCTTTTCAAAAATGGATTTTACATCAATCAATAATCTGTTTGAATTGAATTTATCAAGGTAATCATCAACGGTCTGCGCTTTATAAAATTGATGGCCAACACAAACGACCATGGCATCTAAGTCGACCATGTCTTCCCAATTTACAAGTTCAATATCATATTCTTTCCAAGCTTCTTCTTTATCAGCAATCGGATCATGCACTAAAATCTCTACACCAAATGATTGTAACTCGTTGCAGACATCAATGACTTTGGAATTCCGCAAATCACGACAATTCTCTTTGAATGTTAACCCTAAGATGCCGATTCTCGCTTCTTTGACACGGCTGCCTAAATGGATCAGCTGTTTCACCGTTTGATCAGCAATGTATTTACCCATGCTGTCATTAATGCGTCGCCCTGCTAATATCACTTCTGGACGATAGCCTAATTGTTTCGCTTTATAGGTTAAATAGTACGGATCAACACCAATACAATGCCCGCCGACAAGCCCAGGTTGGAAGGGCATAAAATTCCATTTGGTTTTTGCCGCATTGATCACATCCATAGTGTTGATCTGCATGCGTTCACAAATGATGGCTAGCTCATTCATTAAAGCAATATTCAGATCACGTTGTGTATTCTCAATGACTTTAGCAGCTTCTGCTACTTTGATTTGCGGTGCACGGTACACACCTGCTTCAACAACCGAACCATACACTTCACTGATAATGTCCAAGGTGGCCGGATCTAAGGCCGAAACAACTTTGGTAACTTGGCTAAAAGTGTGAATTTTATCACCTGGGTTAATCCGTTCTGGGGAATACCCAACTGCAAAATCTAAACCTGCTTTGAGTTTAGAGGCGTGCTCTAATAAGGGAATACATTCTTCTTGGGTGGCGCCGGGGTAAACCGTCGACTCAAACACCACAATATCATTTTGCTTTAACTGCGACCCCACCAGTTCACAAGCCTTATGGAGGTGTCTTAGATCGGGCTTATGCGCCCCATCTGAAGGGGTTGGAACGGTAACAATATAAAAATCGGCCTGTTCTAATAGGGCTTTATCCGCTGTCAGGTTTAGCTTTGCCTCTGCTAATACCGCTGCACTCACTTCGCCGTTGACATCCAACCCTTTGATTAAATCATTGATCCGCTTCGGATTAATGTCATAAGCAATCACAGGCGTTTTTAGACCAAAGGCCACGGCGACGGGCAATCCAACATAACCCAATCCTATCACGGCGATTTTGCGGTGGTGCGACACATTGCCTCCCTGGCAGAAACACTTTCCAACTTTATCTAATCAATTCATTATTACATCATTTTCTGATAATATCGCGAAGAAAGTAAACAAGCTCAGTTGGACCTCTATGATAAGCAATCAAACAAACACAGAAAAGCCTTTACAGAACGCTACCTTTTTACGCCGTTTCTGCGCAACCGTTTATGATGGCTTTATTGTCTTCTCATTTTTGATCTTGGCTACAGGCATCGCACTTGCCGTTAATCAGGGCAATTCTTTATTACCCTATCAAAATACATTTTTAGCTTATTTATTTATCAGCACGTGTCTTTTTGTATGTTGGTTTTGGCAAAAGGCAGGGCAAACGCTCGGCATGCTAGCTTGGCGAATTAAGGTCGTTGACGAAAATTTGAATACACTGTCCTGGCCCATGGCTATCAAGCGGTTTTTAATTGCCACAGTGTGTATGGCTTTAGGCGGGATTGGTTTACTCTGGTGTTTATTTAATAAAAATAAATTAGCGTTACATGATCTACTGACCAACACACGTGTTATTCACTTATCGCAAAAAGTTGAAAAACGTAAAAGAAAAAATAAAGGTTAATGTGCTCTTTTTAAGAGATACAGGCCAGCCATTAAAAACAACATAGTGGGTAAGCTTGCGCCCAGG
>CAZCXZ010000049.1:0-24949 GCA_964502705.1 Uncultured Candidatus Berkiella sp. | reverse complement strand
GTGGCACTTAAATCGATTTTACTAGAACGAGCCGCGGTCATAGCGCACCTAAAAATGACTGAAGAGACAACGATAATCGAGCCTCAATAAGTGCGTCAACCTAAGGTGGATGTCCCCATAATTAGCTGAAAATAACTGGAAAAGTGCGAATGCGCGCAAATAGGCGATGAGAGGTCGTGGTTGCGTGTAGGTCGGTATTTACACGTAGGTCATTTATAAGTAATCTAACTTAATTAATTAAAAGAGCTCTTAGGGGACAAATACAATGATTTACACACTTTTTAACGATTATGTCATGCAGCCAGTCATGAACACTGTTATTCAGCCTTTAATGAACTTCGTTTATAACCAAACCGTAGCTGCTGTTACAAAAGGTGTCACTGGCGCAGCGACAACACAAGCGGCAAAATTAGCGATGCCGGAACGAGAGCCGGTTGCTCCAGTTATCGATCCACGTCCTTTTCAAGAACGCGCTAAAGAAAAGGCACAGGATTTTGTTAAAGGTATGGTATCCGAGAATGTCACGCAAGCGAGCTTGAAAGCGCTTAGCATCGTTTCGGCTGTTCCAGCTCCTGTTCTTTACCTGGCGCCTAGAGCAACGAACTTAACATTAACGAGCCATGATAATTCAGCAACGGCTGCGAAACACATTGCCTTTGGCGCATTGAGTCATGGATTTGGAACAGTAGTGCAAGAGCAAGTAGACGCTCTATTACCACAAGCGGCGCCTTATGGTGGGTATGTTGCTTATGGCATAGCTTCTAGTGCAGCGCGTGTTGGCCTGGACCAAGTAGCAAGAAAAATAGCGCTATAATACGCCATTCAAAATTGCGTTATCGGGAATGCCCCGATAACGCGCTTCCTTCCCTTTCAAAGCCTCTCAAATAAATGCACCTACACTAAGATCCCTCGCGTTTGTTTTGCTCATGCATTTTTCGGCAGAAATTTTCCTAAAGATGATTGACCATTAGTCCATTTGTCAGTAAGCTGAGTTTCTTCTTGCATGGGGTGATGGCGTTGCTGCTCGCCTGATGCTTAAACCGTAAATCATCACGCGAGTGATGTTCGATAAGGAATGCTCAAGAATGTTATCCTTTTTTAAGAGACAAGCAAGCAGAGGTTTCTCCCATCTAACTCGTTTAGCGAATGAACGTAATCGATCATTTACCGTTTGGGATAAGCTTTTGCTAGCAGCCTCTACAGCAACGTCCATTGTACTAAAGCGATCGCCATGGCTCATACTCGCAAATATCGGTGTGATGGGGGCTTGGGTGTTGCTGCCACGACCACGTGGTTACATTACTGATGGTGAAACACAGCCACTTTATGCAGATCGCATTCATACCGCTATTGATGAAATTCTCCAGCGAGCTGAACAATTTAACAAGCCCTTAAAACGACCTGCTCGAATTGTTTTTAGAGATCAAAATCTAAGTTCAGTTAAAATGTATGCTGCGACAACGGGCGAGAACGAACATGTTTTAATCGTTGTTGGTAATGTTTCACTCGTGTCTGAAGATGCCTTAAGGATCATGATAGAGCATGAGTTATCGCATATGCAGTTAGGGGATACCACGGTTCTGGAATACCCAGAGAGAATGTTCATAATGGGGTCGCTTTTCGCATCATTAGGAGCACATACCAATCCTTTGAGTAGCTTTTCTTGGATGGGAGTACTTTATTTATTAAAACAAGCAAGTTTGCGATACCGTGAGTCACGTGCCGATCATTATGCAGTACAAGATTCTGCGCATTTTGCAGATGTGAATCCTGATAAAGTCAAAGCTTTAGAAGACATGGTCACTCAACTCGAGGAATTCAGAGGTGCAGAAGAAAATTTAGTAGTAGCAGATGTTGCTACCCAAAGTTATACAAAGCAAGCTGATATCTTTGTACATAAGTGTTGCAGTAATCCGAGTACATTTTTAGAGCATATAACAAATCTTGGTGTTAACCTCATTTCAACTCATCCCACCGCAAGTCGCCGGGTTAAAATCTAGCTTTCTCGCTGTGCAGCCAAGTTGCTGCACAGCAAAACGCAGCTATTTGACTTCAAAGAATGATCCATAATATTTTACTTCGGGTTATCTTATGAAATTAAAGCATAAAGTATCCGTTGCAATCGAATCGTGGGATGACCTTTCTGCGAAGAGCACCGTATTTAGAATTCTAAGTATCAAAGTGTTCGAACCGTAATTTACACACATTAAGGATGACGCTTTATGAAAAAATTAACACAAATTCTTCTCGGTTCCGTTCCTGCTTTCTTTTTAGCGCAAGGTTTAGCGATTGCTGCTCCTGAAACCACTATTGATGAAGAAGCTATTGTCATCACTGAAAATACCGAAGCACCTGCTGCAACCGAAAATAAAGATACCAAAGAAATTAAAACCGCTTTGTCTGACACTGAAATTACCGCAAAAGTAAAAGCCAAGTTCATTGAAGAAAAATTAATGGACAAGAAAGATGTTGCTGCATTCAAAGTTCATGTTAAAACCAAAAAGGGTATTGTTCATCTTTCCGGTAAAGTAACCGATAAAGAACAAGCAGAAAATGCGATTAAATTTGCTAAAGAAGTTGAAGGCGTGAAAGACGTTAAATCAACTATTATCGTTAAAGCTGCTAAAAAATAAGATCTCTTTAATAGAAAAACTCCCGCAATGAATAGTTGCGGGAGTTTTTTTTGAGCTAGATTTTAGGCAATAAAATGTAACCTAAATCAATATTTTCTTTTTGTGTTTCCTGAGCCGCATTCGCCATTTTAATCGCTAATTCAGCACTATCAGTTACAGCAGCATCTATCATGTGTTGATCGGTGTCTGATATAAAGCTGAAGAGCAACATGCTTGAATCAGGAAATAATGATTCAAAGAAATCTTCTGATGAACTGCTGCGAGATGTGTATCCAGAGGATATAGGCGATCCAAGATCGAGATCAAAATCTTTGTCATCTAGAAAATCCCAAAATCCTTCATCTGTTTGAATTTGTGAAGGAGACGTTTGTAAAGTTACAGTGGCGTTTTGTGCAGCAACAAGTGCGTTTAAAACCGCTTGGCTATCAGCAAAGCAATGTGATTTCGTTAAGGTTAGCTTTGGGTAACGATTAACATTTTGAATTTTATAGATAGCTTGCTTTAACGTAGCAGATGAATTTCGTAAAGAGTTTAAAACTTGATTAATGATGCGATGGTGACATTGCGCTTCAAATTCTGACGCTAAAGTAAAGGTCACTTCTCTGTCATTCAATTCAACTTTTGTGAATAAGGTGCCTTGTGTTAAGGCCGCTCTTACTTCAGTGCGGGTTTTTTCTTTGATGGATTTTTTGCTCATGAGCGCTGCTCTCTTTTATACCAATTCATTCTCTCCTTACTTGGAAATTGGGAAGTTCCTTTTAAATTCGTAGTTGGATTATAAACTAAGGTGGAGGATTTTGGAATATCCTCGCGCCGCGAGGATCTCCAAATATTTTTTAGTAAAGGACGTTAAATGTAAGTTTGAAAGCTAAAGAATTTATCACAAGGTTCCTCGTCGATGTCCAAGGAATCGACTTTGGGCTTGTTGTCTTATTAGGCGTGCTAAACAAGTGTGTCGCATAAAGGTATTAGGGTCTTCTGTGGACGATTCTGCCACCGGATCACTTGTGCTAGCAGACGCTTTTACCTCATTTTCATCGATATAATATCCAGAACTATTACCATAATTATCGTCGTCATCTACCAATGGAATAAGGGTTTGCATGCTGTCAAAACGCGCTTGAAGCTTGAGCCCTGCTTGTGCAGTTGCTGCATGGATGATTTCTTTTAAATCTTCTTTAGTTTCAATTTTCTCTAAAGGCGCTTGCATATCAGCGCTATCGACTGCAAAAAATTTCACATCTTGAAAGGGCTTAGTGAGATCCAATGTGGAATGATCTTCAAAGACAAAAGGATGAAGCACTTTTATATAAAGCATGCTAAGAGCAGGACGCATTTCAAGATGAGTCGGCTTGTAATGACCCGATTCATTACTCACGGTTATGAGCCTACCATATTCGCAATACAATAAACCTGCGCCTTTCACATTAAGGCCAGAGCTTAAATATGAATGGAAGCGTTGTGTGCCAACTTGGCAGGCGTAAAGTATATTATTGGGGAAGATCACATATAAATAAACGCCATGTAATAATTTGTTATAAACGTCCTGAAGGAGACCATTTTCTACGGTGACTTCATAAAATTTTCTGCTTTCAGAGGTTAGGTAATGCTTTTCTTGCAAGCGCCATTCTGACATCGCTTCAATGACCAGATAATCCGCTTTGATGCGGATCCCATCACTTTCTTGCTTGCTGAAATAGGGCATAAATCTTGTTTCAGGTGCCGATAAGCTGAGTTGTGGTTCCACTAATGCCTGAATTTCGTCGTCGCTGAGTTGTAATTGAGGCGAAGATTGAGAGCTGGGGAATTTATATTTGGGGCCTTGCATATGACCACTCCAGTGGTTTGTTATTTCTTGATTTCACTTCACTACGTAATAGTTACGCAACAAACAACTATTGAGCAGCCATTATATTTCATAACGCTGCTTTGGCAACTAAAATGAAACGATAATACTTATGAATAATAATGCCTGATTATTCATATATTGCTATGTATAAACGCAGCATACGAAATGGAAGAGAGTATGACCCAAGGAAATGACATTCATCCACAAAAGCGCCAACGCTTACTTATCGCCATTGCTGCGGTTTTTATTATGCTAGGCACACTGTGGGGAGGGTATTGGCTGATTTGGGGACAATATCGCATTTCAACCGATGATGCTTATGTTGCTGGAAATTCGGTTCAAGTCATGCCGCAGATTTCTGGGCGTGTTATTGCAATATTGACGGATGAAACTTTGCAAGTTACGAAAGGCGATGTGGTTATCAAGCTTGATCCCGTTGATGCACAAATTGCTTTAAAAAAAGCAGAGTCTGAATTAGCGGTCGTGGTAAGGCAAGTAAGCCAATATTATGACCGTGTGAATGAGCAAAAAGCCGATGTTAAAATGAAAAAAGATCTCTTAAGCAAAGCAGAGCAAGATTATAATCGTCGACAAGGGTTAGTGGTAAACAAAACCATTTCAGCAGAAGATTTAAGCCATTCCTTAACCTCATTAGATTCAGCGCGTGATGCACTTACTTTGGCAGAGCAGCAATTACTCGCGGCGGTAAAGCTTTCAGGTAACACCGATTTATATCATCATCCACAAGTTGAACAAGCTGTTGTTAATCTGCGTAATGCTTTCCTTAATTTGCGTCGTACAATACTCTACGCGCCAGTAACGGGTGTGGTTGCTAAACGTGCGGTACAAGTGGGGCAACAAGTTAATGCAAAGTCACCGTTGATGGTGATTGTGCCATTAAATCAAGTATGGGTTGAAGCTAATTTCAAAGAATCCCAATTAAAGAATATTCGTATTGGACAGCCAGTCGAGATGACAGCCGACGCTTATGGGAATAGTGTTCTATTCAAAGGACAAGTGTTGGGACTTAATCCAGGTACGGGAAGTGCCTTTGATCTACTACCACCACAAAATGCAACCGGTAATTGGATTAAAATTGTGCAACGTTTGCCAGTACGGATCGGTATTGATGTTGCCCAGTTAAAAGATCATCCACTGCGGATTGGTTTATCAATGAACGTATCGATAGATACTCACCAACGTCAAGGGTTGACTCTAAAAAATGATGATGCAACTAAAGCGATCTATGAATCGACAGATTATAGTTCTGATCTCAAAGAAGCAGAGCAGTTGATAGATAGTATTTTAAAAGCAAACAGTAAGAATATTGATCCCGTGGCTCTCTGATCATTAAGAGGCGGTGAAATGCCGGCTATCAAAGGATTTCAACTTGTATTATTGACACTTGCTGTGTCGCTTGGCATTTTCATGAACGTACTAGATACTTCAATTGCCAATGTGGCTATTCCTACCATTGCGGGTTACATGGGTGTCAGTGCGGATGAAGGCACCTGGGTTATTACCTCTTTTGCCGTCAGTATGGCGATTGTGCTGCCGTTGACCGGTTGGTTAGCAAGGCGCTTTGGCGAGGTTCGGCTTTTTGTATGGTCAACGGCACTTTTTACCGTCGCGTCGGTATTATGTGGATTGTCCAACAGCTTACCGATGTTAGTTCTGTGTCGTATTATACAAGGCGCAGTTGCAGGACCGATGATACCCTTATCACAAAGCTTGTTGTTAGCAAATTATCCCGATCATAAAAAGGGTTTGGCAACGGGTTTATGGGCCATGGTTGCAGTCGCTGCGCCGGTGATTGGTCCTATTTTAGGTGGGTATATTACCGATAATTATTCATGGCCGTGGATTTTTTATATCAATATTCCCGTGGGTGCGTTCTCGGTATATTTCACCTGGCACATTTTAAAAGATCGGGAAACCAAAATAACCAAGCAACGCATCGACTACATTGGGCTAATATTACTAGCAATGGGTGTTGGATGTTTACAAATACTGTTAGATAAAGGTCATGATCTTGATTGGTTTAATTCTAACTTTATTTGTGCTTTAGCCGTGATTTCAATAATCTGCATTACCTTTTTAATTGCATGGGAACTAACCGACGATAATCCGATTATCGATTTAACCCTTTTTAAGATCCGCAATTTTACGGTAGGCACAATTGCCATTAGCTTTGGCTATATGACCTTTTTTGGCAGCGTGGTTGTTCTGCCATTATGGTTGCAAACACAAATGAATTATACCGCCACATGGGCAGGACTTGCGACCGCGCCTATCGGAATATTGCCAATATTGCTTTCGCCCTTAGTCGGTAAATTATTGTCGAAAGTTGATGCAAGAATAGTGGTAACCAATGGCTTTTTCTTTTTTGCCTTTTGCTCGTTCTGGCTTGCCAATTTTAATACAAGCGTGGATTTTAGTAGTATTGCGTGGGTACGCTTTGTGCAAGGCGTAGGTGCACCTTGCTTTTTTATCCCGCTAATAACCATCCTATTGTCAGGATTACCCAATGAGCGCATCGCAAGCGCAGCAGGGTTATCTAATTTTTTGCGTATTCTTGGTGGTAGCTTTGGTACATCGATTAGTGTGTCATTGTGGAATCATCGAGAAGCAGTGCACCAAAGTAAACTAACAGAAGCCTTAACTGCCTATAATCCCAATATGCTCGAAGTTATGAATCAATTAAAAAACTTGGGCTTCACAACCAAGATGGGTTATGCCGAGATCACTAAAACGCTCATCAATCAATCATATATGTTAGCAACCAATGATATATTTTGGGTATCCGGTTTTGTATTCTTAAGCTTGTTGGGATTTGTGTGGTTAGCGCGACCGCCGTTTTTAGCGAGTAAAACGACAGCCGCTGAGTGAACTTATCATTAAACGGTTAATCGAGATCTCTCATTTCGAGTTTGTTCAATATTCCCTGTCAGTAATGCATATTCACGTCCTAACTTATTTTTCAATTGCGGAGCAAGCAACGGTGGCATAGCAGCAAGGCTTGCATACACTGCACCATCACCTTTAGGTTTTTCGAGCGGATGTTTTTCAACATATTGAACGGATAAAGATAAATCACGAATAAAGCGTCGACAGAACGTTTTGCTTTTCAAGTGATTTGCGGTTAAGCAAAGATGTGCCCCTTTAACGTGTTGAATATTATTTAAATGCCAGCCTTTTTTATGCATTTGTTCACTAATGGCATAAATATTTAATTTGTCAGAATCAAAAGCAATTACGCTAAGATCAGCATTGCCTAATAATTTTAATTGTGGGATTTTTTTCACTTCTGTCACAATTTTAGATTTAAGTGCTAAAATATTTTTCGTATTTTTCACATATTGATCATGCCCGATAGATAATAGTGTTCCCCAAGTCATTAAAATATTTGCGCCATTTCGACTACCTGCTTGGTTAGGCGTAATATACATCCCAATCGAAGAATCTAGTTTCACATAAGCTTGGAATTTTCCGATGTCTTTACGAAATAGAATTAAGGATGAACCTTTAGGAGTCATGCCATATTTATGCGGATCGCCTGAAATGCTGGTAATGGGATCTTCAAAGCTAATAGGGCCTATATCGTGACCGGCTTCTTTAGCAAAAGGCACCAAGAATCCGCCTAAGCAACAATCAACATGCATTCCAATGTTGTGCTGGGCTGCCAATTTAGCCAAATCTTGTATGGGATCTATCGCACCACAGGGAAAACTGGGTGCAGAGCCAACTAGCGCAATGGTGTTTTTGTTGATACTTTTTGCCATCGCATTGACATCGGCGCGCTGAGTAATAGGATCAACCGGCACTTTAATTAATTCAATGCCATAGTCTTCTGCGCCTTTGTCAAAGGCCGCATGAATAGAGCTTGGCACAACCATATTGGGCTTATTAATCCCTTTGGTTTCTTTGGCCCATTTTTTATAAGTGCGCATGGCTTCCATAATACTATAGGTGCCGCCGGGCGTGATGTTGCCGCAGATATTGTCATCTGCGCCAAACAATTTAGCATACCAGGCTATTACTTCGGCTTCGCATTGCGCTAACTCTGGCCAAGCTCCACCATGCAACGGGTTTGTGTAAGCAGAGAGTCTAAAAATTTCAGCATTGAGTTCGTCTAAATAGGAATTATTCAGATCGCGATAAATACCGCCTGACATCATGTCTTTTAAATGTGCAGAATCAGCGATTTTTGTCACATGATCGAGAATCACTTCTTGGCTAACCGCTTCTCTTGGTAACGAACGATATCTTAAGGTTCTTTTTTCGTGGATACTTTTATCAAGTGAATCTAAAGCGGGGTTAAACTCTTTGTTGATAGAGGTTGTAAACTTATGCCCAATAACCGGTATGCTAGGTAAAGTATCGTACAGCCATTGTTGCCACTGTTCTTTCTTTGCTTGCCAATTCGTTTGATAGGCACTATGAGCCGCCGCACCAACTGCAAAGGCACCCAATAGGATTTGAGTTGGTGCATAACGATTAAGTTGTTGATCAATTAATTGAAGAAATTGTGTAAACATCAGAGAACTCCAAAATACAGCTAAATAACTTTTGTAAAGGCGAGATACCACTGTAAGGAAGCTTTGCTGTGATCGTCAAATTACTTGGCTAATATTTTTCTTTACGTGAGGATTTATGATAAAAGGCTAAGGTATTTTTTAATCTACTTCTATGTTGTATCGGAGTCATCGATGTTAAATGCCCCAATGCCAGAAACGTTAACGAAGCTCTCAGAAAACGCGAGCGGAACAATCTATGAAACCAATCAATTCAAAGATGGTTTATTCTTTGTTAAACAAATAGCCGAAAATTTCCCGCATAAAAGAAAAGCCGCTCTGCTGGATTTGGACAATACTGTTCTCAGTTACCGTCATACCCTAGGTACTGATCACTGGTTTGATTTTGACTTTAATGACTTTATGCAAAAGGGCTTAAATCCTACCGATACGAAAGCGCAAGTTTTAGGGCTTTATCTTGACGTAGTGAGAAGGATCCATCCGGATGATGTTTATGTGGTTGAAGAAGGCACGCCTGCTGCCATCAGAGAAATGCAGCAAAATGGCATAGAGACATTAGCATTAACAAGCCGAGGTTCTTATTTACTACAAGAAACCATCGATCAACTAGCGCGCTTTCAGATCAACTTTAACCAAGGCACTTATGCCAATAAAGAAAAAAAATTACCGCCTAGTGAAGAAGGCATATTCACACAAGGGATGATATTAACCGGTGGCCAGCATAAGGGTAAATGCTTATTAATGGCATTAGAAGAATTAGGTGATCTGCCTGATTATATGATTATGTGGGACGATAAATTATCGAACTTAGAAAGAGTCCGTGATTCAATTCAAACCTATAATGCCGCAAAAATAACGCTAAATCCAAACTTTACCCCTGTGCAATTTATTGGTATTCGTTATAGTAAATTAGATCATTTGGTAAATAACCTTGACCCTCGTGTGACGGAATTGCAAAAAAAATATTTTCAACGCGTACTTTCAGACGAGCATGCATTAGCAATTGCCAAAGCAGAGCAAAAGAAAACACGTCACCATTATGTTGGCATTGATTTCCAACCACAAAACGACAGTGTGGTTGTTTCATGCCATAAACATGAGATTTACGAAAAATTGCTTGCATTTTGTCCTGACCTTGCAATACATGAAGAACGGGGAGCGGTTAAAGTTGTCCATGGTAAAAAGAAACTCGCATTCCAATTTCAATTTACCGTGAGAGAATTTGAGGTTTTATTTCATCAATTAAGTCAGCATGGGATGATTGAGCCCGATCACTTTGTAACGTTGGATCCAATTTTTAATCCATCTAGCCGCGTGTTTGCACCACTTTTACAACGACAACGTACCGAAGCGCCAGAAGCAGATGTATTGTCAATGCCAACGCAGTTACTTGCAGATACTAAACTCGAAGAAAAACACGTTAATCCCAAAATGTAAGTAAGCTCTCTCTAAATAGGGTCAAATTGCCAACTTAATTATTTAATGGCTGTTTGACCCATATCCAAACATCCCCTGCTATAATACAATTTTAACAGTGCATATACACATTGGAGGTGATTATGTTAGCTGGTAATCTTGTTAAGGATAAGCAGAGGCAAGATGCAGTTGCAAAGTTAGCGGATTTAGCTAATGAGACAAAGGTAGAAGATATTAAGTGTGCTGCAAACTATATTGTTATGAATGTTTCACACAGGACTAGCCGATCGGCATTACACGAGCTTAAAAAACAACTATCAAAATTATTGGATAGAATCCCGCAAAGCGCCGACTTAATCACTTTTGATGCCGCTTATAACGAATTAATGTGGGTGTTACCAGAAGCGCCAGAGGTGAGTGCAGCCCCATCAGAGTTGCTGGGACATTCAGGTATTCTTTTTTCTAACACTTCCCTACCAACGCCAGAAAGAGAGGATGACGCAGATGATAGCGATTTACCCTTGTTAGGACATGAAAAAGCAAAATCGAAAAAGCCTAGCGGTATATTTCGCAAAAAAAGGTGATGAATTTTCGATTTCTTAACTAAAGAACTGTGTTAAAACACTAACATCGCTGATATAATCCTCTCAACTTTTGTAGCGATTGGAGTATTTATGACAGTTTTTGGGGTTACAGATAAGTCTGAATTGGAAGCTGCGATAGCGGAATTTGATAGCTACGCTATTGATGTGAGATCGCAATATGAGTCAATTTTAAGATCTGCTCACAAAGATGAAGAACTTAATCGTCTAGCGATGGATGAGCGTGAAAAAGTGCAACATTATGAAAGGGTTGTACATAATATCGATCGCCTTGTGCGCCAACGCTTAAGAACAGCCATGATTCAAAAAGCGCCGAGTGAACCTAAATTAGTAGTAGAAAACAGGCCTGCTGCTTTTAGGTTACAGCGTAGCCGGTCATCGGATGGTTTCAATATCGAAAGCCCTAATAATGACGAGGCAAAAACATACACACAATCACCACTTAAGAAAAGATCACAGTAGTTTGTTAAAGAAATTTAAAATTATTAGAACTTTTTGATAATTTCTCAGTTGAGTTATTGCCGCTACCAGGTTTCGAACTTGCTTTTTCACAAGATGAGCTAGCTTCGGAATACATCGGCGTAAAGGTTGGCAGAGAAGGGCTTCTAACGCGATTCTCAACCCAAGGAACAAATGCTTGAGGATCGCTCATTGTTCGTGTTCTTGAAAATTCTGAGTTCTCTGCGCTGACGCTGTCTCTGAATTGCGGAACGGTAAATATCCGTTCTGCTTCTTCTTTGAGTAAAGGGCGATCGTAATGACCACTGATCTCTTTTAATGTGTCTTGACCCTTGCCAACCACTTGAAGGCGTGGATGGTAGGCGAGCGCCTTTACTAGGCAGGGGATGGTTCCGCTATACACACCAATTTTGGCATCTGGAAAAGATAAAAGCATTTCGTCAATTAACTGAGTATTTAGATCGAAACTGGCTGCATGACCATAATTGGCTTCAACACAAATATACCGAATTTCATTGATGGATATATTATTTTTTTGAAGGAGTGCGTGCAATTCAGGGATGTGTGTTTCAGCGGGGGCTGCGCTCAGTATAGAAGGTACCGTTATAATATTTATAAAGGGAATCCGCATGAACACTTTTTGTAGTAATTTTTCGCAAAATTCGGAGTGTACCATCAGCAAAAAATGTGTCATACAAAATCCCTACATATATAAGGTAAATTTCTTCAAACGAAGAATTAATATACCGATATTTCTTGAACGCATCAAGCCTTTTCAGGCTTGACTGCATCTTTGCGTCGAATATAAAGGGTTTTATTGACGGTGGCGATAACGACCCCATTGTCATCCAGTACTTGTACAGTAAATATGGGTTCGATTTTTCCTAATGCATCCGCTTGGGATTTTACCTCTGCAATTTGTTCTTTACTCAAATGAAAAGTAGCATGAACGCGACCACGACCTGGATTTTCAAAACGAATTTCTGCAGCTTTATCCCAGACAATATAATCTCTGCCTAAGTTCTCTATTAAAATTAACATATAAAACGGATCAACCATGGCATAAAGTGAGCCACCAAATTGGGTGCCGACGTAATTTTTATTCCAAAATCGCAATTTCATTTCTACTTCAACACGGGAGAAATCTTTTGCAATATGTTTAACGCGGATCCCTGTACCTAAAAATGGCGGCCAGATATTTATCCATCGAAGTAGAAAATTTCGTGTCATTGTGAAGTCTACTTATGGTTGTTGATTAAGTGTGCAATTAACCTATATAGCTTTGAGTGACGGCAAGCTCATTAAATAAATAGCATAAATTCCGAGTATTATCACATGCTCAAAAATATCTTACTAACCTGTGATCACAATAAATGATGATTTTGCAGTAACCGAAGTTCAATAGATAAAAGCAATTGGTAATAGGTCATATAATATTGTTATTAACGTACCTTTTAGCCTGAACCAAATAGCGGTCATAGCTGTCACAACATTATGTAATCACTAAGAATTAGGTGGGTATCATGGCAGCTTTTGGTCCACAAGACACTCAAGATCCTGTGTTGATAGCTGGTATGGGTCCTGGTGGATTGGCCGCAGCTATTACGGCAGCTAAGAAAGGCCTACCAGTCGTTATTGTAGAAAATCGTGATTTCTTTTCACGTGGTCAACGAGTTCATGCTGATGCAAGAACGATTGCATTTCTACAGACCTTACGCGATCCAAATGATAAAGCGGATGACAAATTTTTTAATGATCAAGTGTTTAGTAAACAAATGAGTGACGGCAATCGTAGTGCAGATGGTGTTGTTCAAGTAAAGGATGTGCAAGCCTATTTAAAAAGAAAATTAGAAGCATATCCTAATGTTGATATTCGAATGGGCAAAGGCCATGGGATCACTGCGATTGATCCTAAAACTCAAAAAGCGATGCTCGTTCAGCCAGGCAAGCCACCTCAAGAAATGAAATTTAGTCATGTTGTCGCCGCCGATGGTGCTCGACGTGGCGTAACCGCATTACTGAATAGCTCAGATGATGCTGCCTATCATATTGAGCATAAGAAAATGGATTTACAACCCAGGCAAAGCCAAGTTGGAACGATCGCTTTGGAAGCTGTCAAGGTTAGAAATACAGTAACCGGTGAAATGGAACGTAAAACATTACCTCCAACACCGGATGACGCTTCTGGGACAGGATTTAAACTTGAGCATATGGCACAACTAAATCAGCTAGGTTGGGATCAACAATATTTTCCTAAAGTTAGGGTTTTTAAAAATGAAGAAAATGATAAATTCTTCTTTTCAGGCGAAGTTCCGAGAATGATTGCCAACATGCAAGATAAACAGGCACAGCAAGAAGCGCTAACCGCGTGGGGAAAATTAATCATCAATATTGAAATGGGTATTGATCCTGCTGATATTGAATTGCCCGCAAAAGCAGGTTTGAAAAGTGATGACCCTCAACATGCCGCTAGATCAAAGGAAAAGCAAGGATTACGAGCTACGGCATTTGCACTTGAATTAGCACATGCTGACAAACCGGCGGTACATTTAGGCGAAGGAGGCAATGGCGGTGCATTCGCCTTAGTGGGAGACTCTTTTAAAAATGCGAATTTCTTTTATGGGCATGGAATGAATGATGCTGTTCAAGATGGCATCAAGGTGGCAGAGTGCATGGGGCAGGGTAACACATTTGATTTTGGTCAATTTCAAACCCACCAAGATAGACAACTCCGAATGTTAAATATGAAGCTACAGATGGAAGCAAATGTGCCTACTAGTAGCATGCCAGCTATTTTTACAAAAATGAATGAACATCTTCATTCGCTAAATAGCATAGCTAAGAAAATGAATGATCCTGAAGTTGCCGATGCACAAAAACAATTAAAAGGTATTATGTCTAAATTAGGTACCCCTGAATTTGATGCAAGATTAGCAGTTGCTGTCCTAGATCAAATGGTGAAGTCAATGAATAATTACGCTACCAGTAAATCTTCAAGTGGTAACAGGAGAGGTTCCATTCTGAATATGCATGGGGCAGGAGAGTCTGGAAAATGGGGAAAAGTGCTTAGTGACATCTCTAATGTTTCTTCTGCCATGAATAATGATATGACTAATTATTTTAAAACAAATAATGAACCTAAAAAATCTTGGGCAGCAACCATGGATGAGACAGCAAAACATGAGGCCAGGCAGGATGTTAGACAAGAGAATACAGCGCCAGCAAAAGTTAGAAACAGATAGAAGGGGTATAGGATTAAATTACAGCAATTGTGAAATTGCCTGTAAGTGATGCTTTATTTTGGCAGTATATGGTGATAAGCTGCGCCGTTATTACAAATGGCCCATCAATGGATAACCTAATGTTAAATGGCACTTCTACTCCCAAAGTCGTTATTATTCCAATCAGCCTTTACATGCATAATGATCAGCAAAAATCCAAAGCGGAATTTCTAAAATTAGGGATTAGTCGCTGGTCTATTTTGTGGCATTTTTTACCATTACCAGGTTTTCTCACCATATGGCGTGGGCCCTCATTACCAAGCCTATTTGATCGATACCGACGTGGCGAGTTTACAACAGTTGAATTTCGCAACAACTTTCGAAGCTTATTTCCAAGAACGGTCATCAGTGACAAGGATTTTGATTCTGCTTGGAATGCTATGCAAAATGTGACATCGCTAACCAGAAATGCATTTTTAGAAGCAAACAATCTTGTGCAACGTGGTTTTGATGTGCGTTTAATTGCAGGAACAAATGAATTACATAAACAAGATATTTTGCGAAAGGCGGAACTTCAATTATTCCCAGGTACAGCGTTTTTTTCACATGAGAAGAAATTACTGGGAAATGATCTATTTAGTGCGCTCATTAAAGAGATCCGCCAACAATATCCTACTATTCGCAAAGAAGACATTGTTTACTTTTATAGTGAACCACAAGATCCTTTCCCTAGATTAGGTAAATTGGCTTGGTTGCTTAACCCCCTAAGAAAATTCGAATATAACCAAGCTAAGAACTATGTGACAAGATTAAAAAGAGAAGCCGCAAATCTTGGCTTCACATTGGTTGAAAGTGAGAAGGGTGCCTCACAAGCGAATATAAGCACTTCACTTGCAAAGCTAGGTTGGCATATCGACATGGCTGTCAATGAGGCCGAACGTCAGCCTGAAGTTGCACCTGCACCTCAGGTCGAGCTGCAACCCCAACGCGCTATTGTATATCGCCTGCGATCACGTGTGGTTGAAGCACCTATCGCAAATGATAATAAACCAGCAAAGCGTCGAGTAAAAAAAAGCTAAGTCATACCCCTTTTCGTAAATTATTCAGGGGTTAAGGTTCGCTTTTCAAAGTTATCGGGCAACTCAAGTATGGCAATCGAAAGTTGCAACACATATTGCTTGGCAGAAGTTTGTAAAGCGTTAGCGACTTGTTCCAATATCATAGTGCTGATCTTTTTTAGTAGCTCAGCACTGCGGCCTTTTAGCACGCTAATCGTGACATGAACAAAGGCTTGGTTTTTATCGCCATTACCCATCACCACATCTTCACAGCGAACAACACGGCTTTTGCAATTTGATAAATCGGTTGGTAGATTTTCGCTCAAAGTATGGTGGATAGAGAGTAATAAGCTTTTAAAATCTTTTTCAATGATATTATCGCTGCATTCTAAAACAATATGGGGCATGATTTTTTCCTATTCTGCAATCAATGAAAAGCGAGGAACTTCCTTTTCACCCAGTTTAACCTTTTCTACAAACATCGTTAAAGGCCGTACCCAGACACTATTTTTGCCAAATTTGTCGCTGTCATATAGCGCTTGATAGATCACCATTTCTTCAAGGGTTTCGCTGTGAATGGCGGTTCCGATAACCTGATAGCATTGTTGATTTCTAAAATGGCGATAAGTGCCTAATGGGATTTTATTCAAGATCTTCTCACATTGTAATGATATTTAACGCTTACTCTAACGGAAGCGATGCTTCGATGGAATATCAAAGGGTGTAATACCTTTTTGAAGAATGTGAGGTTTTTCTTGATTAAAAAGAGTTAGAAAGTTAAAGTGCGTTCAATTAATATCTAATAAAAGTCAGATAAATTACATTCAAGGGGTAGTAATATGAAAAAGGGTCCATCAAACGGCATCTGGGAAGGCAAAATGATGCCGAGCATCCTTCGTGGGGCTCGTGAACATAACAAAATGGTGTTAGAACAACGCCAAGAAAAGGCAAGATTAGAACTTGCTAAATCACTGAGAGAAAATAAAAAGAGTACCTCACAGTCTGTCAGTATATCAGAATCCAAAACAGCAATATTAGCAGATGTGGTGCCGACAGAATCTAAGGGGATATTTGCCAAAGCTAGAGAAGTGTTGGCTAAGATGGAAGAAAATTCTAAAGCAATTTCCAAAGTAGCATCTGAAGCGTCAGTTCGCAGCAGCGCTGAGGTTGCAACGGTAACTTCAAGTTTATATTGTCATGAAACGTTAGATACGCCTCCTAATAGTCCTCAAAAAAAGCCCGTGATCCTAAGTCCATTTAGCAGTGCTAAAGCAAAGGCCAGGGCATTAGGCGTTGGACTGGGCGAAGACTGCCGCGGTATGTATGAAGATGATGAATTGAATAGACGAATTGAAAAGATAGCTGAGCTAAATAAAAATTTACAAAGAATCAAAAAGCAATGACATTTCACCTTTCTGATCAAGATTGGCAAGCAGCAGAAGCTGCCTTAGCAGGAAAACCCAGTGGTACCAAATTTGAAAAGTATCCGCGGGATTCTGTTACAGGTCAAAAAGATAAAAAAACAAAACGAGTCGCGCATTCCTTTATCACTATCGATAATATCATTTATGCCTTGGCAAATAGCGCAGCAGCTCCACCTGAAGAAGGTGGGGCTGCTGTTGTTAAAAAGGGCATAACGAAAGAAGGTAAGCTGGTTGCCATTAAAATTAAAAGTGCAGCATTGGAAGATGTGCACTCTGATGCCATGCAAGCAAGTATAAAAAATAAGCTTTTCATGGGGCAAGGCGTTCGAGTCGCACCCAATATGACCATCAAGCTAAAGCTGGCTGCTAAAATCATTAAAACAAATCAAAAATTGTATACCGTGATGGAATGGCGTGGAGATTCACTCATTTCGCAAATTGAAAAACCAACAACTCAATTGACCAATACTCAAAAATGGTTATTGGGATTACGGGCTTGTTTGCTTGTCGAAAAATTGCACCAAGAACGTATCGTCCATGGGGATTTGAAAGCAGAAAACATCACCGCTCGTATTCAAGGAAATGATATCGAACTGAAACCGGTTGACTTCGAATTTGCGAAAATCCTTAAAGAAGGCGATATAGCCTATATCGCACCGCTAGCTAAAGGCTCACCGTGTTTTGCCAGTCCTGAAATCATCTTAGATAAACGTTTGTCCTTTTTATCGGATACCTTTGCCTTAGCCATTATGCTGTTGTTTCAAATTGACATTAGTTGCAAAAAAGTCAACTTTAAATATTACAACGAATTTTATGAAGATGTGCTTGAAAATTTTCGACAAGGGATCATCTTTGACACCATGGATTGGTTAATACCGCATCTGGCGGACAACCCCATGGATGAGCAACTTGAAAAAATATTGAGAAAAATGTTGCATAAAGATGTAAATCAAAGGAGCGGTTTGGAACATATGATAGTTTATTTGTGTGATAAGCTGTTAATTGAGCCATCGTTAGAAGACGTTATTAAAGCAGAAATTCTCGAAATCAAGGCGCAGCGTGTCCTCGCTCTCATGAGTAGTTTACCTTTTACAGCAACGACTACCGTGACTGCAGCAACCTCCACAGCAGCTACTTCGATTACAGTGGCTTTTAGTAGTGGTAAACTGGAATCTGAGGTCGAGGTTGAGCAAGGGGCTACGAAAAAGCCAAGACGCAATCAACCGGTTGGCCACGAGCCCAAAATAAATCCATAAAGCGTAAATTGTAGGGTGTGATAACCCGCATCGATGAAAAACAATTTTATGCTTCTTTGAGCAAATAAATAGTTGATCCCAAACGACGTGCTTACCCAGCAAACCCCTGCAAGCAACCCAGTGTGTAGTGCCATATACAGTCCAGGTTTGCGTTGCAGTAACATTGCCATAGCGAAAGCAGCAATAAATGATAAGATAAATGCTGCTATAAATGCTTTCACACCATGGGGTTTGTTCACAGCTTGCTTGCCAACCTCTCGTTGCCAGACATTGCCAAAAAGCAAAGGGGAGTACCATAATCCACCGAGAGCAAAAGCGGATAAAGCAGCAGCGAATACAGCGATAAAATTAATATTGTTAATCATGTTGTTTACCTATTTTAAATGCGCTAAAAGTCGATTGTGCCAGTGGCTGAGCGTGACAATCGCACTCACCGTACCAAGCAGTGCAAAAAACATATCTTTTTGTGTGTCCCACGGGTCGCCTTGTGTACCAAGAAAAGCATCAGCGGCTTCGCCTGTGAATTCTGCAACGCCCCATTCTAATAATTCATAGCTGGCACTGATCCCAAGACACCCAAATATGAGAATAGCGACGAGCCATTTTCCGGGTTTCAATGGAGAGGTTCTCAGTAACAGCTCACGGATCCCAATCGCCGGGATAAAGCCTTGGGCAAAGTGCCCAACACGATCATAATGATTGCGTGAAAAGTGGAACTGGTCTTTTATTAAATCAAAGAAAGGCACTTTAGCATAAGTATAATGACCACCAATGAGTAGAATAATGCAGTGTATGGCAATCAACGCATAGAGCAGTTTAGTTAAAGGGAACCGTGTGTAGGTGGCAAACAGCAAGGGCACGATCAGCATGACGGGGAAAGATTCTAAGTACCAAGTAAAGCGGTCATAGGGCATGATGCTAGACCAAATAAAGGCAGCCGCAACTAAAGCAAAGCAGCTTACCGGGTATACCCAAGGGGTGGATGTTTGTTGTGATGGCATAGTTCCCTCTGTACCATGAGTGCACCATTGACTATATCAGGTTTAAGGCAATAGCAATATCTGTTATTATGATAACAAACAAAACAGAAGGTCATGACATGATTATATCGATTATCGGCGCTGGCGCATTAGGCAAAACCTACGGTGGTTTGTTATCAACGGCAGGTCACAAAGTGCATTACTTAATGCGTTCTGAGTATGCACAAATTAAAAAAGCCGGTTACTTTAATCTCAATTTTCATGCGCCTGAGCAAATCTTTAAAATCGACAATCCCAGTATTCATCAACACCCACAGGAATTAGCTGCTTCTGATGTCGTGATCATTGCTGTTAAGACCACTGAAAATCATCAACTAGCGCAACTGTTAAGTCATTGCTTAACCAAAGACACAATAGTGCTGATTATGCAAAACGGTATTGGTAACGAAGAATGGATTTCGCAATTTACGGGAAACTGTCCGCTGGTTTGTGGTGTTTCTACCATGGGTGCAACCAGAATGGATGCTTTAACGGTTGATATTACTTACCGAGGCGATGTAAAAATTGCTCCCTTTTCGCCGAATGCGAAAGCGGCCTGTGAGAAACTGGTTGAGCTATTTTCTGAATCATTAAAACCAAACCATATTCACATTGTTGATAACTATAAAGAAATTCGTTGGCATAAATTAGTCTGGAATGTGCCGTTTGCGACGTTATCGATTATTTATAGTCAAAGCACCGACAGCTTGGCATCATCGCAGCCCTATATTTCCATTGTACGAAATGTCATCAATGAAGTGGTGGATGTGGCTGCCAGTGATGGTGTAAAGATCAAAAATGAGTATATTGAAAAAATGCTATTAGCCACGCAAAAAGTGAAAAATTTCTACCCCAGTATGTATCGCGATTTTGTAGAGGGAAAAGCCATCGAAAAGGAGTACATCCTTGATAATGTGCTTAAAATTGCGAGAAGTCGCGACATTAAAACCCCCATGCTGAACCTGATAGAAGCGAATCTGACATCGAATAACTGATGCGCTTTAACATATAAGTCACTCAACTGTATATACCGTTGGTCGATTTATTGTCTATTTTTGTCGTGATTTAGTTTGATCATGCGACTCATTGCGTTAAAAATAGGCACCTATAACGCAGAGGAAATCACATCATGTTTAATAGGGCCTATTACACACTACAAGCCAAAAAAACCTTGTGGTTTGCATTGATGGTTGGGTCGGCCGCAATCGCTGTGATGACTGCTTCTGCATCGACATGGTTATCACCCATTTTCATCATAGGGATGACTGTCGGAATCGGGGTATATCACTTAAAAGCATTATTACCCAATCGAATACGAGGGCTTGGTTTTCCGCTATTAGCGCCGCTGATTTCACTTGCCATGCCTGGGACAATGTTATTTTGTCTTGGCTATTTTGGCCTTATATTATATTTGACAATGTCAGCAGATAAGAATTTAGATTTCTTCAAAAAAAATCATAAATTGGGTGAAGATGCCACTGAAGTCACTGATCTTGAGATACTCAAAAAATTAGAACATAAAACCAACATAAAATGTGAAACCAAGCTAGTTTGTGAAGTCGACGCGAAAAATTGTCCACCCAATGCGGGAGCTGCTTGGCTTTATGATGGTAATGTCATTAGTATTTTCAGCAGTATGTTTAGTGCAGGGCTTTCCGCAAAAGAACGTAAGGCTATTTATGCGCATGAATTTGGGCATGTCAATCACCGAGATTCGATATTTCATTCTGTCACAAAATGTTTATATTGGATGACAGCTGCCTGTGCTTATGTTGCATTCAACTTCCATATTGCTTTATTAGTTCATTTTGTCAGTAGCTTCTCATATTTCGCAATTTCACGAATCGACGAATTATTAGCCGATCAATTTGCGGCTCGTCATGCTAATCCTTCTATGTTGAGTTCAGGATTTGATAAACTGGATCAGTTTGGAAAAAATCTTAGCGACAAAGCGCAAATGCCTGCAGTGTCGGATTTACCAAGAGCACTTTATTATGTCGCAAAAAAAGCAGTAGGTATGTCGAGTCATCCGTCAACTGCGCTACGCCAAGCTTACTTGAAAGAATATGCGACCGAAAAACGAATTGCTAATTGTAAGCCGTACGTTACGCAACGTTAAAATTTAACTTTATTTCTTAGGGCAACCACATCTGATGAACTCGATCGCGAAGGTTTTCTGCCTTGCGGTGGCAAAGGAGGTAGCTGAGGCGTCGATAGCGAAGGTGCTGCTCTTAAGAAAGCATTGGCAGATCCATGACGCGACGGGTTTGAGACAGTGGATTCGCGATGCAGTGGGCGAAGTACAAAATAAGATGGTTGCTTCCCGTAGGATTTCACTTCATGTTCACAAGCAGAGCAATCATAATCGTCATTGATCAGTTCGTGTATTTCAGGCGTGATCTGGATTAAATCGGGGATACCAGATGATTCCATACGTGCCGCTTTGTTGACACTTTCGCCAATCCAATCATGAGAAACCACAATCCCATCATGACTTTTGTATGTGATCGCCACTTCCGCTGCTGGGCCAACATTAATACCATAACGAAAATGTATTTGAAAACCATGGGTGAGGTACTTGTCCTCATTTACAGTGCGTATATGCTTTGAAAACAGCCGGCTAATTTTTATCATCGTGCGGGCTTGTTCTTGTTGAGAAACAAACTCGGTATTTTTGCCGCTTAGCATAATGCAATCACCTGCTAACTTGACCACGTTAATACCCATGGGAGCGCCTACCTTTTCAACGATGTGAAAGAAAGCGCTGTAGATTTTATTGAGTAGCGTCACCATGTCCTTCGCAGAGATCACCCTCGAGATGGTGGTATAACCTTGCATATCGGCAAACATGAAAATAGCGTTTTGCTGTTCATTTAATAAAGTGACACCACTTTCGGGATTTTTTTCAAGAAGCACTTTTTCCTCATTGAGCCGGTCAAGTCTATCAATTAGCTCAGATTCGCGCTCTTGTAGTCGGAGTGATAAATCTCTTATTGTTAACTGCAGCTTTAATTTTGCGAGCTTTAATGTCAGCTCATCCATGGTCTGATTTGCTTCTGCGATCAGAGCGGAAGTTGAAGGGCCAGAACGTATCATAATACATTACCACACCAGGGTGACAAACTTGACTATAAATTATGTGCATAGTTCACACAAGAGTCTTAACTATTGAATGTTAGGTGACGCATATGTGCATATCAGTAATTAACACTTTAATGATTTATTTGGTTTAACCGGTGGTATGCTTTTTTTGTGCTTAGCTTGTTCATGGGCAGCGTTAACATGTGTCTTAAATTGGTAGGTGATGGTCGATATCGTGGATCTTTTTTCCAAAAGTGCTTGAAATACAAATTTATCTTTTAAAAACAGTATCATCTTATCGGTGGTGGGTCGTACTTTTAATTTGCTCTGATCACTGGGTGAGGTGAAATAATATTCTACCTGCTGGTCATCTTCTTTTGAATGAGATTGGATATCTTTTACGCTTGCAATCACCGTGCTCATGGCATCGGTGCAACCATTGGTCTTTAATTGTTTTTTAACGGCTTCTTCAGAACAATGGCCAAGATAAGCATAGAAAAA
This sequence comes from Uncultured Candidatus Berkiella sp., assembly GCA_964502705.1. Classification (GTDB taxonomy): domain Bacteria; phylum Pseudomonadota; class Gammaproteobacteria; order Berkiellales; family Berkiellaceae; genus Berkiella. Next base: position 1,895 of record CAZCXZ010000049.1, on the reverse strand, counting down.
TTCAGTACGATATGTTTTATTTCCTTCAACCATATTGTATTTAGGATCATTGCGATCAAAATAATGAATAGTCGCTTTTTGATTTAAGATAGCGTTGCATACATCGAAACCGATTTCCTCAAAGGTTTCTCGTATCGCGCCTTTGGCAAAGCTCGTTAACCCAAGCTTATCAAATTTTTTGGAAAGTATTTTTAAAACCTTGGTTTTGGCGTTTTCATCAAGATTGGTGTGGTTAAGTGAGCTGCTGTCATTATCACTATCTTTAACATCCACTTTGCCACCGGATACGCTCCACTGCGCAGGTGTAAATTTTTCATTTCGTTGTAACACGACGCATAACTGATTATGTTCATTGTGAAATAACAGCATCATAGAAGCGTTACACTTTTTGCCATCCATTTCTAATTGAGACATCGCACCGTATACCATAAAGGCTCCTAACGAAATGAAAGTAAGCATACTAACAGTTTGTGTGTGGTGATTCAAACATTTGGTTTGTTTAGGCATACTTTGTGTATGGTAACCGTGCAAATACCCACACCACTCTCATATACTGGTCCAAGTTTTAACGATTTTGCCGCTTAATATGGAAACTGAATATGGATGCACTGCTAAACGAGATATTCCCGCATTATCAAAAAATCAGACAAACCATTCATATGCATCCAGAGTTGCGCTATGAAGAGAACCACACCGCTGAAATCATCGCAGCAGAGCTGACCAAGCTAGGCTTACCTTTTCAGATGGGGATTGGTAAAACCGGCGTGGTGGCGCTCTTAGACAGCGGCAAGCCGGGAAAAACCTTGGGGTTACGTGCTGATATGGACGCACTGCCGATCATTGAGGAAACCCATTTACCCTATCAATCTAAAAATGCTGGCGTGATGCATGCCTGTGGTCACGATGGTCATGTGGCAACGTTGCTAGCAGCAGCTCATGTGTTGTGTAAAAACGTTGATAAGTTGACCGGGAAAATTAAGTTTATTTTTCAGCCAGCAGAAGAGGGGGGCGCAGGTGCTAAGGCCATGATTGTGGACGGCGTATTAGAAAACCCTAAAGTTGATGTGATTTATGGTTTGCATAATCATCCGGGGTCACCTGTCGGCAAATTATTGGCTAAGCCGGGTTGTTCAATGTACGGGAACCATGAGTTTATTATTAACGTGCATGGTAAGGGCGGTCATGCTGCACAGCCAGAGCTGGCAAATAACCCGTTAGTGATTGCGGCTGATATCGTGCTGGCGTTGAAGCAACTGCATGATGCATTATCGGTGGGAGATGAACCCACCGTCATCACCATGACGCAATGTAAGAGTGGGTTCACCACCAATGTGATACCGGATGTGACCTTTTTGCAGGGAACCATTCGTGCGCCATCGGATGCGGCTTTTAAACAAGCCAGTCAGCGCTTAAAGCAAACGCTAGCCACCATTGAGGCTAAATATCAGGCTACCTTAGAGTTGCAATACAATGAGATCTATCCACCCACCATTAGCACCGAAGCCGAGGCGCTGTTTGTGCTAGAACAAGGGCGTATATGTTTGGGGGCAGAGAATGTTGAGCTTAAAGCGAAGTCTTCTCGCGCTGCTGAAGACTTCTCTTACTTCTTGAATGAGATCCCCGGTTGTTATTTTTTTATGGGTAATGGCGAAAATAGCGCGTGTTGTCACAACGCCAAATACGATTTCAACGACGAGATCATCAAGGCTGGCGCCAAGGTTTTTGCACAAATTGCCTTTGCTTATCTTGCGTCAAAAAATTAGTCAATTTACTTGCATTAAGCGGCGATCGACCTTTCACTTGACAACCTGTGGGGTAATCGCCAAAATGCGCGGTCTACGGCTACGTAGCTCAGCTGGTTAGAGCGCGGCACTCATAATGCTGAGGTCGGTGGT
>CAZCXZ010000048.1:23700-25344 GCA_964502705.1 Uncultured Candidatus Berkiella sp. | reverse complement strand
TCGGTACGCGCTACACCAATTTTAAGCGTCGTGATCACTTTATTACCTTTATCTCGATCGTTTCGATGCTAGGGATTGCCTTAGGCATCACCGTTTTAATCACGGTTTTATCGGTAATGAATGGCTTTACCAAAGAGATCCGGGCGCGCATTTTAAGCGTTACGCCACATGTGATGATCAATGAAGGGTGGGGTGAACCTTTAAGAGATTGGCAAAAGTTAGCCAAAGAGGTGTCGACATATCCCAATGTTGAGGCGGTTGGCCCTTATGTTGATGGCCAAGGCATGATGACCCGTGGTCGCGAAGTACGCGGGGTCGTGATTAAGGGCGTTGACCCTAATGCCATTGATGCTGTTTTTCCCTTACACGATACCTTAAAAGTCGGAAAAGTAGACGATTTAAAACCCGGTCAATTTGGCGTTATTTTAGGTGCCTATTTAGCAAAAACGCTTGGTGTGAACGTGGGTGACATGGTTACGCTTGTGATCCCTGAGATTAATGTTTCAATGATGGGAGCGACTCCGCGTTTGAAACGATTACCCGTCGTCGGTATTTTCGAAGTAGGTTATATCTATGACAGCGGTTTTGCATTCATGCATATTCAAGATGCTGCAAAAATTTTCAAAACCCAAGATGGTGTAACCGGCTTGCAACTGCGTTTGAAAGATCCTTTTTCAGCGCCCAGAATTGCCAAAGAGCTCCATGAAAAGCTCAATGGTTTTTATAACGTGATTGATTGGACTGTGCTTAACGGCGCCTATTTTAGCGCAGTTAAAATGGAAAAAACGATGATGTTTTTCACTTTGATCATGATTTTAGCTATTGCGGTGTTTAACCTTATTTCGACCTTGGTCATGGTGGTAACGGATAAGCGAGCCGATATTGGCGTGCTAAGAGCCTTGGGTGCTTCTGCCAGAAAAATTATGGCGATCTTTATTTGCCAAGGCGCCATCATCGGTTTCATTGGCACAATATTAGGTGTCGTAATGGGGGTGGCATTATCATTAAATGTAACCAGTCTCGTTGCGGCTATAGAAAGAGCTTTCCGAGTGAAGTTCTTATCTGCCGATGTTTACTTTATTAGCTTTTTGCCTTCAGATTTACAGTATGGCGATGTATTGCTCATAGCCGCTTCTGCCATGGTGCTTAGTTTAATGGCGACCATTCATCCTGCATGGCGTGCTGCGAATGTTCAACCTGCGGAGGCTTTACGTCATGACGCTTAACACCGATCCGATTTTATATTGTGAAAATCTAAAAAAAGATTATCAAGATGGCGATAAAGTAATCCCCGTTTTACAAGATGTGAGCTTTTCCGTGAAGCGTGGTGAAAGTGTTGCGATTGTAGGGCGTTCAGGTTCAGGAAAAACCACCTTATTAAATTTATTAGGCGGGCTTGAATCCCCATCTGCGGGAAAAGTTGTGCTCGATAATACCCATTTACATGCACTGTCTGATCGTAAGCGTGGCTATTTGCGTAATCGCGTATTAGGGCTGATTTTTCAGTTCCATCATTTGTTACCAGAATTTACTGCATTAGAAAATGTCTGTATGCCGTTGTTAATCCAAGGCTTGCCAGTCGGTGCCGTTAAAAAGCGTAGCGCCTTATTATTAGAAAAAGTGGGGCTTGGACATCGTCAAACA
>CAZCXZ010000048.1:0-23690 GCA_964502705.1 Uncultured Candidatus Berkiella sp. | reverse complement strand
CCGGCGGTGAGCGCCAACGCGTTGCGATTGCCCGCGCGCTGGTCACACAACCTAAATGCATATTAGCCGATGAGCCAACCGGTAATTTAGATAATCAAAGCGCTGATCAAGTCTATGACTTGATGATGCAGTTGATGCAAGAATTTAACACCAGTTTTGTGGTGGTAACCCATGATTTAGCGCTCGCAAAGCGTATGGATCGTATGGTGACGATTGAGCGAGGCAATTTACGTGAAGGCCAATAAAATCAGCTAAATGAATAGTGCACAGGGGCAGGTTACTGTAAGAAGCTGGAACCTTAACTTGCATAAAGGGTTTTGGTAGGATATATTTAGCGTGAATTGATTAAACGTTACGCAAGGAAGCATTCATGAATTAGCAATGTATTCTTTGGTGTAAAATGATAAGTGGCCCCTCTCAATCTGAAATAGAAAATCAACCTGAAAATCTACCAATAAAAAAGCAACAAGCAAAACCCTTTCGTTTACGAGATGTGGTGCCTGATGTTCTTCATTATCACGTCATGACCACATTACCGCGATCCACCTATGTACATAAACTTTGGCGTCTTGTAGAAACGATTGGTAATGATATTACCTTCTGTTTAAACATGCTTTACTGCCAAGTGACACAGAGAAATGGAAGTGGAGAAGGTAAGCCACACTATTTTTTTCATGTGGGTGCAACTTCCATATATGAGACACACCACAAAAAATTAATTAAAGGAAAAAATCATACGCTTAAAGCGGGTGATGTCTTTATGAAAGTTTCTAAAACCCTGAAAAAAATTGATCAAGAATTAGCAAAAGACGATGAAAACAAGGGAAATATTCAGCTTCTCAAATATTTTCAATCAGAGCTTAGAGTGCATCACAATTTGCTATTATTTTCGATGAGAAACGCATCAGAAAAAACGCGTGAACATCTCGTTAAATGTAATTCATTAAATGTTGATATGAAAAGTGAGATTGAATTAAGCGACAAAGATATAAAGCGAATTTCAAAAATGCACCCTGTTGCAGTAAAGGACACGCCTAAAAAGCCTTCCAAGGCTGTCATCAGAACGCGAGATGCATTGCAAGCCACAGAGCCTGCTACAACCGATCAAAAAGCTTTGGCAGCATCAAATGTTGCAAAGCGATTATTTTAGTTACGGGTTTTTTTTAGTTTTTTTGTTATTAAAATTGGTGGCAATATTTTCATCGACAATCAAAGGGTTGGTTAATTTTTCACTTATAGAGGGCGTTTCTTTTACCGACTGTTTGAAATTGCTGGTTATGGCTGACGGCCTGCTACCAGTTAATTTTTCCCAATCAAGGATGCGTTGCAGTTTCTCTTTACGATTGGGAATATAATTAAAATGAATTTCAATGTCATTACCATTTTCCAAAATCCATTTAGCTTCATTCATTAAATACGAATGGATGTATTCTGGGAGTCTCAATAGCTTTGCAGTGTGCCTGTCAAAACCTTGAGGTGATTCAAGCGCTAATGCGAATTTAGCAACTTTAACTATTCCGTTGATGCCGATTTTTTCGAGTTCTTGACGTGGATATTTTGCGGTCAGTCTATCTACTAATTTTTCTGCTAAAAAACCCTGTTCCCTTGATAATAAATATTTACTAGATTGTTTATCGATTTCAACAAGCTTATCAATCACATCAAGTTGGATGTCATAGGTTTTGTTTGCTTCAAAAGCGCTTGGGTTTTCATGTAACTGCTGAACAGAACGTCCAAACAATGCTTGAGTGATAACGTTACCCTTTGGTGTGTCAGGTATCGCTTTAGCGAGGGCTTTTTGTAAATTGATGAGCGATTCAGGTTTTGCAAGTGCATCTTCAAGCGCTTGCCCCTTTAAAATTTTTGAAAAGGCATTCTTGAGTTTTTCTGAATCATTTGAAAATATCGCCTGGTAATATTGTTGTAGTACCAATAGGTCTGTTTCATTATCAGATAATTTCAGAAATCTTTCAAAATAGAAGTTAGGATCTTCATCGCCCATAACACTTTTGGTTAAATATCCGGTATATTTTTTAACAATGGAATTAAAAGCTGGGTAATCATATTTGGCATCTAAATAGTTCAGTGGCTCCATGGCTTTTAATACCGACACATCCAATACAAGTTCTTTAGGTGGTTCTGCCCATGACATGTTAATCGCAGTAACCACATCTTTCGTGATACGAAACTCGGGATTTGTTATTACAGCAGGGTAATACGTTTTACGCTTGGCAACTTCTATATTTTTATATGTTAAGTTAAACTCACACAAGGTTGGGGCAAAGATATTGTCATAGACAGCATTTGTGCCAGGTTTTTTCTCCTCCAAGTTGTTAGCATTTTCCTTCATAAATCGATGATATTCGCGATGAAGAGTCTTTAACATAGGGCTGGTTGGAGCAACGTACACAATTTTATTGTTGGCAGAGATATGGTTCGGCGCATATTGATTTGCGTTGTACGCATCCTTTTGCTCTCTTTCGGGTTGCCCAAAAGTTGAATTGTAGAGCGATTGATAATCTTTAATAATGGTGTTGCTATCTATTTGTAAGTGTTTACGACCTGCATTATTAAGTAGCGCTTTGGTCTTAATGGTGTCGGCATTGCTCCCATTGGCGGCTAAGTGTTCTAGAAATTCCTTTTCATTTTTTGAAAGTTTTCCTTCTGTGTAGAAATCTTGAGTGTTAAGTGTAATGCCTTCATCGGCTAAAACGCGGACTGCCGTTTCAAACTTTTCTTTAACCTCTTCAAGAAAAAAAGCTTTAGTATCGAGATATTGGGTATTTTTATAACTATTGTTTAGCACTTTCCAATCAGGGATCAACAGAGTAGAAACCGTAAAGGTAGGGGGTTTGGCGCCATTATGCCTAGCTGCTCCGCTTAGTTTTCGTGCCATATTGACGATATTATCAATTTCAGAAAATAACCTCGTGTTATAGCTACTTACGCCATCCTTAACATTTTGTACACTAAACAATGAAATAGTTACAGAGTCGTCTGGCATAATTGCATACCTAACTAGCCGTTACTGCCAATTTAGATGTCTACGATATAAAATTAGTTCAAAAAATAGAAATCCGTGTATATTATTTATTTAACCTCAGTTTTGATATTCAATAGTGTTTGGTATATGTTAGATATAAATAAGCGTTAGGCGGAGTTAATATGAGTGTAGGTTCTCCAATAAAATTAGTTGATATAGTGGCTCTTGGATTATTAGAAGATGCTAGAAAGCTCATTTCTAAAGGTTACAGTGTTCATGAAAAGTACAAATTTGGTAACACACCCGCTATCATAGCAGCTAGTCGAAATGACTATACGATGCTAGAAACGCTTATCAAATCAGGTGCAAGCGTCGATGATTTCAACGATGATGGTCAAAACTGTTCAACATGGGCCAAGGTTAATGGCAACCAGCAAATGTTGGATCTTATTAAAAAGCACAGTGAAGGCTCAAAGTATTTAAGAAATAAATCACCTAGAAAATGAATAGATAGTTCGAACTGACAATAAATCCCCCACATCTTTACAGCCACATTAGCCGATATTTTGCAATTTAGCTGCAATTTTGCTCGTTTCTATGCAATCAAACGAGTGATATTTCCCTGGCACTTTTGCTTTGTTATGAACCATATACCCTAAAATGAGTCTGATTATCATAAGCTGAGGTTTTCTGAGGGACTTATGAGTGCATTAGAACGTTTAAAGAACGGAATTTACCTGCTTTCTGAAGATTTAGACAGCCAGCCGAGCAGGTATCAGACTATTATAAACCAGGAAGCAGAATACAAAGCGGCTGAGCAAATTAGTGCGGTTGATTTAAAATCCATCATGACATTTATTAAAAGCCAGTTAAAGGATGGCGTGTGGGACGAAGAGTTGACGCATAATAAGAGTATGCGGATCCCTAAGGGCGAGAACGGCAATCACCCTAAACGATCTTTATCCATCATTACTTTGCCTAATGGCGAATTCAGTATTATTGTTGAAACCAAAAGTAAATTACACGATAACAAAAAAATTGTTGATCTCGATCCTACTTATAAGAAGCCGCATGGTGCTGTAAAACATGGAACGCCTTGCATGCTGTTATGGCCAAGAAAAGTAGATGTTCCCAACAAAAAGTGGTGGTCGAGCGTTGTCGACAAAGAAGCTGCTTTTGAAGAAGTGCTAGTTGAAGCAAATGTTTCTATGCAAAATAATCCGTATATTCAAAACGCGATTGTTGGGCCAATTTATCATTCTGCTTCACATCAAGATAAACGACTTTCACTTTATGGTGAAATCGCTGAAAGTGGTGATTTCGACGAGTTTTTAAAACAGCAAAAACCTAAACTGGAAGATATGGAAAGGATTGTTTATTCTTTTTTACTGGGTATTGAGCATCTTCATCAATCGAATATTCTTCACCGTGATATTAAGCCCGTTAACATTTTAGTGGACAAAGATGAACAAGGTCATTATTACGGAAAAGTCATGGATTTTGGCGAGTCGAAGAAGGATAGAACGAAAATATCAGGTGATCCTAAATTCTTTTCCCCAGAAGCGGCTGCTGTATTTTTTAATAAAAAACCTGATAAATATAATATCTTATGCAAAGATGCCGTTTGTGATTTTTTATACAATGAGCGGATAACGACACAGCCGCCTGTAAATTTTCATGCCAGTGGAGCCGATGATATATGGTCAATTGGTGCGATGATGCTTAATTTATATTCCGATTATGGCATAATTGATAAAGCTACAGTAAAGAAAATGTTAAATGACATTCCATCGCAAGATTACGACCTACTAAAAATGAAAATTGCAGAGAACAATGCAATTGATGCAGATAAAATACTGTACATTGTTGTTAATTGTTTGTGGTATAACTTAAGTGACAGATTTACCATTTCACAGATCATTGATAATCTACCCAATACACAACTCATTGATGAGTTTCGCAGTCGGCTTGACTCACATGATAAGAAAACGAATGAATCTATAGAAATACCTGAAGAAATGCTTGCTAGCAAAAAACGAGTGGGTTCAGTTGTTTTTTCTAAACCATCATCTTCCTATCCAATCATAAATCAATCTGATAATGAACATACTGTTGAGGACACCAAAGTGAATGATTCAAGCAATCCTCCGACTGAAGGTGCTAACCCGCTTAAACCAAAGTAATTTGGATCTGAATACAGCGGTTGATAAGAGACCTATCATTAAATATTCCGCTTGATCTTAACTATTTTCTTTATAATTTGTATTACACCCAAGCTGGAATGCTCAGCATTTTGTAGAATGCCTGAACCTTCATAGGTGTTGCACTGTCTATCTGTTGTTAACTGAATGTCTTTTGTAACGTGTACTTAAACGAGGTGATGTCATATGGTTGGTGGCCCTATTTCGATTCAGGCACTTACCTGGAACATGGGTAATAAAAATGCTACAAAAGATGCGGTTAATGATATTTTCGGCCAATTAGTCAATCCTGCGCCAACGGTGCTGTCGATCAGCACGCAAGAAGAGCTTGCCCCAAATGGAGAACGCCTTGTCGATTTGCTTAAGAAAAAATTAGAAGCAGATGGTAGTCAATATGAATTAGTTGAGACGTATCATACAACGATGGCTGGCGCTAATAATAGTAAAAAAACCCTATTTAAAGCATTAACTACCGATGATAATCGTGTTAGTACAGCTGTTTTGGTTAAAAAGCCTTATAAATTAGAAAATCCTGAAACCAGAATAGATTATCAAGCACCTGAAGGAGCTAAAGACAACAATAAGAAAGTGAATAAATCCATCATTACTGTCCAAGGAAAATTAACAGATAGTAAAGGGAACCCGATTATGGATATTTCTGTGTCTGGTGGTCACTTTGATGCTAATCAAGATCAAAAACGTCGTGCGCATACTAATAAATTCTTAAAGAACTCAAATATGAAAACGACTGACCCAAAATCATTCGATCAAATTTATGAAGAAGCCAGTGCATTTAAAATTGTAACGGGCGATTTCAATGAGCGTAATCAATTATTTGTGTCTGGCACGAAAAGACAAGCCGTTGATATGATGAAACAAACAAATTTTAAATCATATGGTTTCGATGTTGAAAAACAACCTAGCATGATAAATGGAAACACAAAACTAAATGGTACATATGGTTTAAATGGAATTAATGATCCAGATCCAAAAACACAGAGAAAGCATGTTGCAAAAGGCGGTTTCCTAGATAGAGTAGCCTATACCTGTGGGCTTAAAGTAAAAGAAGGACATCATGGATTTAACGTCGATGATAAATACAAAGCAACCAACAAAAAAGGTAAAATATTTTATCATGGCTCTGATCATCTTCCCGTTTTACGTTCGTTTAATGTGACGCCCCCTAACCCGAATACTAAAGCAATTACGGTTGCTAATTATATTCAAAGAAGAGTACCTGATTTTAAAGATGATATTGATCATGTTAATGTCTTATTACAAAACAAAAACAAATTGATGGAAGCTTTCGCGGCATTGCCTATACAACACCATGATTCTGAATATTCCCAAGAGGAATATATTAGAATTTATGCAGGTGTTGGACCGAATGCTTCATTAAATGAGGTTATCACAGGATTGGAAAATAAGTTAGCCACTTTAAAAGGAGCGCACACTGCATTTGATCACATTAATGGTAAAGTTTCAACAGCTGCACTTTCAAAACCACCCGATAACCAATTTTTAGAGTCCGTTTTTAATCAGATTAATAAATGTCATGATTTAAAAAATGCGCTGCAAGAAATTAATGATCTCCCTGAAAAGAAAATGTCAAAAGAAGACAAAGCGCTTTTTAAGCAGCTAGCAGGAAAGTTAGTCGATGATATGTATCAGTGTGCAGGTAAAAGACTCAACGGTGAAAAAGTAAACATACCCGTCAATTTACAACTTACGAGTTTATTGCAAAAATATTCAAACCTCCCTGTGGTTGGGAAATTTAGCGAAGCCAAAGATCAAGTCACTGCTAGTTTTCGAGTAAATATGGTTGCTGTTAACACTGAGCAAAAAACACCACAATCGCGAAGACAGAGTGCTGAAGTTGCGACCGAATTACTGCCCGCTCAATCCTTCGAACCCGAGCCGGTTGCGAGATCAACTCATTTTGAAGCGGATGTTATCAAAACTTTAACTAACCTGTATTCAAGCAGCACGAATAGTGACCGAGATCAAAAGAAAGGTCGCTTACCCGATTCAGAGATTGAGCCTCCTGAATCTAAAAAACCCAAAAACAAATAACTGATTCATTCGCATAAAAGTAAGACACTACTTTATTTGTTTAGTGTTGTGTTCCTATTTTTCTTTTGATCATGTTCGAGATGAGATATTTATTATGCACTACAAAACTATCCGTGCTTAGTTTTAAGCCCAGTAAATAATGTTTGTAATACCAAGTGGCACTCAGATTGCAGAAATTATAGGGCTTGAAATAGTTTTTCCAAGTCTTGCCACTGTCAATACCTGTTTGTAGGGCTTGCAATTGATGGGTAGTCAATTTATCTAATTCAGCCATCAGTCGTTCACGACAGGCTTCTGATGAATGATTTTTTTGTTTAGATAGCGATTTAAAAGCATCTTCGGTTAACTTATGCCGCTGGTTTTGTAAAAGCCAACTCATGCCGCCAACCACGACTCCCACAATGGTTGCACATAGGATGAGGTTGTACATGGCTATCGTTAAGATAAAATAGCCAACATATAATAAAGTGTAGGCAGCTCCTAACCCATGAAGAATGGGTTGTTTAAACACCTTGTCGATATTATTTACTCTGGGGTCTTTAAATAGTTCCCAAGCGATCCTAAATTGATGAAAATATAGCGCGGCTGCTATGGGCGTAATACCGTTGGCCGCTAATGTAGGGTTGGCTTTGCGATATTTTAACAACATTTTGACAAAATCGGTGTGGCCACTAAATACAGCAATATATAAAGCAGTTGAGCCATCACTGGTTTGGCTATTCATATCCGTGTTCTCTTCTGCTATTAATGCTTTGAGACAATCTACGCTGCCATTGCTCGCAGCAGCATGTAGCGGTGTAAACTTTCCTACTTTAGTTGCAATATTACGATCGATGTTTTTTATTTTTAATAGTGCATGAACCGTTTCTACATCATTAATGCTTACTGCCTGAAATAGCCAGGAATCATTGTTATTACTTACTTTAGTTGCTTTTTCTTCTGTAACTTGATGCATCAGTTTAATAGTAGGGTTTTCTTTCCAATCTTTAAAGACGCAATCGATTTTATTTTGATAGTGTTTAGTGGTGTACGCAATGGTGTTCATAATGACATGGTCATCTGAACTTACTTGAAAGCCTCTCATAATTGCGTCGCAAACATCTTCAGGTTGTTCATAGCTTCGAATGGGTAATTGGTTTGCATCACAAAATAACCATTTTTTTCTTTTCATATCATAGCTAACACCAATGACATGGTTCACATTATCTAATACCAATGCAAATGGTTCAGGCGTATTCGCCAGCGTTTCACTTAGCGTTTTAAAATATTGGATTAACTCTGTTTTGCTATAGACACCAGTGAACTCTGCGCTCTTATGCAGTCCACCTTTTTTTTCTATTTCGAGTGAACTGGCTAGTTTTGCTGATTCGAGTGCATCTTGCTGAAAAGTGATATTTCTTTTATCCAATTCAAAAAGGTGTCGGTAATGCCGGGTCGACTTATGATAGATCTCGACGCCATCAAAAAAATGCATAATGCCCGCTTTGTAACGCTCTGCAAGTGTTAAAGGCTTATTATGTAGTATGTCTTGTTCAATTTTATTTAGTCTTATCGTAAAAGATTTCAGATCTTTACATAAAATCGCTTGCACCCACATATGAACTAAACCAAAGCATAAACCACCCTCAATAGGTGATGTATACCCTAAGTCTGATACATATTTGATAAGTGATTGATGAGCGATAGCCATCGTGATTTTCCTCAATTCCTTATGGGGATACCTGTAGCATTAACGTCCTCGCAATCATGGTTTAGATGAATGCATTGCTATTATTAGACAAATTTTTGAGTGTACAACGGCGCTGATGATACCGAGTTTTCATCATTTTCGAAAGTTAGCAGTGAAGTCTTAGACCGCAATCTATTACGTTAGTGAAAGTGCTTTATGGAGGCGGTGTAGTTGCACCGATTAACGGTTATTCAACTGCTTCAACAGGTTTCACTAAGATGTTGCGGCGTGTTTGTCTTTCCATCCAACTCTTAGCAACAGCATAACGCCAATAAGCACGCACGAGTATATTGCCGGCAATGGCTAGCATTGTGCCGCAGAGCAAGCAACCTAAGGTGAGGGGTTGCCAGACATTGAAGAGTATTTCCCAAGAACTAAAATCGAGGTCTTGAAATGAATATCCCAATAATTTTGCGCCAAGTGCATAGGCAAAGCCAAACATAGGGATAAGGGTAAGTGGATTTACAACCCAACATGCAACGATGGCTACTGCCAAATTTGCTCGGAACATAATCGCAATAATGGCCGCAACAATCATGTGGCCAGGTAGTGGAATATAGCCCACAAACAAGCCAATACTGACTGCCATTGCAACAGAAGAACGGTTTAAATACCAAAGGTTAGGATCCGTTGCCCATTTTCCCAATAGCTTTAAGCTGCGGTTATTTCGTAGCGTATGCGGTGCAGGCAAGAATCGTTTTATAAATTTTTTTGCCATTCTGGGACAGAACTCACATCAAAATGTTACGGGAGGGATCCGACCTACAAATTTTAGTCAGAACCAACTTAACTGTAAAGTCTATAGAATCGATTAAATGGGGTCGTTCGTCTGGAATCCAACCTTCCATTGAACTAACTCATTATTGATGCATATGCGCAAGTCGTAGTTTATGGCGTTTTTTCCAGGTTTGGCCAGCATGGAAACGCCACCAGAGCCTTACCCAGAGATTGCCAATCAAAGCAAACAACATTCCTAGTACAAAAGAACCCATCAGTAATGGCCATGCAACATGGATGAATTCGTGATAGAGCCAGTTAAAAGTCATTTCAATATGGAATTTGACCGGTTTAATGTGCAGTAAGAGCGTGCCTAACTTGTAAGAAGTGTAAATCATGGGTGGGATTGTGAGCGGGTTGGATATCCAAACTAAGGATACTGCGATAGGTAAATTGGCTCGAAGGAGCATCGCAACAATCGTTGCCATGATCATATGTCCTGGAAAGGGCATAAACGCAATAAAAATACCCACACTGACGGCAGTTGAGACACTATATCGATTTAGATGCCAAAAATTGGGATTGTGGATAAAGTCGCCAAAGTAATGGATGCCAGGAATGCGTTTGATTTTATCTGCAGTGGGTATGAGGGTTTGGAGCCATTTTTTGGGCATGTGAATTATGACGCATCTTTAATCCATGATAATGTTCAGTATAGTCTGCGTCATGAGACCGGTAAAATGCTGGAAATAAAGCCCTTAGAAGAATCACATGTGGCATCTATCGTTGCTTCATTTACACAAATTGGTTGGCACAAGCCTCGTTCTTTATTTCTGCAATATTTAGCTGAGCAAGCTAAGCAAGAGCGGGCTGTTTGGGTGGTGTTAGAAGCAGGAGACTTTGTCGGCTATGTTACTCTAAAGAAAACGTCATTATATGAACCGTTTGCAAAGTTGGGTATTCCAGAAATCAGTGATTTGAATGTGCTGCCTTATCATCGTAAGAAAGGCGCAGGTACCTTATTGCTTGATACGGCGGAAACGAAAGCCAAGGAATGGAGTCAATGGGTAGGAATAGGTGTTGGTTTAAGTGCAGATTATGGTCAAGCACAAAGGCTTTACATTAAACGACACTATATCCCTGACGGAAAAGGTCTTACCTATCAATATAAAAATATTGTCGCAGGTCATTCTTATCCAATCGATGATGATTTAGTTTTATGGTTTATGAAAACTACTTGAATTCCAATTTGCGAGTTGGCATTTGACTGTTAAGTAGCGGTTCTGTCAGTAAAGGACTTCGTGTTTTCTTCAAATTAAAACTATGTAACATCGGTTTGGGCGATGAGAAGACACTGGGTGATTCTGGTATTGGGCGGTTTTGAATAGAAGGCCTTAATATCGGTCGGTGTGGCAAAGGGCTTAAAAGTTGTGGCAAAGGACGTTTTGTTGCAGCCGGGCTTAACAGCTTTTTTGCCGGCTTGCTAGAAAATTTCTCGATAATGAAATCGCGGATCGGACGTACATTGGTCACGCACACTTCAGAGAGCGACAGCGTATTAAAAGTTAACTTGGCACAATGCTGATAATTGTCGTCTTTTCCATCTTTAATGATGTAAGTAATGCTTTTCAGCAGTCGAATTTTTTCAAAGCCTGGAACCCAAGTTGGAATGGCAGACAAATAAATTTCCTTGGGCCCATTTTTCATATAGAGCAATCGACGAATTGCAGGGTTAACCAATTCCATTGCCGCATTGGCGAAGCGCGTACCAATACCCATATTATTCACAACTTGTGCAGTATCGCCTAAAAATGAAAACGGAATAAAATGGACATAGTGTCCATCACCATCTTCAACTTTAATCCCTGATTTACGCATTGCTTGAGTAGCAGGAATTTTATTAAGGCTATTTTGTGAGATGCCACGCGGGTTCACCGCTTCTTTTTTACGTTTACGTACCAGTGCCTCTACTTTTTTAAGTTGGCGTTTGGTAATCGAAATATCAATCATCCCGCTCATGTCAGCTTCAGGGATGGGGGAGTGCTCAATCCAAGGTTTCGATTTAGCGGGAATGGTGAGTTCCTTTTTACCTACTTTGTTCTCAGAGATAAAGACGCCGAGATGCCCATCATTGCATTCAATAACATAAGAAGGTAGCAATTTACTTCCTTGTGGCGTAACAAGATAAGAAGCTTTAGGGCCTGCAGTAGGCGTAGAAAGTGTATATTTTGTTGGTGTAAGCAATTGGGCAGAACGTTTTCCGTTAGGCGTTGAAAGCGCGTTTTCGTCTTGTAATATCATTGAGCGCGTGGTGTTGATCACGGCGGCCTTGGGGGGAGGTGAACTTGCTGCCCCCATTAACTTCAGTAAACCTTCAGTTGAAAAATTGCTGATATCTCGAGGTGCCGCATTTTGCCTTGGATGCCAAGTGGGATCACGTTTTGCCCGAGATTTTTTTCGCTTTGCTGGTTTTTTAGGTGACATATACAACAGTTCAATTGAAGAAGTTAAGCCATTATAAAGAGATAGTTAAATTCTGCAAGCTATCTAAGATAAGTCGAATAACTTATTCTGAAGGGGAAACCCGTGCTTTCTTTTTATTTTTGCGTTTCTTTTTGCGGCGCGCCTTGCTTCGAGCAGTATGGCGTTGCTTCCAAGCTCGGATAATCGCAATCCGCCAAATAAGTCGAATAATAATGTTACTCAAGAAAGCGGCAATCAAAGAAACGACAATTGAACCGATAACGAAAGGCATACCAATGCCGCCAATTTCGTTCACTAGCCAATCCCATGAAATCTCAAATTTAAAATGCTGAGGTTCCTTTCCCATGACAAACACACCCACTCGATAACAAAAGTACGCTATCGGTGGTGTTGTGAAGGGATTTGTTACCCAAGTCAATGCAACCGCAATCGGCAGATTGGCACGGAAAATAATGCTGAGTGTGGCAGCAATAAGGGTTTGTAGTGGCATGGGGATTAATGCTGCAAATAGCCCAGCACTAAAGGCAGTTGACACAGAATAGCGATTTAGATGCCAAAGGTTAGGATCGTGAATAAATCTGCCAAAAAGTTGCAAACTTTTTTCGCTTTTAATTTTTTTACTATCTGGTAGAAAGCGTTTAAAGAGTTTTTTTGACATAACGTTATCTGCACAAGAAGGTAAGGATGTGGCATGTGTTAATGCTATTCGCTTTGGGTACACTCATGGGTGCTTCGCTGCTCAATTTTTTTTCAACCCTTCCTGACGTCGTTACTGTTCTTTATTGGAGTGCTAGCGGATTACTGTTGATAATCGCTGTAAATTTGTTATCTAGCCGAGTCATTCTCAAGCAATTTTGTGTCCTGCTACTAGCAAGCATAGTCGGTTTTGGCTACGCCTATCAACAAGCCAGAGAGCGCCTGCAATGGCAGCTAGTGCCTGCATTATGGGGGCAAACGCTGAAAGTGAAGGGTATCGTTACTGGGATCAGCCAATGGCACCAACATACTTTGCGTTTGGACTTAGTTGCAAATGAAATTGAGGGCGAAGTAGTGAAAGGAACGCCAACGTTGCGCCTCTTTTGGCCGAAGGCGGCTGAACGATTGAACGAAGGCGATAAGATTGAGGCGCTCGTAAAACTAGAGCCCCCTTGGCACTTAGCCAATCCGGGGGGTTTTGACCAACAAAAACAATTTTTTATAGAAGGGATCCGCGCTAAAGGCAAAGTGATTGTCATGAATGTTGTTCAGCCTTCTCAGCAACGTTCCATCACAAGGTTAAGACAGTTACTCAACGATCAGATGGCAAGCATTTTAGCTGATAAACCGCTACTAGGTGTCATTCAAGCAACAACTTTGGGCCTTTATAAAAATATTACACCCTATCAATGGCAAATATTTCAAATGACTGGCACGACACATGCGATTGCGATTTCAGGATTACACATCAGTTTGGTGGCCATCCTATTTGGTGGTTTTGTCACTTTTGTGGCTAAACGGTTCACGCGGTTAACATTATTATTTCCCGCCAGATTTTATGGTGCGGTAGCTGCCATGCTGAGTGCAACGCTTTATTGTGCGATTGCGGGCTTTTCTATTCCAACCCAACGAAGCTTGGCGATGATATTAGTGGGCTTGTATGCCTTGCTGACAAGACAAAAAATATTGTCTTGGGATCTGTTGGCATTAGCATGGTTAGCGATTGGCTTATTCGATCCATTAGCGACCTTACAGATGGGATTTTGGTTATCGTTCGGTTGTGTGGCTGCTTTGATTTATGGAGGTTCACAAGTCGGAAGCACATGGCGCAAATGGATCATGCCGCAATTAATTGTCTTTGTGGGATTATTGCCCATGGGAGTGTTGTTCTTTCACCAAACGTCATTGATATCGCCGATTGCAAATTTTATTGCATTGCCGGTGATTAATTTTTTTGTGATCCCACCCAGCTTGTTAGCGCTCATTCTAATGCAGATCTCGGTGCCATTAGCAGAATGGTCATTGAATATTGCGCATGGCGCACTTTATTTTATTTGGCAAATATTAGAAAAATTAACCCATATCCCTTACGGCGTTTGGTATGCAGGCGACGTGCCCGTTTTATCCTGTGGTTTAGCGCTGATTGGCGTGATTATTTTATTGGCTCCAAAGGGGTTTCCAGGAAAACACTTAGGCTGGTTTGGATTATTACCCATGCTATGTTATCACCCACCTGCAACTAAAGAAGGCGAATTTCAATTAGCCTTGCTAGATGTTGGGCAGGGATTAGCGGCGATCATCAAAACCCGAAACCATGTTTTATTGTACGATGCAGGCCCACAATATGGGCGTGACAGTGATGCCGGAAAAAGAGTGATCAAACCTTACTTGCAAACACAACAAATCCATAAAATCGATCGCATTATTATTAGTCATGGCGATTTAGATCATCGGGCAGGACTTAATAGTGTCTATGATTTATTGCAAGGCGATATTTATTCCAGTGAGCCAAACCGATTAACCCAATTTGCCAAGTTATGCCAAGAATTAACGACGTGGGAATGGGATGGTGTGCGCTTTATGATGTTAAACCAAGCGGGATCACAGGCTAAAAATCGTAACGATCGCTCCTGCGTCTTAAAAGTCATGACCCAAAAGCACAGCGTGTTGTTAACGGGTGACATTGAAAAAGGCGCTGAATCACAGCTACTCGCACTAACGCCTGAGTTACTTACAAGCTCGATTATCGTTGTGCCTCATCATGGTAGTTTGACTTCATCCTCAATTGAGTTTGTTAAACAAGTTGGCGCAAAATATGCGCTGTATCCCGTTGGGTTTGGCAACCATTATGGGTTTCCTAAAACCGATATTCTTCGTCGTTATCGAGATCATGGCAGTCGTAATATTGTTGTCTCACAAAGTGGAGCACTGATTTTTGAATTAAATAATGAAGATGAATTGACACCCCCTACTCGTTGGCGAGACACTTCTTTACAGTACTGGCATACAATTGTCCCATCAGGAGAGTGAAATGGTTGACTTATTACTAGCGGGAGGCTGGTTAATGTTCGTGCTGCTTGGCTGCTCGATCATCGCTTTAACGATTATTGTTGAAAGGATGTGGGTACTAAGCGAAAACAAAATTGCGCCTTCTGATCTCGTGCAAGATGTTTTAAAGCGTCTTACATTAAGAGACAGTAAACCCCTTAAGTTATCAGAACTATCAACCAGTAGTCCGCTGGGGCTCATTTTATCGCGTGGATTACAGCATTCAGAGCAGGGTATCAGTGTGATGCGTGCTCGAATGGAAGATCAAGGACGCCAAGTTATCATTGAACTTGAGCGCTATCTGAACACCTTGGGGACTATCGCCTCGGCAGCGCCCTTGTTAGGCCTCTTAGGAACTGTGTTAGGTATGATACAAATATTTGCGGTATTAGGTGGCACGCCTGATCCAGAAGCCTTGGCGGGTGGTATTGCCCAAGCCTTACTGACGACCGCTTTTGGCCTGTTTATCGCCATTCCCTGTTTGATGTTCCATCGTCACTTTAGACGCCGCATAGATGAGTTTGCTATAAAACTTGAAAAAGAATCCCAAAAAATGGTTGATGGCTTAAAAGCTATCGCGCCAAGCATAGCTTCTCGTCGATTGGATCATGCAGAAAATTGATATTAGTTAATAAACTTATGGTAAACTGCGATGAAATTTAGCGAAAGACGTCAAGAAGAAAGCGGCATTGATCTCACACCTTTTATCGATGTTGTGTTTATGCTGTTGTTGTTTTTTGTGGTTTCTACCACTCTCTTTAAGGGAGTTACGCAACTTAAAGTTAAATTGCCAGAAGTCAATGCTAAGGCAGAAGGCAAAAACAGCAGCTTTATGGAAATTGGGGTAGACGAAAACGGCCAATATTTCCTGGATGGAAAACTCATCGGTCCCCAATCTAAGCGTCTAAAAAATATTTTGGCTGAAATACAAAGGGAAGATAAGTTACTACCCTTGGTGATTGCAGGCGATAAAGCCGCACCTCACCAAGCGGTTGTGTCGGCATTGGAAGTCGCAGCAGAACTCGGGGTGACAGAAGTGCAAATTATAGCAAAGCACGAAGCACGCCCAGAAGATAATGGTTAGTAGATAAGGCTTAGCGACTGAAATGACATCTCTGAATTCTTCCCCTTTATCCGGCAAAGTGGTTTATCGTCGTTTATTAACTTATGTATGGCCTTATCGTTACGCTTTTATGTTAGCGATACTTGGCAACATCCTTTACGGCGTCATTGATGCTGGGATCACCAAATTACTGCAACCACTTTTAAACCAAGGTTTCGTCGATCACGATGTCGCGTTTATTCATTGGATCCCGTTTGTGGTGATTGGTATTTTTATCGTTAGGGGATTAGCAACGTTTCTTTCTACCTTCTTTATGGGATGGGTAGGACGTAATGTGGTCATGAACTTTCGACAAGAAATGTTTCAACATTTAATGAAATTGCCGACAAGCTATTACGATCACACCAGCTCAGGTGAAATATTATCTAAAATTATTTATAACGTTGAACAAGTGGCCGATGCCAGTAGTGATGCATTGACGGTACTCGTGCGCGAATCTTGCACGGCGTTGGGTTTAGTTGCGGTAATGTTGTCTATTAGCTGGCGATTAACATTGCTCTTTATTGTGACGGTGCCTTTAATGGCCATAATTATGAGTGGCGTCAGTAAGCGCATGCGTGCAGTTAGCGCTCGCATACAAGCTTCGATGGGCAATGTGACCCACGTAGCTGAAGAAGCGATTGAAGGCCAAAAGGTGATTAAAGCGTTTGGTGGCCAAGCGTATGAAACTGAACAGTTTAAAAAGGCGACCCACCATAACCGCCAACAAGAAATGAAATTGATTGTGACTTCTGCAATTAACATTCCAATGATCCAGGTGATAGGCTCGGTTGCTTTAGCAATCACGGTTTATTTAGCGACGTTAAATCCTGAACATGTGTTGAAAACAGCCATTACCCCAGGTGCTTTTGCTGCCATGATGGCGGCAATGATTATGTTGTTAAAGCCTATCAAACAGCTCACCAAAGTGAACAGCAATATCCAAAAGGGTATTGCGGGTGCTGCCAGCATTTTTGCTTTCTTAGATCAAAAGCCAGAAATCGATACTGGTACCAAAGTGATCACACCTGTAAAAGGGGAAGTGGCGTTTCGTCAGGTATCGTTTACTTATGCGTCTGCTGAAAATCAAACCACATTAGATAATATTTCATTTGATGTAAAAGCGGGCGAAACCATCGCGATTGTGGGGCGCTCAGGTGCTGGCAAATCAACGATTGCAAGCTTGCTACCGCGTTTTTATGAAGCGCATGGTGAAATTCTGATTGATGGCGTTAATATTAGAAGCATGCCACTGGCACATTTACGTAAGCAAATTGCGATTGTTTCCCAACATGTTACGCTCTTTAATGATACGGTTGCTCGCAATATTGCTTATGGACAAGATGATGCAACCCCGGAACAAATTATTAAAGCAGCTGAGTCGGCTTATGCTTTAGATTTTATCGAGCGCTTACCGCAAGGGCTTGAAACAGTGATCGGCGAAAACGGTGTGCGACTTTCTGGCGGACAACGTCAACGTATTGCGATTGCAAGGGCCATACTTAAAAAGGCACCTATTCTTGTCTTGGATGAAGCAACCAGTGCTTTAGATACCGAGTCTGAGCGTCATATTCAAGCCGCGCTTGATAAACTCATGGCACAGTGCACGACACTGGTGATTGCTCATCGCTTATCAACGATTGAAAATGCGAATCGTATTATGGTGATAGACAAAGGTCGCATAGCCGAAATTGGCACACATGAAGCACTCATGTTGAAAAAAGGACTCTATGCGAATTTACGTGCTATGCAATATGCCCAAACACCCGAACTGGAGACAATTTGAGACAGGCCGTCCTTAAGTTTTGGTATCGAGAAAGTGTGGCTGCTTATTTGTTGGCCCCTTTATCCTGGCTATTCCATCTAGCTTGCCGACTTCGTTATTTCTTTTTCCGTTACTTCAAAGTGCCGCAGCACTTTGAAGTGCCCATTATTATTGTCGGCAATCTCACGGTTGGTGGTACGGGTAAAACACCGCTCGTGTTGTGGATTGTTAACATGCTGAAAGAGCAAGGTTACACGCCAGGGATTGTGATGAGGGGCTATGGTTCATCGCTTAAAAATGATGCTTTTGAAATGGTGGCCATGCATAGCCTTGCAAGCGATGTTGGCGATGAGCCACTGTTATTGCGTCAAAATACGGATTGCCCATTAGTCATTGGCAAAAACCGCCCTAATGCGGTTAGCGCATTACTTAAAGCTTTTCCTAAGGTGAATGTGGTTGTCAGTGACGATGGTTTACAACATTATGCGCTGGCGCGCGATGTTGAAATTGCGGTGATAGATGGGCAGCGACGCTTAGGAAATGGTTTTTGTTTGCCGGTGGGGCCTTTGCGAGAAGGAAAGCAACGCTTGAAATCAGTCGATTTCATAGTTGCCAATGGTAATGCGATGCCAGGTGAATGGGTGATGGGTACTCAATTAAGTCCATTAGCCCATCGCGTGAATCAACGAACGCCTTCTAAGCCGATTGAGGCGTGGCAAGGAAAAACTGTGCATGCTGTTGCGGGTATTGGTAACCCTGAGCGATTTTTTTCCGCCTTGCGTGCCAAGGGGATCAACGTGATTCCCCATGCCTACCCTGATCACTATGCATTTCAAAAAGAAGATATTACCTTTCATGATGGGCTGCCAGTTGTGATGACAGAGAAGGATGCGGTAAAGTGCCGCCATTTTGCAGCTGATCATGTTTTTTATGTACCCTTAGAAGTCAAACTGCAAGAAGAATTTAAAGAGCAATTATTAAGGAAAATTCATCGTGGACAAAAAACTGCTTGATATATTAGCCTGCCCACTGTGTAAGCAACCCCTCGTGTACAAAAAAGATAAAAAAGAGTTAATTTGCAAATTTGACAGATTAGCCTATCCCATAAAAGATGAAATTCCCGTCATGCTAGAAGAACAAGCAAGACGATTAAGTGCCGAAGAACTGTAATGAAAGATGGGCCAATCCAAGTCTTATTTGTCTGTATGGGCAATTATTGCCGTTCACCAACGGCAGAAGTGATTTTTGGTGATCTCGTTGAAAAAGCCAATTTAGCAGAATATTTTTTTATTGATTCGGCAGGAACACATGGATTTTTTGCAGGCTCTGCACCTGATCCACGTTCACAAGCTACCGCCCATAAATATGGTTTAAAAATGGCGCATCTGGTTTCAAGGCAAATTACTTTGCAAGATTTTCATGAATTTGATTATATTGTTGCGATGGATCATGCCAATCTGGAGCACTTGCAGTCTATTTGCCCACCGTCTTTTAAAGCCAAGATTTCATTACTTCTGTCATATGCCAAGGAACTTAAGATTTCAGAGGTGCCGGATCCGTATTCTGGTGGGGAACAAGGTTTTGAAGAGGTTTACAAGCTCATTATCAAAGGCAATGAGGCTTTACTGGCCACCATTATTCAAGACAAGCAATTAATGATCGGGCCTCGGTAATTCTTGGATTGGCGAATGTGCTGGGGTTTGCAGATTTGATGAAGACCCACTTGATGAAGGTGCGGCTGATTGTTGTAATTCAAATTGTCTCAGGAATGTCGGTAGTGAGGGCGGTAATGCCTCTGCTAATGAACTTCGGTTTGAATGTTCACCTAACTTGTCCCAATCAGATAAATCATCTTCACTGCTGCCTAACTGCAATTTAGCACTTAAAATTGCAGAGAGTTCATCGCCAGAGCTCGTAAAAACGCTGTCATCAAGAAAGCTTTTCCCGAATGAGTCATCAACCCGTTCAACGCTTGCCACAGGCACCATTTTTCTCAAATTTGTTGCTAATGCGTTAAGAGAAATTTCAAGAGCGTCCAATTGTGAAATCATTTCTTGGGCTTTGTAAACGACTTCGTAATATTCAATCGCTATACGCTCTATCTCACTTAACCCATTAATTTCTATTTCTATTGCTTCGAGTTGTTGACGAAGCAGTAACTTTTGTTTCTCTTCAGGAGAGTCTTTTACAAGATCAGGATGCATTTTAATGAAATCTTGCAAGCGATGTTCGTGTTGAATTTTGAATATGGCACGATCAAGTATTGTTGCGCCCAACGAAGTAAATTCAGTAGAAATATTTTTAGATAAATGGGTAATCAGCGCAGCAACGCCGTGCAAAATAATAATGACACTACCATTTAAGGTGAGGTAATAATGGTATGCAGATTCAGTCAATAGTTTAAGAGCGGGGTTAGGATATTTTTCAGAAATTTGTCTTACGTCGTTAAGATTAAATTCGCTAAGAAATTCAGTCAACTTTTTACGATGTCGTGTCTCATGAGTTTGAAGTTGGATTTTAAGAATAGATAATTTTTCTAAACATTCTGTAACTGACACAATTTTAGTTACGGCGGGTCCTACAGTGAGTGACATAATAGATTTCTCGCTAATCAATGTATTCGACATAATTAAATGCTGATTATGTCAGAGTAATCAATGGATTTAGCAAACTTATAACATAAAGGATATTGTATGAAAAGAAACAAACTAAAAGAAAGTGTGTCAAGGCACTTATCATGCCTTGACACAGCTAGGAAGGTTATTCAGATGAGCTTTTTTCTGAAGATTTTTCAGTAACAATATGCATTTTGACAGGCTCTGCAGCTTTGGGATTAGCAGAAACCGCTTCACGCTTTGTTACAACCTGTTTGAGGTTATGTTGCTCTTCATGTTTAACAGCCAACGCTTCATTACTGAAAGTGACTTTCGCAGCAGCTTCTTGTTGCGGCGTCAACTTTAAGAAACTCGTGTTGTCCTGTGCTCTATGGTGTAAGCGACCGGAATGCGGTTGTTCCTTTTTCGGAGCAGGAACAGGCGCAACAGGTGCTGCCACTACCACTTGTTGAACAGGCGCTGGGGCTGGTGTTGCAACAGGAGCAGGAGCAACAACAGGTGCGGCAATAGGTGCGGCAATAGGTGCAGCTGGCGTAACGACAGGCGCAGCAGCTACGACAGGTGCAGCAGTCACGACAGGCGTGGTAGTCACGACAGGCGTGGTAGTCACGACAGGCGTGGTAGGAGGTGTAACCGCAGGTTGTGCATCATAGCCATAAGGCGACATGGTGACCGCTTCGTGCTCTTGTTGTTGAGCTGGTTTGTTGTAGCGATCATCACGTGGTTGGCGATTCTGGCCACCTTGACGACGATTGCGCTGGTTAGGGTTACGTCGATTCGAGTTATTGCGATTATCGCGATTGGTGTTATCACGCGTTTCGCCGCGATTATCTTGTGTATCTCGTGTGTCTCGTGTTTCAACGCGGTTATCACGCTCAACTCGATTATCGCGTTCGCCCCGATTATCACGTTCTACTCGATTGTCACGTTCGCCCCGATTATCACGCGTATTGCGTTCGCCTCGGTTATCGCGTGTTTCGTTTCGATTATCTCTATCGCCACGGTTATCACGGTTATCACGGTTATCACGGTTATCACGATTACCACCACGTTGGTTACGACCACCGCGTCGGTTATTGTGACGTTGACCACCTTGACGTTGTCCATCTCTGCTACCCTCTGAGCGATGGGTGCTGGTTGAGGTAGACGATGTGGTGGTTCTTTGTTCGGTTTTTTCAGCCGCACCAAATATAGCAGACCAAAGACGTTTTACGATGCCTTCGCGACCTGCAGTTCCTGTAGGAGGTGCAACAGGCGGTGTAAAGTGCTTGATTGCTGGCTCGTCGGCCTTTTCAGCTTCTTTGCTTTGTAATAGAGGGCTTTCTTTGTTCTCTTGACGGGTAATGAACTTGTAGCTAGGCGTATCTCCCTCAGAGCTATCATCTTGGCGGATACGCGCAATTTCATAATGCGGCGTCTCTAGACGCGGATTAGGCAGAATTAAAATGCGAATACCGTAGCGTTGTTCTAATTGGCTTACTGTTTCACGTTTTTCGTTTAACAGATAAGCACCAAGCTCAACGGGCACTTGAATGTTAACCTGTTTGGTATTTTCTTTCATCGCTTCATCTTCAATTACCCGCACTAAAGCCAGTGCCAGGGATTGAATACCACGAATAACGCCTTGACCATCGCAACGTGGGCAAGCGCCATGGCTTGAATCACCTAATGATGGGCGTAGACGTTGTCTGGACATTTCCATTAAACCAAAGCGAGAGATACGGCCCAGTTGAATGCGTGCACGATCCGCTTTGAGCTCTTCACGTAATTGGTTTTCAACCATGCGTTGGTTGCGGGTCGAATTCATATCAATGAAGTCGATCACAATTAATCCGCCAATATCACGTAAACGTAATTGTCTGGCAATTTCTTTAGCTGCCGCTAGGTTGGTTTGAAGAGCTGTTTCTTCAATATCACTACCTTCGGTTGCTTTGGCAGAGTTAATATCGATGGCTATCAAGGCTTCAGTAGGGTCAATAACGATAGAAGCGCCATTTTCGAGTAATACCTCACGTTTAAAAGCAGATTCAATCTGGCTTTCAATTTGGAAGCGATTAAACAAGGGAATGGGATCTTGGTAGCGTTTAATTCTGTCAGCAAAGTCAGGTCTAACAACTTGAATATGCTTTTTAGCATGCTGATAAGCTTCTTCTGAGTCGACCAGAATTTCAGTAATGTCGGGTCTTAAGTAGTCACGCAAAGCACGAATAATCACATCGCTTTCACGGTGAATTAAGAAGGGAGCTGGGCGTTCATTTGCGGCATTTGAAATGGCCTGCCATTGACTGAGCAGTACATCAAGATCCCAACGCAATTCTTCAATATTGCGACCTACGCCAGCGGTTCGAACGATTAAGCCCATGCCTTCTGGTAGGGGTAGTTGATTAAGCGCATCTTTGAGATCGTTGCGTTCATCACCTTCAATGCGTCTTGAAATCCCACCAGCGCGAGGGTTATTAGGCATCAAAACCAAGTAACAGCCAGCCAAACCAATAAAGGTGGTCAGTGCTGCGCCTTTATTACCGCGCTCTTCTTTATCAACTTGAACCATCAATTCTTGGCCCGGTTTAAGCGCATCTCGAATATTCGGTCTGCCGCCTTCTGCACCCTGGCTAAAATATTCTCTAGCAACTTCTTTCAAAGGTAAAAAACCATGTCTATCAGCGCCATAATCAATAAATGCGGCTTCTAAACTGGGTTCAACGCGTGTAACGCGTCCTTTGTAAATGCTTGCTTTTTTCTGTGTTCGACCCGTTCTTTCAACATCAAGGTCATAGAGGAGCTGTCCATCGACGAGTGCAACACGCAGTTCTTCTTTTTGCGTGGCATTTATTAGCATTCTTTTTGTCATAGTATTCCAACGTATTTGTCTATTTTTCAAATTTAAGTGTGTTATACCCCGATGCTTCATGGGGAGGAGCCTAAATAGGAGGAGTACCTTCGCGTGGTGTCAGGAAGTATGTTTTACGGCCTTGGCCTAAATTGTATGCCCCTATT
>CAZCXZ010000047.1:13602-25510 GCA_964502705.1 Uncultured Candidatus Berkiella sp. | reverse complement strand
GTGCTTGAAATAGCGTAACGTTTCATAAAATTCCTGTTTACCTGGCACTTTTTTGGCTAAATTAAATTGGCCGCCTATTTCGCTTTGCTGATCGAATAAGGTCACCTGATGACCTCGCAAAGCACTTTGTAAACTACATGCCATACCAGCAGGCCCTGCCCCGACTACCGCTATTTTTTTAGGTTTAAGCGTCGGTATCGATATCATCTCGGTTTCATAAGCAGCGAATGGATTCACCATACAAGTCGCGCGCTTTTTCTGAAAAATATAATCTAAACATGCCTGGTTACAAGCAATGCAGGTGTTAATGGAATCTACTTCATTATCCATGGTCTTTTTAACAATATCAGGATCGGCTAAAAAGGGCCTCGCCATTGAGATTAAATCCGCATCGTTACGTGCTAACACCGTTTCTGCATCATAGGGGTTATTGATACGGTTGCTAGTCATTAAGGGTAACTGAACCACATTGCGTAATTGATGCGTCACCCAAGTAAAAGCAGCACGTGGCACTTTCGCCGCAATGGTAGGAATGCGTACTTCATGCCAACCAATTCCCGTATTAATAATCGTGGCACCCGCTTGTTCCACCGCTTGCGCCAATAGCGCTGTTTCTTGGCGTAAATTACCATCAGGAATTAAATCAAGCATCGATAACCGATAGATAAGAATAAACTTATCGCCGACAAGACTTCTGGTTTTTTTGACGATATCAACAGCAAAGCGCATACGCTTTTCGAAACTGCCACCCCACTCATCGGTACGGTGATTCGTGTGCGTTACTAAGAATTCATTAATTAAATAGCCTTCTGAACCCATGATTTCTACACCGTCGTAGCCCGCTTCCTGTGCGAGCACCGCGCAGTTTGCATAATCATCAATGGTTTTTTGCACCGCTTTGGCACTTAATGTCCAAGGCGTAAACACATTAATCGGGGCTTTAATACGTGATGGCGCAACAGCCAAAGGATGATAACCATAACGTCCGGCGTGTAAAATTTGCATGGCAATTTTGCCACCATGTTCATGCACGGCATGAGTAATAATTTGGTGATCATTAACTTGAGAAGAAGAGCTTAATCGCGCGGCGAAAGGCGCTACCCACCCTGCACGATTTGGCGCAATGCCACCCGTAATAATGAGACCCACCTGCCCCCTGGCTCTGGTCGCATAAAATTCCGCCATTTTGGCAAAACCATCGGTGGCTTCTTCAAGACCGGTGTGCATGGAGCCCATGACGACGCGATTTTTGAGTTTAGTAAAGCCAAGATCTAACGGCGCGAGCAAGTGTGCAAATGTGTCCATATCACTAATCCCTGTAATGAAGCACGAGATCATATAGGGGGCAGGCTGCCCCCTATAATGAGAGAATACTAAAGTGAGCTGGCGTTGGCAGCTAAGTAATCAGCAACACCTGTGGTTGAGGCGGTCATTCCTTTATCGCCTTTTTTCCAACCTGCTGGGCACACTTCACCATGATTTTCATGATATTGAATCGCATCAAATATACGAAGAATTTCGTCCATGTTACGACCAATCGGTAAATCGTTCACGATTTGTGAACGCACGGTGCCATTTTTATCGATAATGAATGCAGCACGGAATGCAACGCCTGCTTCAGGATGTTCAACACCATAAGCTTGGCAAATTCGATGATTTACGTCAGCTGCCATGGTGTATTCGACTTTTTCAATACCGCCATCTTTAATAGCGGTGTTACGCCATGCGTGATGTGAAAATTGTGAATCGATAGAAACGGCAACCACTTCAATATTGCGTGCTTTGAATTCGCTCATGCGTTTATCTAAAGCAATTAATTCAGATGGGCAGACAAAAGTAAAATCTAATGGATAGAAGAAAACTAATCCATATTTACCTTTGCTCGCTTCAGAAAATTTATATTTACTCGTAATTTCACCGTTACCTAATACTGCTGCACAGGTAAAATCGGGCGCTTTACGACCAACCAAAACGCTCATGTTGTCTCTCCATTTTTAGTAAAAAAATTCATGTTTTTGCCGGCTTTATCGTAACATGGCCTACCCTAGATTGCCATTTAGCAATGCTTCTCATTTGCACAAAATATAATGAGTCAGATAAATGGTCATAAATAAGTCCTCAAAAACCCGTGTAATTGTCAGAAAACTGATTTTTCGTTAGAATACCCTCTCAATACATATTAAGTATTCAAACTTAGCCTGAAGGGATGCAGCTATTCATGGGGTGAAATCATGTATCAAGGGCCATCATCGTCTAGTCAATCTTCTATACCTACACCTGTTGCAACGCCGCCTCCTTCCATAACCGTTTCTGCTGCAACATCTGCGGCTCCCTCTTTTACAGCTGCTTACATACCTTCTCCGGTGCCCTTTTCATTAAGCCAACACGCGCCTAGTCGCACAGCCTACACGGCCATGACACGCATGCCATCGGTTGCTACTCTAGAGCAACTTGAAGAATTAGCTCCATTTATCTCTTTAGTGATTAAAGAGTGCTTATCGAATATTTATTTCCATGTTGTACACCGCGACGGTGATAGTTTAGCGGTGTTTTTCCATCATCTTGCCGCAACGGTTATGTATGAAACCTACTCGACTGAATTAATTAATAATGCAAACCATGCCGTAAAAGCAGCTGGCATTGTCAACATGATTGATAAGGCCCTCAATGAAATTCAATTGAGTAAAAAAAACTCACACACTAATGCGAATCAAAAGCAGATCTTATTCTCATTTGAAACGATGATAATAATGCATAGAAATATTCTGATCGAAGCGCTCAAAGGCGCTTCTGCTGAAGTAAAAGCGCATATCAAAGCACACCAAAATCTTGATGTAGATGCGAGCCAAATTACGCCACTTTCTCCGCAAAAACACGACATGATCATTCGGCAATTTCCCGCTACGCCTTCACCACAAAAAGGCAAAGGAACGCCTAAGAAATTAACAGATCAAGACAGAGTGAGCATCGGAAAATTAAAACCGGTCAGACCGCTGGTTTTTGAATCTTCTTCAGAAGAAGAGGACTCATCACCCAGCCAATCACCCGAGTCGTTAGATAGTGATTCTAGTGATTCAGAGGATTCATTAGATGCTTTTTTAATGGGAGAAGCGAATAAGTCCTTCACACCGTATTTCGGTGGTATGAATTTGGGCTCAAGTAACGTTTCAGTTTCATTTTCCGATTCAGATTCCGCACCAAACTCGGATATCGAATCAGATGAGCCTTCAAGTCCTGTGATGCAAGGAAAATTGTCTAAAAAATAAAAAGGTAAACTGCTCTCTAGAGACCTCTAGAGAGCAGCACTTTGTCTTAGAAGTTCCAAGGCCAAAACTCATAGTTTTCATAGTCGTATTGATATACGGCCATGCCAACAACCGTTGCTATCAGTGCTGTGGTCATCACGGGGGCACCTAATGAGACCGCGCCCACACCTAAAACGCCACCTGAAAACACACCTAACATAGTTGCTTCGCGCTTAGCATCGGCGTGCATACGCTGCCACATTTCTGTTGAGAGATTATTATTACCTGCAGAAAAACTGGCACCTGATACCGTTTGGATTTCTTGAGTAGATAATTGACGTAACATGGGTTCCCCCTTAAGAAAAAATAAGTAAGCAAATAAACATTACTTGCTTACAGCCATCTTAAAGGGGATGAGTGGGGCGTCAAGCCCCAGATATCTTTTTGGAAATTTGGCTGAATAACAGCGATTAAACTTCCGCTGCTATTGCTTCCATGTTTTCGGCTAATACATTTGCAGCCGCTAATTGGGTTTGCAGTTCGCCCTTTTCAAAGAGTTCAGTGACAATATCACAGCCACCAATCAGCTCACCTTTCAAATACAGCTGCGGAAAGGTTGGCCAGTTTGCATAAATCGGCAAAGTTTGGCGAATATCAGGGTTTTCTAGAATGTTTACAAAAGCAAATTTTGCCTTACAAACCTTTAAAATATGCACAACTTGACCTGAAAAACCACATTGTGGGAATTGGGGTGTGCCTTTCATATAAAGCAGTAAATCATGTGATTCGATCTGCTGTTTAATGCGTTGTAATGTATCCATTGTCCTACACTCTGCCTTGTTGGATGAAACCCAAATTGAAGGTCGTTATTGTAGAGTATTTTGGTAGCCCTGATAAACCCTTGCAACCGGCTATTTTGCTCCATAGACTGTGTCCCAGACAGAATAAGACCAGAAATAAAGTCAGTTGATACAATTGCTAGGAGCAAACTATGACCATTCAATTACCCCCACTTCCCTATGAAATGGATGCATTAGCACCCCATATTTCACGCGAAACCTTGGAATACCATTATGGCAAACACCATAAAACCTATGTTGATAATTTAAACAATCTGATCCCCAATACCGAATTTGCAAATAAAACCTTAGAAGAAATCATTATGACTTCTAGTGGCGGTGTATTTAATAATGCAGCACAAGTCTGGAACCATACCTTTTATTGGAACTGTTTAGCACCCAACGCAGGCGGCGAGCCAAAAGGCGCATTGCTTGATGCGATTACCAAAAAATTTGGTTCTTTTGACGCATTCAAAGAGCAATTCAGCAAAACGGCGATCACCACCTTTGGTTCAGGCTGGGGTTGGTTGGTTAAAAATAAAGACGGCTCGATTGATTTAGTAAGCACGTCTAATGCACAAACACCCATGACATCCGGTCAAACTGCATTATTGACCTGCGACGTTTGGGAACATGCTTATTATATTGATTACCGCAATGCCAGAGCGAAATATGTTGAGAGCTTCTGGAATTTAGTCAATTGGAATTTCGTAGAACAACAATTTTCTAAGTAAACTCTTGGCCCCGAGCTATTCAATTCGGGGCCACAAATCATGCCCATCTTTACAGTACTTACATGAACTATAGTCATAAAATAGCTATTCGTTTCAGGAGTACATGCAATGCCAAATGCATTAATCACCAAAATGCAGGAAATTGTTGATTACCATAAAAATGCAGGCATTTTAACTCAACGTTCCCAAGCCCAAGAGCGAGTAAGGTTTTTCTCCCAAAATGGCCCCAAACTTGCGAAAATCAGCGAATTAGGCGAAGGGGCCAATCAGTTCATCTATGATGCCACACGAAACTATGCTAAAGGCATATTTCGTCCACCGTTTGCTTTAGAAAACGTGACAAAAATTTACGAACAATTTGCCAAAATCGACAAAGATCTTACAGGTGACCCCAATGGCACCGACGAACAAAAAACTAAACATCAAGAATGGAATGCCTTTTGGGTCAAACAGCAACAAGATTTCCCTCAATTAACTGAGATGCTCGCAACCGTGCAACAAGAAATTTTGGCGGGATATCGCTTCAAAGTGCTTAATATGTGTATCTTTAAACCCAAAACTAACAGTACTCAAAAAGATGAAACGCAAGTGCAAGATTGTTTACAAGAAGTAAACAAATGTGCAGGTAGAGGGCTAACACCTGCAGATGCTTATGCTGATTTAAGCATTACATTAGATATTCATGTTGAACACGATTTACTTATTTCAACAATTCAGTCCGTCCATGGACAGCAAGCGCCCAATCCAAAATAATCGCATCTACACACACTCAATAAATTTAGGTGAACTTTCACTCTGTTATTTGTATCTAAAAAGTCATAAGCGGGATTATTGAAATTACAAACATCCTGATTATGACTGTAATTTTTAATGACCTATTATCAAAGTGACTTATTTGATAGGACAAAAACCTCTAAAATAATTTAATTGATTGCATTAAAAGGTGTAATGATGGCCGGTGAAAAATTAGTCTGTTTTGACTTTGATGACACACTTGTAAACACACATTTTCATGGCCAATTAACTCAAGATAAAAGTGTTAATGCAAGCTATGGTGGCGTTGGTATTCAGATGCAGCAACCTGACGGCTCTTGCCATCTTTATAACGAAGGCCAATATCAAGGAACAATTTCAAAACAGGGTAGTGGTGCGCCTCTAAGCAAAATTAATCAATTAATTGGCATTGGCCAAGGGAATCCTCCACCAGGATTAAAGAACCCTCACGCGATTGCTAATGCGATTAAGCAAGCGATTGATAATGGCCATAAAGTAGCGATCACCTCCTTTACGCATTATCCTGAAGTGGCTATTCCGACACTTAATGCGATTATGCAAACGATAATGTCTCCTCAAGATGCCAGTCGCTATGTCAATCAAGTTTGCATCGTTGGCGGCTACCCAAGTAATGGGATCACCGGACTTAAAAAAGATGCGTTTAGCAATTATATTCCTAACCCGAATTTTCGTGGTAAAGAAGAGCACATAGCAGCAGCCATATGGCATTTTAATCAACAACCCGGCGTGCAATTATCTCGAAGCGATGCCATGCTGGTCGACGATAGCAAACCGAATGTGGACATTGCAGCAAAGCTCGGACGAGTACAAAAAGTTCCAGAACTACCCAATCCACAGAGCGACTACGTGGCCCCAATTGTGACGTTTGTTAGCACTAATCTACGAAGACAAAATACCCCCGTGCAACCTCCCCAAACACAACAACCAACGGGCCCTCAATTTTATCAAGCAAATCAAATTGCTGGACAACTTGCCAAGTTAAACCAACAATCGCTAACACAATGGGAAACGCGCCCTGGTCAATCTAATAATGTTAGCCAATTCGTTTCACCACCACTCTCTAAAGCTCAAGCTGAAAGATTATTATCGGAAATTAATCCTAGTTTAAAAGGGGTACTTTACCCCACTCGAGATGGAAGTTCGCATAGAGTCGTTATTAATATACAAGAAGCGGTAAAATTAGGACCTAATGCGCTCTTTTCGAAAAATGCCCAAATCCAAGCACAAAATCAGAACATTAACCCGAATGTTCAAACATCATCAAACGTACAAACACAATTCACTGCTCCACCGCGCTCACCACTTGGTCAATTACCGCCTATGCCGAAAGTGGCACCGCAGCTTCTGAAAGATGCTGTTCAATTTTTAAGGACGGGTGATTATCAATCGATACCGGCTTTAAAAGATCTGAAATTTGCTAGAGGCATTGAAAATTATTCCTTTGATATATCACAACAGAACGATGCTTTTTTTGCTCATATCAATTCAGTATATGGGAACGAAAATAAAACTATTCCACTCTCAGCAGCCGATATTCAAAAAATGGCTAATATTGCTCGAGCATCTATGAGCACGAAAGCGACAACACCAACTACGCCTGTTGCAGCTTCTAGACCTATACCCTCCCCAATACCCAGTGCTGCACCCGTTTCAAATCGTGTTGGACCTGCACAAGGTCAACCTGCAGCAGTAGCACCTGTGAATGGCTTCATTAAAGAGGTATTTGATGCGATTCAATTGAGAATAGCTAATGAAGCTGTTAATAAACGTTTACCACAATTAAGTGCACAACTAATCAACGGATTAAATCGAATTAACGCATCAGTGGCATCACCACAGCAAAAAGAAGCACAAGCATTACACTATTTACAAGCCCAAGCTGAAAATAACCATTACGCGTGGAATGCACTAAAAACCCTCGGAAAACCGACAAGTGCCCCTCAAGTTGCACCAACACAGCAACCAGTTGCACAACCAATGCCCCCTGTCGCAACCAATGTGGCACAACCCAGAACCGTGTCGCCTAATATTGGAAAGTTACCACCCACATTTTCACCCATACAAGGGCCAACACCACAACCACCAGATGCAGCGATCAGCGGGCCAACTTCAAGGCCTTTGCCTCAACCTCATGCACAGCCTCCTGCAAGAGCACCTGTGATATATGATAGTTCGCTGGGTCTGAACTCCGCAATGCCAGCACCTATGGTGTTTGCTTCACAGGCAGCAACTAATAACTATGTTCAATTTTCACAAGTAACCAATCAGCAAAGAGCAGCAAATATACCACCTGTTGATCAGAAACTGGTACAAGAGGCCAATCAAATAGAAGCGCTAAAAGCTATTTTAGATACGCCTATTACAACACTAAAGGGTCAATATGAATCATTCAGCAAAGCTAAACATGCTTCTGAAAATCAGGGTATGCTACATAGCTTTGCAAAAAGTGTCGCTAAAAGCGTTTCTGGTATTGCTAAAGAACGTAACCAGCAAGTCAATGACATTTCACAAGCGCTTCAGGCGATTAAAAACGCGCCTAATCTCAATGCACTCGATAAAGCGACTCTGGCCTATGCACATTTAGAGAGTGTAAAAGCGGCAATGGGCTCTGGAAAATCGGGTATCAAGGATCTCTGTGACAGTTTGGGAAAACAAATCGAAAGCGCCGTACCAGGTGCCAAGAATAATTATCATAGCAATGCTATTGGGCACATTGCGCAAGCAGAGAACTTTGTAGGAAAAATCAAAGATCCACAACAACAACCTAGTCATAACAAACCCAGATAACCAGCAAGCGGCATATGAAATGCCGCTTCACTTTTTGCCTACTAACCTATGCTTACTTTCTGTTTCCTTGTTATTTTATCAGCAACTTGCATGTTATTTTCAGGTTGATTACTTGCTTTGTGCTTTGAAAACATCGGCGTAACCGCAGGTTGGTTTTTTGCTACAACCTCTGCTCCCTTCACAAGTTCAAGTGGTTGCTTTTTAACAAAGCGGATCATGCTATTCACGGTCGGATCCCCATCTCGCATCAACGGCTCTGATTCCATTTTGACCTCAAATCCATGTTTTGCTAACAAATCTTGCCAAGCTTGTAAAGGTTTAAAATGTCGTAGCTCATTCATTTCTTCTTCTAAAGAAACACCCATCACCGCGTTGTAAACACTATGCGCCATAGTCGCCATATCATGGGTTTTCGCATCCGTCACATTGTGATCGACGAGCAAAAAACTACCGCCTGGTCGTAAAACCCGATGCAATGAATCTAAAAATGCATCAATTTTATCAGCTGGGATATGGTGTAACCCGGTAAAGCACGTAATGAGATCAACACTATTGTCTTTACATTGGGCACTGGTTAAAGGCGCATAATCATTTAAGGGTAAAAAGCGATCATAAGGGCGTGGCAAACCGGTTTGTATAATATCTGTTACCGATTCCACGTCGTTGAGAACGACCATTTCACCTTTGATGTTCAATTTACGACGCATCGAAGTGATAAAGCGTCCTGGGTAGCCAATTTCAATCATGCCATTTAAGGGTTTTGGAGCCTTATCTTTCATCAGCGCTACTGCTTGCTCACTCAGATCGTGCTTAATATCGCTTAATGATCGCAGTATTCTGTAGCCAGATGTCAGCGGGTTTGGCATGACTTCATCAATGCGCTTCGACAATTCACGATAGATCTCTTGATTGCTATCACAATAGTTAAAAATATCTTCCAGTAAGGGGTAAAGTTTTTCTTTATCAACGCGCACTAAAATCTTATCTAAAAATTGGCCAAATTGCTGTTTGTTCTCATCGGTTTCTAACATGTTTTTATAATGGTTGTTTTCAACTACTACTGGCTGAAAATAGCGCTCTGAAAAGCCACTTGAAAAGGTCTGCTTTGGGTCAACTTGCATTTTTTTCTTGTAAACAGCCTCTGCTGTTGGATAAGCTTGATTAAATTGCGCACGAGTAGCAAAAGGTTGATATGGTAAATAATAGCTACCGCCCTTTTCCAGACTGAGATCAATCGCTTTTCTTACCCATTTCTTGGTTTTAAGGATTTCCTCTTCTTTTAATGATTGGTTAAAGCATAGAACAACAGCAAAACGATCGCCTGAGTTTGCATAACCCATTTTGGTGATCTCATCTTGCTTAACATATCGTACAGTTGCGTTTAACAAACATACGCTATTTTCAGTTAACACTTTACTCAGCTGCTTTAAAAAAGCATCTAAATGTTCACCAGGTAGAAAGAATTCTTGCAACCATTCTGACTCACTTAATGCATTATTGAACATCGCATTAATTGGCGGCTGCAT
Source organism: Uncultured Candidatus Berkiella sp. (assembly GCA_964502705.1). GTDB lineage: Bacteria > Pseudomonadota > Gammaproteobacteria > Berkiellales > Berkiellaceae > Berkiella. Next base: position 15,584 of record CAZCXZ010000047.1, on the reverse strand, counting down.
TATTTCATTGGTAGTTAATTTAGTCTCATTATTCAATAATCGGCTTTTTTCGCTAGACCACAATAAACCACGCACCCAAGAAAAGCATCGAGCAAAGTTAAGAAATATTCTTTGAAAACGTGTGCCGTTTTCAGGTTCTTGTTGAAAATTATCAGCACTTTTAACACTTTTCTTATCGGTGGTAATATAATTGACCGCAACGCCTTCTTGCAGAAGATTATCAGCTGACAGGCTTAATCGATACAAATGCATTCTATTCGTGTCATTATTGGCAACACGGGTTTTAAAATAGTTTACGTAATCATTTGGCTTAACGAGTTCCGATTTCTCAATCAGGCATTCATTATCAACTAAGTCGATCTCAGCACTTAAGATCACCCCAAATTGATTAAAGCCTCCAATTACATAACCAAATAGTTCATCAGACGGCTTTAATGTTTGAATGTCACCTTGGGCATTCATAATTGTCAGCGATTTTACGGTCTTAGCAACTGTTCCTTCTTTATTCCAACCATGAATATTGGTACTTAGCGAGCCACCGATGCTAAACACATTTGAGGCTTGCATAACCTTAATCGCAAGCCCTGCTTTATTGGCTTGTGTTTGTATTTCTCCCCACGTTGCACCAGCACCGACTATTGCCGATTTTGAATCCTGTTGCACATTAACCTGATTTAAATGCTTCATGTTAATCACAACACCAGCATCATTGCCTGGAATGAATTGCTGACCTTGACTTCTTCCCGCGCCCACGACGGTTACTTTTTTACCGGTTGCGTTAGCTTTCATGATTATCGCTTGAAGCTCTTTCACATCACGCGGATAATGTATTTCAGGATGCGCTGCATGCAAATGTCCACCAGAGAGAATAAACCCATGTTTTTCTCTCTGCGGGATAAAGTAAAATGAAAGCAAGCGAGGGTTAATGACAGCAAATATAAAGCCGAATAGCCCCCAACCATTTTTAACTGAGGCATTTTTAAATTTAGTTGCGTGCTTTTGATTACCCGTGATTTTCAACGCCACTGCCATAGCGAAATTGGCGAACATATCGATTACCAATGCAGGCATTAACCACAAGATGGCAATCGTTCGAACTTTAACGAACTCGCGCACGCGCGACCAAAATGAACGAGTGGATTGAACATAAACATCATCAATCCTGCGCGCAGGTCTTTCTGACCATTTGCCGATGTTCATAGTTTTTTTCAAGATATTATATAAAGCCATTGTGTACCTCTATCGTCAAAACGATTTAAAAATCATGGATTAATTTAAGTTTAAAACCATTATCTTTTGGATGAACCATTTGATTAAGGTCGTTGGCTTTAATATTCAGCATCACGAAGCGTTGTTCATCGACATGGTTTTGATAAGAATAGAGAACCTGATCTTGCGGTATTTCAGACAAGGTTTTTTCATCACAAACCACTTTACATTGTATGCTCGCTTGTCCCGCAATTTTGCGAATGCCCACATCATGGTTGATCAGTTTTTCTACCACCGTTGCAAAGGCTTCATAACGTGGCACCGTCATATGCGCATAGTGTTCTGTTTCTTCTGCCTTAACTTTTTCTTGAACTTCAAGCACTTTGATTTCACTATCCATCTTTTCAAGCGCAGCTTTGTCGTGTGTGCTTTTCACCAATATATGAATTCGGTCGGCAGCCACGTTTTGGGGTTTGCTATACCACCAAGCAATAGGTTTAGATACAATACCACGTGCCATTAACTGGCAAATAGCTGTTGCAAACGTCACATAATCTGTTAAAGATTTATTATGCGTTTGCTTAAATGCCTGATAAAGCGGCTTAATTTTTCCTTTATAGTTATAATGATAAAACGGTATTTTATGAATAAAATTGGCATAGTCTGATACAAGAAAACCAACATGACGTTGTAAGTGTGATTCGTTTTTCTTTTGTAAGACCAGAGCCAAACCTGAAGATAGCAACCCTAATCCTACGAATCCAACGGTAGTA
>CAZCXZ010000047.1:0-13592 GCA_964502705.1 Uncultured Candidatus Berkiella sp. | reverse complement strand
CGCTGGTTAACAACGTTGTATGTGAATGATGTTGTTTAGCCACCCCATAAGATTTAGCAAATACCCGCCAAAATGTGCCGACTTGCTTAAAAAATGGAAATTGGTAAAAGGCATTACCTTGCTGTAGAAATCGCCCAAATTCTTCTGCCATTTCAACATTGCGCCATTCAGGTGCCGTTAAAAAAGTTTGGAACATTTGGCGCTCATAGCCTTGGTGTTTCTTTTTGAGTTCGTTATTGAATCGATTAGTTAAATTTCCCATGACACGCTCTCTGTTAAGATGATGCAATATGGGAGCGATTGTATGCGAATGAACGCTCACTTATCAATACCGTTCATCGAAATTTAAACAATGAGTTTGTCGGCTACATTATTTCTTGCATGTGTTTGAGAGCGCTTGTGCTACTCGCTACCGTGGCATCGTGTCGCGTTAACTTAACAATTGATGAATTTTGTTCACATCTTCTTTTGTTAATTCGAAGTCAAAAATAGCCAAATCCTCAATCATATGAACATCAGAAGTGGTTCCCGTTAAGGGTGCAACACCTATTTGTGTTAAGTATCGAAATAGAATTTGTGCAGGAGATTTATTCATCATAGATGCAATATTCATCATCACGCTGCTTTGAAGAAGCGCAGGATTTGCTGTTAATGTCCAAAAGCTTTGGTATACGATATTATTTTCACTGCAAAATACGCGTAACGTTTTATCAAAATGTGTTTCTTGATAAAAACGATTTTGCAGTATCGCAGGCTTTACATGTGCATCACGATAGAGCTGCTGTAATTGATTAATATCATAGCAATTACTGATCCCCAATTGTTTCACGCTACCTTGATGATACCCCTCTTCCATTGCTTTCCACACTTCCATGGTTTCAATATGGGTATTTAAGGGTGAATGAAGAACCCATGAATCTACATAATCCGTTCTTAAATTCTGCTTTGAAACGGTTAAAGAGGTCATCACCTGTTGATAAAATGAAGCATTAGGATCATAAGGGATTTGTTTAGGATCTTGTCCAGAAATTGGCGTAAATTTGGTTTGTAAAAACAGTTGTTCTCTTGTGATACCCATCTTCTCCAGTTCACCGAGTGCTGCTCCAACACCGGGTTCAAAATAATGCTTTGGTTGGCACGCTGTATCAATACCTCTAAAACCATTTTTAACCGCTTTAACAACAAGAGCCGCTGTTGAATCTTTTTTCCAAGCAGTACCATAAATGATTTTTGGCATCTTAATACCACTGTGCATATTTATATATGTCTTATCCATCATTTTTTTCTCCAATTCTGAACCTAATATCTCAGTTGCTTGTCTCTCATATAAAGCGGGGCATCTTTAGCGATTATGGTCATTATATGGACAAAAACCTAGCTCTACTAGCAAGCATATTATTCACGGCAACTGCGGCGATCAGCTTCGAACCCAAAGAATATATCCATTCGCAATATTACACAGACATTTCTACCCCAACGTTTAATGAGTCGGCTCAAACCATCGCTACAGGGATTGATCTCATTGATGTGGATCTAAGTAACTTAACCTGGAATGCCTTCGACAGCAATGGACAAAATGTTCGCTCCGGTCGTGTTTCAGGGGGAAAGAACTATTGTCCCGATATCGATCGAAATTGTGAAACTATAATCGGAACATTCACCATCTATCGGGCAGGCACAGAAGATTGTAAATCGACGATTTTTCCTATAGGACGAGGCGGTGCGCCAATGCCCTATTGTATGTTCTTTCATGGCGGCTATGCATTACACGGGTCAAATTCGGTACCCGACTATAACGCGAGCCATGGTTGCGTCAGAATGTCGCCTGAAGACGCACGCTGGTTAAATGAAGAATTCGTGCAAGTTGGCATTACCAAAGTCCGCACACATTATTAGATAAAGACTTTAAACATATTTTCCACCTAGAGAATAATCCTCTTCACCCCCTCTAAGCTGATATACACGCATAAACAATTCAGGAACTTTTTTGGCTTTTTTATTACTAATCATATGTAGAGGATTTGATTTTGATACTTGAACTAGGTGTAGTTAGCATGGTTGATACGGCTAAAATTACAGCTCTTTATGAAGAAATTGAAACTTTCTCGTCCATCTCGAATTTACAGATTCAATGTTTGCGTGCATATAATCTAAACAAGAAAATTACCGGTCATTTACAACTTGAAAATTTAGCCGAAAAAATTGCAGCCAAACGCCCTGTTTCAAGCACCTCAGAAAACATCGTTAAACGCCGGTTGCTATCAGCAAAAGAAGCTTTAGCACCTTATCAGCAACTTCACGAATGTTATTTAACCATGCAAAGATTACAACGTTTAAGCGTTAACAACCCCAGTCAACAACTCGACGTTTTGAATGCACTAAAAGCCAATTTACCACAACCCAATGGTAATGAATCATTTAATGCCGGCCTTGATGAATTTAAAACGCAAATTGAAAATCGAATTCAGTTTGTTGCTGGAATACAGCAATATCAAGATAAGCTTAATTTAAATGTAAGGAAAATACAGCTAACGAGAGATCCGGTTAAACGCGCTGAACGTTTAGCACGTTACCAAAAGCATTTCCTAAAATCTTGTAAAAAAAACATCAATGCTAAAGGTTTTGAGAGTGAATTTGATACACAACATAAACTCTGGAGCCATCAATTCGAACAAATTGCAAACTATAACAGCAAGCCCATTTTTAATAGTGAGCTTCCATTATTTAAACAACTTAATAGAGAATGGCAAAAATATCTGCTGATTTCACCATTAGCTCTTAATAAAAAAGTACAACAATTAGAAAAAATTCAATCACTGTTAGAAAAAAATGCGCAATTAATCAAAAGTGAATTACAAACGCTTGAACCACAAACTCCTCACAGTGAAGATAATCCTGTGTTAACTAGCGAAAATGCTGGCGCCTCTACGGACATCAATGATAGCCTATCTTATCACGCTGTTTCTGACGATATTTTAAATGTATCTCGGACACAAGCACTGAATACGCTTGTCGAAGTTTTAGACAATTTTCAGGATGATGTTGGCAGCAAACTTCAGGAGCTACAATTTGTACTGAGTATTGATAAAAATTATCATGAGCATTATATATCAACTACTGACCTGCTACCCGGCTTACAAAATTCTGTTGATATTGTTCAAAAAATGCAGGCGTCTGATGTGGGCGAGAGTTTACATATCCCAGGACAGTTAAAACATATTGCAAAAGAAGCACGACTTGAAGCGGTTGATGTCATGCATCGTGCATTTACCATACCAGGGCCAAGAAAAGGTCTGGTTGATGCTTGGCAAAATGCGGTCAAAGCTAATCCAAATACAACGCCTCCATTTTTCACTTGGCTGCAAATCGCCCCTGCTTATAAGGATCTCGAATGGCAATATGGAAATAATAAAGGCAAACTTTTCACAGAAGATATGCGGATGAATGGCGTTAACATTGCCGGTGCAATCAAAGAAAAAGGTCGAGTTATCTATCTTAGTAGTGTAGAGCGTGAACAACGTTTGTTAACGGTACAAGATGGCATATTAAAAGATAGTAACAATCAACTTGCTACTACGGCATCCAGAAAAACCGAAAATTTCGGTGATGGAACAGCTACTTTCGTGGTATCACCGGGTGGCAAACTCTATATTGGACAACATATCGCAGCTAAAGAATATCATTCAACTTTACTTGCAGGTGGTAGTGCTCGCTGTGCAGGAATGATAAAAATTAATGAGGGGCAAATTGAATGGATCACCAATAAAACGGGACATTATCGTACAAGCAATGCCGAATTGGTTGCTGAATTATTGAGATTACAAAATCAAGGCATTGATTTATCAAATACCAAAGCGAGATTCATTGTTTATGAAGACAACAAAATGAAATTTGAGGATTACAATACACCTCAATTGCTTGCCGCCCTAGCAGCTCGTAACGTTAATAATCTCGATTTGACCGCTAAAGCAGGTATTCAATTTATGGAACCTTTGCTCAAAGATGCAGCTGAAAGCCTTGGCATACAACGCGTAGCAACATCATCTTATATACCTGCTCCGAAAGCGCCATCCATTCCAGCATCAAGCCAGCCAGATCCAACCATGGAGACGGAAGTCAATTATGGCTTAAAATCAGATGATGATTCTGATGTAGAAGTAAATTACAACTTAAACTCTGATGACATTGCTGAGCAGGCAGCAAAGGAAGTCGAAGAGGAAATTGAACAAGAAGAACTAGATTATCGAGCAGTGCAAGATGAACCAGAAGACGAAGCAGAACCCGAAATACCTGAAGAAAACCCTCTCAATTATGAAATAGTGCACGACACACCTCATGAAAAGACACGCCCTCCATCAGTCAGTTTTTCATATCATCATCGAACTGCTCCACAGGCGTCCTCTACAGAAGAAAACCAGGCAAAACCCAGCGAACCGAGCCAATCCTCACCTTCACATGAGAAACCGAAAAGGTAAATTATCCATTTAATTTAAAATCATCTACCTTCACAATCATTTTGGTATGCAAATTGGGATCTTGCGGCTCCACGCGGCCTTTTAAGATGCGTCCTAAAAAGGCTTCTACTAATGCATAAAATGCCATACGGTTACCAGGGTGCATGAATTGATGCCCTTCATCAGGGAAATACGCGTAGGTTACAGGAATGCCATTTGCCTGCATCGCTGCCACCATATGGTCAGATTCCGACAATAAAACGCGCACATCATTAGCACCATGACCAATCAATAATGGCTTGGTAATACGATTTACGGCGTGAATCGGTGAACGTTTGGCTAAAAAGGCTTTTCCTTCGGGTGTATCAGGATCACACCCTAACATCATGCCATTTATAATTCCTTGCATCGATTTCCAATAGGCAGGAAAATTTGCGGCCATGGTTTCTAAATTGGCAGGGCCTACAATATCAACACCACAACAAAACACTTCCGGTGTTTGCGTTAACGCCATGAGTGTTGCATAACCACCAAAGCTGCGCCCCATGATGGCGACTTGTTCTTTCGTTGTAATACCTTTATCTATTGCCCAAGCAACCGCATCAAGCAGATCTTCTTGGATCTTAGCGCCCCATTCCCCGTTGCCGGCCATGGCATGCGCTTTACCAAACCCCGTTGAAGCTCGATAATTCACACTTAAAACAGCATAACCTCGATTGGTTAGCCATTGATGAATAGGATTAAAGCCCCAGAAGTCGCGAAAGTTCGGCCCCCCATGCACCATTAAGACTAAGGGATGGGGTCTACCCTGCTCCGCTAAAGCTACGCAGGGCAAGGATAAATAACTGACACAATCTAAACCATCACGCGTTTTGATGATTTTGGGTTGCATACGCGTGAAGGTATATTTTTTAAACGCAGGGTGACTATCAAATAGATGTCTCACATTATTGGATGAACGCTCATAGAGGTAGTATCCGGTGGGGCCATTATCATGCACAAATGCGATCAACCATTCGGCATTATTGCTGCTCTGACTCAATATATCGAGATCACCATCGGTAAAATGACTTAAAAATCGAAAATCTTCTGCTAGAGATAAATCGATGCTATACCATTCTTTGCGTTGTTGATTAACCGCATAGGCGATGGGTCTTTTATGGTTAGGATCGAGTAATACATCACAAATATCCGCTTTTGCTTGACCACCCAGTACTTGGCTTTGCAATGTATCTAATGTGACTTCGCTTAAGACGGACGTATTGCTATTAACACTTTGCGCTAAAAATAACGATGTTGCATCGCTTGATAAGCCCAGACGTAATCTGGGATAAAAATATAGACCGAATAAATCATGCTGCGTGACTTTGGCGATGCAGGTTTTTTGCTCGCTCAATAAGTTGAGATATTCCCCACCCGAGGCGGTAATTTTGACGCCGATTCTTAACTGAAGATGATCATCAGCAATAAATTCCCAATAATCCCTATTTTCAAAAACCTGTGTTAAGCGGTTTTCTGCCAGATCCAGCAAGTAAACATCGTGATAGTGTTTATCACGTTGATTAAGTCCGATAAGGATCTGGTTAGGCCTTTTAGCACTGTTATGAATGATTTTGGTGTTACAGCCCTTCGGCGTATAACAATGGTGTTGCCCTGTTTCACAGTTAAAACCGTGTAACTGCCAATTTTCATCACCACTTTCATCATGCGTATATAGTAGATAAGCACCATTGCCACTAAAGACAAACTCCTTAATCGGCTGCGCACTCTCTGAGACAGGCCTTGCTGCCTTGAGATCATCTATAGGTGCGAGCCACACATTGAGCTCCCCTTTAAACGGGGCCAAATAACCTAAAAATTGCCCATTAGGACTCAGCTTAACCATCAGTTTTTCTGGATCCGAAAATATAATTTGGCGTGGGATCAAGGTGTTTTGGGCCAGATCACTCATTATTTCTCCTCACGTGCGCCTACACGGCCATTCATTTTTACTTTTAATTTCAATATATTGCGCGTCAAAGCACCAGTTATCAGTCGCTTTTGGGTGTCTATCTGTCTTTTCTTGACATGAATGTAAATTTTCTTCAGTTAACTATTGAACTAGCAAACGTATGCGGTATAATGCTCTCAATTTAGCGAACTAACGACTCTTATCGTTCTAGCTTGCTTCTATTTCTCTCTGTTAACACGAAAATATATAGGAACAGTAATCATAGCCCGACGCAACGACAAACGTGAAAGACTCATTGAAGCAGCTGATGCGCTTTTCCATCAACAAGGCGTTAGCAACACGACTCTTGCGAATATCGCTACTTTAGCTGATGTTCCATTGGGCAACGTTTATTATTACTTCAAATCTAAAGACTCCATCACATTAGCGGTGATCGAACGTCGTAAGAAGCTCTTAGCGACTTTGTTCAGCGAATGGAATAACCAAGTTGATGTTAAAAGCCGCTTACGTGCTTTAATTGATTATGTGAGCACTTTAGCCGATGAATCCGCAAAGTTTGGCGATTCTTTAGGCAGCTTATGCCAAGAATTGGGTAAGCAAGGCGGCACAATTGGCACGGCCGCTTCCCAGTTAATGAATGACATTATCGGCTGGTGTGAAAAGCAATTTAAGTCAATGGGTAAAACCGATGACGATTCTTCAAAGTTGGCTCTTAATTTAGTTGCGAGCTTACAAGGTATCAACTTAATTACATTAACTTTCAAAGATCCACAGTTCGTTACCCGTCAGGGCGAATATTTAAACCAATGGGTTGAAAGCGTTTAATCAGCCAGTTACTGTTCTCTAAAAATAAAAAGCACCTTGTGATCCTCTCTCATGGTGCTTTTTTTTATTTTCCGTGTAAGCTTCTATACATTATTTGAGGGCGTCATCCTTCATCCCTAGAGCCCAAGTCTCTGAAACATAAGTTGTTCCCAGGTTTTCCACAAGTTATACCCAGGTTCTTCACTTGCTTTCACTATCGAACCGCACTATCTTGTATGTAGCTGTTGGGTTATTTCTATATGTTGGGGTTCAAAAGGTATCTCCCCAAATTGATTCACCACTAGTTAGTATGTGTACTTTGCCACTATTTTCAGCTGGCAGTGAACTTTTTTGACTTTTTTTCTTCCAAATGCGCTGGAGGAGCCATGCAAACCGATATGTTAATTTCAGAACAAAATGTTGTTAATTTGCCCGTATCACCTAAACCCGGACAACTGTATGTCATGCGTCGTGATGATCGTACATTGGTGCCGTTTAACACTGAAAAAATTAAAATCGCAATTACCAAAGCCTACTTAGCGGTCGAAGGCGGCAATGCAGCAGCATCCCGTCGTGTCCATGAAGTGGTCGATGAATTGTCCGACTATGTCACCAAAGCGGTCTCGCGTTATTTGCGAACCGGTGGTGTTATTCGCGTTGAAGAAATTCAAGATCAAGTCGAGTTAGCCTTGATGCGTCATGGTTACCATAAAGAAGCTCGTACTTATATTTTGTATCGTGAAGAACGACGTTTAGCGCGCGAAGCAAAGCAAAAAGCAACGCCAGCCGCTGACACGATCCATATCACTTTAGATAATGAACAACGTGTTCCATTAGATGATAACCGTCTCAAAGGCCGAGTCGATGCTGCTTGCAAAGATCTCAGCGATGTTGACGCTTTATCGATTGTCACCGAAACCAAACGAAACATTTTCGATGGCATCAAAGCCAGCGATTTGCGCAAAGCATTAATTATGAGTGCGCGTACCAAAATTGAAGCAGAACCTAACTATTCATTTGTTGCTGCGCGGTTGTTACTTGACGATTTAATGAGCGAAGCCTGCAAGTTCATGGCATTGCCTGCGCCTGAAAACGAAAAGGAAAAAGCGCTTATTTATAAACAAGCGTTTAAACAATTCATTCATAAAGGGGTTGAGCTTGAACTGGTAAGCCCTGAACTGAAAGAATTTGACCTCGAATTACTTAGTAATGCACTAAAGATCGAGCAAGACAATCAGTTTACGTATTTGGGTCTGCAAACCCTTTATGATCGCTATTTTATTCATGAACGCGGTGTTCGTTTCGAATTACCTCAAGTATTCTTCATGCGCGTCGCAATGGGTCTTTGTATTAAAGAGCCTAAAAAGAATGAATGTGCGATTGAATTTTATAATCTGCTCTCTTCTTTCGATTATATGTGCTCAACGCCCACTCTCTTTAATTCTGGCACCTTAAGACCTCAGCTCTCCAGCTGCTTCTTAACGACCGTTCCAGATGATTTAGAAGGCATTTATAGCTCACTCAAAGACAATGCCCTACTGTCAAAATTTGCTGGTGGCCTTGGTAACGACTGGACTTCAGTACGTGCTATGGGCGCTCATATCAAAGGCACGAATGGCATGTCACAAGGCGTTGTGCCCTTCTTAAAAGTGGCTAACGATACCGCTGTTGCTGTTAACCAAGGTGGTAAACGTAAAGGCGCAATGTGTGCTTACTTAGAAACTTGGCACTTAGATATCGAAGAATTCCTCGATTTACGTAAAAACACTGGGGACGACAGACGCCGCACTCACGACATGAACACTGCCAACTGGGTACCAGATTTGTTCATGAAACGGATGATGGAAAACAAAGAGTGGACGCTGTTCTCACCAGATGATGTGCCAGACCTTCACGATCTTTATGGTCAAGCATTTGATACAGCTTATGAGCATTATGAGCAAAAAGCAGAAGCTGGCATTATTCAAAACTTTAAGAAAGTGTCTGCGGTTAACTTATGGCGCAAAATGTTAGGCATGATATTTGAAACTGGCCACCCTTGGGTGACTTTCAAAGATCCATGCAACTTGCGTTCACCTCAGCAACACACCGGTGTGATCCACAGCTCAAACTTGTGCACTGAAATCACATTGAATACCTCAAATGATGAAATTGCGGTTTGTAACTTAGGTAGTATTAACTTATCGCAGCACATCAAAGACAAAAAATTGGATATTGAAAAGCTGCAAAGAACGGTTAACACCGCACTTCGCATGCTGGATAACGTGATTGATATTAACTATTACTCCGTGATCCAAGCACGACGTTCTAACCTGCGTCATCGTCCTGTTGGTATGGGTTTAATGGGCTTCCAAGATGCGCTCTATCAAATTGATGTTGCGTACTCTTCACAAGCGGCCGTTGAGTTCGCTGACAACACGATGGAAGCCATCAGCTACTTTGCGATTAAAGCTTCCACCGATTTAGCAGAAGAACGCGGCACCTACGCTACATTTGAAGGCTCTTTATGGAGCAAAGGCATTCTGCCTATTGACTCCATAAAGACGCTGGCTGAATACCGTGGCAAGTATTTAGAAATGGATACCAAAACAACCTTTGATTGGAAAACCTTGCGTGAACGCGTTAAAACCGTTGGTATGCGAAATTCTAACGTGATGGCGATTGCACCAACTGCGACCATTTCTAACATTTGTGGTGTGGTACAGTCGATTGAACCGACTTATCAAAATCTGTACGTTAAATCGAATCTGTCCGGTGAATTTACTGTCATTAACCCCTACTTAGTGAATGACTTGAAAAAGCTCAATATTTGGGATGAAGTGCTGGTTAACGACCTTAAATATTTCAACGGCAGCGTACAACAGATTGATCGTATTCCAGCGGCGCTCAAAGCCAAATACGCCACTGTTTTCGAAGTAGAACCTGCTTGGTTAATTGAAGCAGGCGCACGTCGTCAAAAATGGATTGATCAAAGCCAGTCGTTAAACATTTACATTGCTAAACCCTCGGGCAAAGCGATTGATTCGGTTTATAAATTAGCTTGGTTACGCGGTTTGAAAACCACTTACTACTGTCGTACCTTAGGCGCCTCTGACGCGGAAAAATCTACCGTTTCACGCAGCACTTTAAATGCCGTTAAATCTTCGATGGATGAAACCGTCATTGCGGCACCACAATGCCTGATTGATGATCCTACCTGTGAAGCGTGTCAATAAAGGAGAAATATCATGACAGTCACTATGACGCCTCCAGCAACCAATAAACGAGCCAGTGGCGGTGCCACTGGTTTGGAAGCGCTCGAAATGGGCGCTGCGCGAATTCGCGTTGATGATAAAAAAATCATCAACTGCCGAGCCGACTTGAACCAATTAGTTCCCTTCAAATATGATTGGGCTTGGGATAAGTATTTAGTGGCTTGCGCGAACCACTGGATGCCAACCGAAATTAATATGACAGCTGACGTTGCACTGTGGCGCAGCAAAGATGGCTTAACGCCTGATGAACGTATGATCATCGAGCGTAACTTAGGCTTTTTCTCGACAGCCGATTCCTTGGTTGCTAACAACTTGGTATTAGCGGTTTATCGCCATATTACCAATCCTGAATGCCGCCAATATCTATTGAGACAAGCTTTTGAAGAAGCCTTACATACCCATGCTTATCAATATGTGATTGAAAGCTTAGGCATGGACGAAGGGCGTGTATTTAACATGTACCGTGAATTACCTGCGGTTGCGCACAAAGCGGCTTGGGCGCTGCCTTTCACTGAAAGCTTAGGTGATCCAAACTTCCATACGGGTACCTTTGAAGCCAATCAACGTCTCTTAAAAGACTTGATTGCTTTCTATGTAATATTTGAAGGCATTTTCTTCTATGTTGGCTTTACGCAAGTATTGTCACTCGGTCGACGCAACAAAATGGTTGGTACCGCTGAGCAGTTCCAATACATTTTACGTGATGAGTCCATGCATCTTAACTTTGGTATCGACGTGATCAACCAAATTAAGATTGAAAATCCTGACTTGTGGACCAATGCGTTCCAACAAGAAATGATTCAACTGATCCGTGATGGTGTTGATTTAGAGTATCAATATGCAGTCGATACCATGCCACGCGGCATTTTGGGCTTAAACGCTCAAATGTTCCGTGAATACTTGGAATATGTCGCCAACCGACGTTGTTCACAAATCGGTTTAGCTGAGCAATATCCTGGCGTGAATAATCCTTTCCCTTGGATGAGTGAAATGATTGATTTGAAGAAGGAAAAGAACTTCTTTGAAACACGCGTGACAGAATACCAAACCGGCGGTGCGTTAAGCTGGGACGAATAACAACATTCCCTATAGGAATGTTGTTATGAAGCCTCGCCGTAGCTTGAAAGCGAAGGCAGACGAAAGCGGGCGATAAGAAATATTTACATTTGGGGCCGATCAGTCGGCCCTTTTTTTAACTCTATTTACAAGATTGGCTTTACCACTGGCGCTTTAGCCATTTGTGTGGATGCCACATATCGATCAAGAAACATTTTAAGTTCTGTCGCATTCAATTTCTCAAGCTTAGGCAGAATATCAGGCAGCTTAGACGAATTAACCAGTTCTCGAATTGCCACTTCTGGATAAAGATTAAATGCATCGACCACTGCTGGGAATTTTTCAATGAGTGCAGCAAGCGCTTTCCCATGTTCGTTAGTTTGCATAATCGACAAAAGTGACAATTTAATCCCTTTTATTTGATCTGCGGTCAGTGTGATCGTGAGTCCAACCTGACTTGCTAAGGCTTCTTCTAACACATCAACCATTGGTGAGGTCGATACTTTCAGGTGCGGATTTTTATTCATAAATGCATTAAATAACGCAGTTTGTGTCGGCTTGTTAAAAGTTTTAACCTTTTCAATCGCACTCGCATGGCTATTCATAAATTCACGCATGGCGGCTGCATTAAATTGTTCATTAATGAGTTTAAGCAACCCATCATTTCCCAAAATTAACGCAATATATTCCTTTCCTGCAGGTGTTGCATTTAAAACAGTGTAAACATCTCGTCTAAACGGTGTAACTATTGCGGGAGAAATGGTCACTTTTCGCGCTAATTCACGCGCTAATAAAGCGATGGTTTTAATTTCAGCTAATTCAGCTTCCGTAATGTCGCCTAGTAAGCAACGTACTTCAGCAATAATGAGATCGGCAGATTGTGCTTGTAAAGTATTGATTTTGAATTTGCTGAGACCTGCGCTTGCACCATAATATTGGTTATGCTGCTGCATGGCTTGTAAGTCTTTATCTGGTTCTTGGTAGGTCCAATGTAAGCCCATATTCAGTACTTTCATCGTCCAATGAAATTGCCTTTGTGGCAATGATTGTGCACCATGGGTTTCATTTGCCAAATTAACATCTAATAAGGCTGCTCGCATCGAATCTGGCGTGTAAACTTCTACGCCAATGTTGAAACGTTCACTTAACATTTGTAGCTGATCAGCAGAGATCATCACTGCATTATAAAGATTAGCTACAAATTTAGCATAATTTTGGCAGCCTTGTGTCATCCAATAAATATGTGCTTCATCATGAAAATGTTCCTCAAGGAGGGTTTTTCTCTGAAATATGACATGTTCGTAAACTTCTTGTTCTTTGGGTTCAAAACCCTGTATCTTCATATTATCTGTATTGAATTTAATTTTGTTTATTGCGGTCTCAATTTCAAGCGCCGTCGGTTCAGCATCTAACGATTCGATAAACGCTTTTTCAAAGGCAGCTCTTTGACTATCGAAAAAAGCTTTGTTCGAATAATAAATAGGCGCTGCAATATCAGCAACTGTGCCTGTGGTTCTAAAGGCAGAGATTGCGGCACTTGCGTCTAAACTCCATAGTTCATCTGCTTTCTCAAGCAGAAGTTTACCTAGGTGCGAACGTAGTACCGGTGCAAATATGGCTTCTTGGTCTGTCGCAGCAGGATGTGATTGCATGAGATTTAATAGGTCATGCCAGCCAAATTCTTGGCTAATAGAATAATATTCTTTAAAAGTTTCTAGTAAAGACAGATACTCAGGGTTTTCTACTAAAAACAGATCAAATTCATCAGCCGGCATTTTACTGAGCTTGTTATAAAGAAAATGGGTTAAACAATTTAAACCGCAGTTATTATACCAGCCGGTTGTTTTGCACAATGCATTAAAATCCAAATGAAGCTGATCCATCGTGCCAGGAATTTTAACGATTTTTTTTGCTGTGCTTGATGTTGCGCCGTTTGCAGACATTGTGTTACCCCAAATGCATTTATGCTAAAGCGTGTAATTTCGCCTTAGTAAATGGTTAATTCATGGGGGATATTATAGCTTTTTAACTAAAATCAAAGTTGACCGAGCGGCGTGCCATGTACGCCGCTCG